>NZ_JBJJMM010000042.1:0-35201 GCF_046231795.1 Pseudomonas sp. KCJK9016 | reverse complement strand
TGGGAAATGTAACGAACATAGTTGCTGCTAAATGATAATTGATATCGTTTGGAGTGGTTTTGTAACAGTTCAGCGATTGGGCAGTTGGGAAGTTGTCTTATATCCGCGTTACTGCAAGTAGCGGCGGCGCCCGTTTTAACCGATTTTTGTCGTGCGAATACCGCTCTGGATCAATGTTTTGTCGTGCGGCTGACGCTTTTCCTGTGGGCGCGAGCCTGCTCGCGAAAGCAGTGGGTCGGTCACAGCATGTGCAAGCTGGGACAATGCCTTCGCGAGCAGGCTCGCTCCCGCCCGGCATGTGCTGTGTCTTTGCGATTCTCACGGGCAAAAAAACGCCCCGAACCGGTCGGGGCGTCAGTTTTTCGGCAATGCGGTTAGCTTTCTATACGGTCCGCAAAGGCCGTTTGCTCAGCGAACTCGATCAGTGGAACTGTTCTTCTTCGGTCGAGCCGGTCAGCGCGGTCACCGAGGAGGTGCCGCCCTGGATCACGGTGGTCATGTCGTCGAAGTAGCCGGTGCCCACTTCCTGCTGGTGAGCCACGAAGGTGTAGCCCTTGGCGGCGTCAGCGAATTCCTGCTCTTGCAGTTTCACGTAGGCGGTCATGTCGTTGCGGGCGTAGTCGTGCGCCAGGTTGAACATGCTGTGCCACATGTTGTGAATGCCGGCCAGGGTGATGAACTGGTGCTTGTAACCCATGGCGGACAGTTCGCGCTGGAACTTGGCGATGGTCGCGTCGTCCAGGTTTTTCTTCCAGTTGAAGGAAGGCGAGCAGTTGTACGACAGGATCTGGTCCGGGTACTCCTTCTTGATCGCTTCGGCGAAACGGCGGGCTTCTTCCAGGTCCGGCTTGGCGGTTTCGCACCAGATCAAGTCGGCGTAAGGAGCGTAGGCCAGGCCACGGGCGATGGCCTGATCCAGACCTGCACGCACCTTGTAGAAGCCTTCCTGGGTACGGGTGCCGGTCACGAACGGCTGGTCGTACGGGTCGCAATCGGAAGTCAGCAAGTCGGCAGCGTTGGCGTCGGTACGGGCCAGGATGATGGTCGGTACACCGGCAACGTCAGCAGCCAGACGCGCAGCGGTCAGCTTCTGCACGGCTTCCTGGGTTGGAACCAGTACCTTGCCGCCCATGTGGCCGCATTTTTTCACAGAAGCCAGCTGGTCTTCGAAGTGAACGCCGGCGGCGCCCGCTTCGATCATGCTCTTCATCAGTTCGTAGGCGTTCAGTACGCCGCCGAAGCCGGCTTCGGCGTCAGCCACGATTGGCGCGAAGTAGTCGATGTAGCCTTCGTCGCCCGGGTTCTTGCCGGCTTTCCACTGGATCTGGTCGGCACGACGGAACGAGTTGTTGATGCGCTTGACCACGGTTGGAACCGAGTCCACCGGGTACAGCGACTGATCCGGGTACATCGATTCGGCGGAGTTGTTGTCCGCAGCGACTTGCCAGCCCGACAGGTAGATCGCCTGGATACCGGCCTTGACCTGTTGAACAGCCTGGCCGCCGGTCAGGGCGCCCATGCAGTTGACGAAGTCTTTCTCTGGGCGGAAGGACGGCTTGGCACCCTGGGTCACCAGGTTCCACAGCTTCTCGGCGCCCATGCGTGCCAGGGTGTGCTCGGGTTGGATCGAGCCACGCAGGCGGACGACGTCAGCAGCGGAGTAAGTGCGAGTCACGCCTTTCCAGCGCGGGTTTTCAGCCCAGTCTTTTTCAAGGGCTGCAATTTGCTGTTCGCGTGTCAGTGCCATGGAGATAAACCTCGTCGCGTCTTTATGAAAAGTTGTTCTGCGGTGGAAAATTCCTTGCGCTCGCTGACCAGAAGCCTGGGATGGTCAGGTCGTATTCGGCGGGGCAGGCGACGGGATGAACGATGGGCTCGAGGGGAGGTGAGCAGGTAAAGGCGAACTGGCGGGCGCGTTCGGGCGTCGTGGGCCCTGGTGCGAGCTACAGTGTGAAGCCGGGTTACCTAATTACGCTTCCGTCCCTCGGGACAACTTCGTTCCAGTCGGCAACCTCGTCAAACACGCCTTGTGGGCGGTACAGACACGAAACGGTTCGCGGGGTAGGTGCGAACATCGCTTCGAAGGCCCTTGCCAGGGCCTCTGATTAGCGGGAGCGAGGCCATCATGCCTTCGCTTTTTTGGCTCGTCAAACGTTTTGTAGTGCTTTTTTTAAAGCACTACATCTTTGGTCTAATACGACTAATCAGTCAGTTTTCGGTGCTTTAGTCCAACGTGTCGACTTTCACCCGCAACGTCATGTCATCCCGGCCTTGAGTCGAGTAGCTGCGGGTCAGGCCCTGTTTGTCGGCCTGAGTCTCGCGATTCACGCCGGCCAGGGTGATCCATTCGCCCAGGCGTCCGGTGACGGTTGTGTCGGTGCTTTGCACGTTCACTACATCGGGACGTTCCTGGCTCATGCGGTCACGGTTGGTACTGATTGCCAGATGAACGGTGTCGCCGGTGACGCTGGCGGTGACGTAGAAACCTTGAGTCACGTTGCGATATTGGGTCTGGCTGCTGTAATCGCCCCAGGAATTGCTCTGGCTGCTGGTGATCGGCACGCTCTGGCCCACTTGGATCAGGGCAGGTGTGCCTTCGCTGGCCTGAATCTGCTGAATGCCGCCGTCGCGGCTGGCGGTGCTGTAGTTGATGATTCTGGTTTGCTGATCGCCGGTGTTCTGCTGATTGTTTTCGTTGGTGTCGACGGTAATCAGCAGGCGTTTGGGTGCGGTGTCGAGCTGCGTGAGCAGTGCTTTGAGTTCCTGAATCTTGTCCGGCTCGGCCTTGACGATCAACTGATTGCCATAGGCGCTGACCTGGCCGTCCTTGCCGATGAAGTCCTGAGCCACCGGCAGCATGTCCGCGCTGGTGTGGTATTTGAGGGGCACGATTTCTGTGGCTGCCAGCACCGAAAAGCTGCAGCCGAGCAGCAGTGTGGTGAGCAGGGTGCGTAGGGACATGTCCGTTATCTCCGCTTTCGAAAGGCTTGATATTGCCAGTTTGTCGGCCCGGGGTGGGGCAAGTTGAATCGTAGACAGCAAAACGCCCCGGCATCGGTCGATGGCGGGGCGTTTTGTGGTGCTCGTCCAGCGTTATGACGAGTGACGAACCATGTCGACATGGGGTATCCCGGCCTCGAGGAATTCCTCGCTGACCAGTTTGAACCCCAGGCGCTCATAGAACGGGGTCGCCTGAACCTGCGCGCTGAGCATCTGCTGCTTCAGTCCGCGAGCTTCGGCCTGGGCGATGACCGCCTGCATCAGTGCATCGCCGACCTTCAGTCCGCGCCAGTCCTTGAGCACCGAAACCCGGCCGATATGCCCATCGGGCAACAGGCGGGCAGTGCCGATCGGAAAGTCGCCTTCGAAGGCCAGGAAGTGCACTGCCGTGGCGTCATCGGCATCCCACTCGAGCTCGGGTGGCACCGACTGTTCGGCAATGAACACCGTTTCGCGAATGCGGCGGATCTCGGCGTTGTCCTTTTGCCAGTCTGCAACGCGTACGCGAATCTTATTCATCGTCGGCGAACCCCAGGCTGCCCTGTTTGACCAGTTCGCACAGCAGGCCGCGACCGTCTTCATCGCTCAGCCAGTCACCGAGGTTGTCGGTGTGCAGCGCATCGGCGGAGCAGATCAGCTTCAGCAGCTCGCGCAGCTTGCCTGGCAGATAACGGCTCTGGCCGCTGGCGAACAGCAGCAGGTCGTCATCGACGTTGGACCAGGCCAGTCGGGCGCTCGGGTTGCGGATCAGAATGGCGCCGTCTTCAAGGGCGCCGAGGAAGTCCTCTTCCTCGACTTCTTCCGGGCCGACGACCAATTCCGGATAGCGCGGCTCGGTCATGTACTGGCCGAACCAGGTCAGCAGCAGACGTTCGTCGCTCATGTGTTCGGCGAGCAGCGCTTTGAGGCGGTCGAGTGCATCGTGCTGGATTTGATGCGGGTCCTCGCTCACCGGTTTGGCATCGGCGTCGGTGTAGCGCTCTTCATCGGTCAGGAATTGACTGAGGAAGTCGGTGAAGTGGGTCAGCACTTCAGCGGCGCTCGGTGCGCGGAAGCCGACCGAATAGGTCATGCAGTCATCGACGGCGACGCCGCAGTGAGCCAGGCGCGGCGGCAGGTAGAGCATGTCGCCCGGTTCCAGGACCCACTCTTCGGTCTCGTGGAATTCGGCGAGGATGCGCAGGTCCGCGTGTTGCAGCAGCGGGCTTTCGGAGTCACACATCTGGCCGATCTTCCAGTTGCGCTTGCCGTGGCCTTGCAGCAGGAACACGTCGTAGTTGTCGAAGTGCGGGCCGACGCTGCCGCCCGGGGCGGCGAAGCTGATCATCACGTCATCGACGCGCCAGCTCGGCAGAAAACGGAAATTTTCCAGCAGTTCGCTGACTTCCGGCACGAACTGATCGACGGCCTGCACCAGCAGGGTCCATTCGCGCTCCGGCAGTTTGCTGAACTCGTCTTCGGCGAACGGGCCGCGGCGCAGCTCCCATGGGCGCTCGCCATGCTCGATCACGAGGCGCGATTCGACTTCTTCTTCCAGGGCCAGACCGGCCAGTTCGTCAGCGTCGATCGGGCTTTCGAAATCAGGAAAGGCCTGACGGATCAGCAGCGGCTTTTTCTGCCAGTAATCGCGCATGAATTCGCGTGCCGTGAGACCACCCAGAAGTTGAAGAGGAGTATCGGGATTCATATGTAACCTATTGAAAAAAAGCATTTTTCAGACGGGAATAAAAACGCCCGGCGCGGCCGGGCGTCTCAAACGGGTCAAGCAGTCGATCAGATGCGTCTGGCTTGCGCTACAGCGTTGCCGATGTAGTTGGCCGGAGTCAGTTGCTTGAGCTCGGCTTTCGCGGCAGCCGGCATGTCCAGGCCGTCGATGAAAGTCAGCAGCGCTTCAGGGCTGATCCCCTTGCCGCGTGTCAGCTCTTTCAGCTTCTCGTACGGGTTTTCGATGTTGTAGCGACGCATCACGGTCTGGATCGGCTCGGCCAGGACTTCCCAGCAGGCGTCCAGATCGGCAGCGATCCTTTCGGCGTTGAGTTCAAGTTTGCTGATGCCTTTGAGGCTCGCTTCGTACGCGATCACGCTGTGGGCGAAGCCGACACCGAGGTTGCGCAGCACGGTGGAGTCGGTCAGGTCGCGCTGCCAGCGGGAAATCGGCAGTTTGCTCGCCAGGTGCTGGAACAGCGCGTTGGCGATGCCCAGGTTGCCTTCGGAGTTTTCGAAGTCGATCGGGTTGACCTTGTGCGGCATGGTCGACGAGCCGATTTCGCCGGCAATGGTGCGCTGCTTGAAGTAACCCAGGGAGATGTAGCCCCAGATGTCACGGTCGAAGTCGATCAGGATGGTGTTGAAACGCGCAATGGCGTCGAACAGCTCGGCGATGTAGTCGTGCGGCTCGATCTGCGTGGTGTACGGGTTGAAGGCCAGGCCCAGCTCGTCTTCGATGAAGGCGCGGGCGTTGGCTTCCCAGTCGATCTGCGGGTAGGCCGACAGGTGGGCGTTGTAGTTGCCGACAGCGCCGTTGATCTTGCCCAGCAGCGGAACGGCTGCGACCTGAGCGATCTGGCGCTCGAGACGGTAAACCACGTTCGCCAGCTCTTTACCCAGAGTGGTCGGCGAAGCCGGTTGGCCGTGGGTGCGAGACAGCATCGGCACGTCGGCGAAGCGCAGGGCCAGTTCGCGGATGGCGTTGGCGGTCTGGCGCATCAGCGGCAGCATCACGTCGTCACGGCCTTCGCGCAGCATCAGGGCGTGGGACAGGTTGTTGATGTCCTCGCTGGTGCAGGCGAAGTGGATGAACTCGCTGACCTTGGCCAGTTCCGGCAGCTTGGCCGCCTGCTCCTTGAGCAGGTACTCGATCGCTTTCACGTCGTGGTTGGTGGTGCGCTCGATCTCTTTCACGCGCTCGGCGTGCTCCAGCGAGAAGTTCTCGGCCAGTTCGTTCAGAACGGCGTTGGCTTCGGCGGAGAAGGCTGGCACTTCCGGGATGCCGGCATGAGCGGCCAGGCGCTGGAGCCAGCGCACTTCAACCAGAACACGGGCACGGATCAGGCCGTACTCGCTGAAAATCGGGCGCAGGGCCTGGGTTTTGCCGGCGTAGCGGCCGTCAACAGGGGAAACCGCAGTGAGCGAAGAGAGCTGCATGGGGTGTTCTCGGACAGTCGGGCAACGAAATGGGGCGCGTATCATACATGAAAAAATCCGCCGGTCCGTCGCCAACTGACCGGCGTATTACGCGTTACTGACTCAAAACGGTATTGCAGGCGCGGTTCAGCTGCTGCGCATCAGCGGGTAAAGCTCTTTGAGCAATTTGCGACGGCTGATCACCAATTGCCAGCGATGACCGCCCAACTGACGCCACAGGCGTGCCGAACGGATGCCGGCGAGCAGCAGCGCGCGGATCTTCGAGGCGTTGCTCGGCTGCTGCAGGTTGCGCATGTCGCCGTGCACCTGGATGCGCTGGCGCAAGGTACTCAGGGTGTCCTGATACAGCGCGCCACACGCGGCGATCACGTTTTCGTGGGCCGGGCCGAAATGTTCGACCTGCGACTGGATCTGCGGCAAGCGCTTGCTGATCACGTCGAGCATGTCGTCGCGCTTGGCCAGTTGCCGCTCAAGACCGAGCATCGACAAGGCATAGCGCAACGGCTCGCGCTGCAAGGTGCTCGGATCGCGCTCGAGCGCGCCGATCAGTGCGCGATAACCGTCGCGCAGGTTGATGTCGTCGCCGCCGTATACATCCAGGGTGTCTTTCGGGTCGCGAACCAGCAGGCTGCCGAGCATGCAGCTCAGGCCGGCCTCGTTGGTCTGGCCGGTCTTGGCGATCCGGTCCACCAGTACGGCGGCGAGAAACACGCCACCCAGGGCGGTCAATTGCTCCTGAGTCGGGCTCATGCCTGGCCGCTCCACGGCTCGGCGACTTCGATCACGCCGCCGCCGAGGCAGATTTCTCCGTCATAGAACACCACCGACTGGCCCGGGGTGACTGCGCGCTGCGGTTCATCGAACACGGCGCGGTAGCCGTTTTCGGTTTTTTCCAGCGTACAGGCCTGATCGCTCTGGCGGTAGCGGACCTTCGCCGTCAGGCGCAGCGGCTGGCTCAAATCGATCGGGTTGACCCAATAGATTTCCGAAGCGCACAGGGCGCCGGAGAACAGCCATGGATGGTTGTTGCCCTGACCGACGATCAGTTCGTTGGTGTCCAGATCCTTGCGCAGCACGTACCACGGCTCGTCTCCGGCGTCTTTCAAACCGCCGATGCCCAGGCCCTGGCGCTGGCCGATGGTGTGATACATCAGGCCGTGGTGACGGCCAATGACTTCGCCTTCGGTGGTCTTGATCTCACCCGGTTGCGCGGGAAGGTATTGCTTGAGGAAATCGCTGAAGCGACGCTCGCCGATGAAGCAGATTCCGGTGGAATCCTTCTTCTTGGCAGTCGCCAGCTCGTATTTCTCGGCAATGGCGCGGACTTCCGGTTTTTCCAGCTCGCCGACCGGGAACAGGGTCTTGGCGATCTGTTCACCACCGACGGCGTGCAGGAAATAGCTCTGGTCCTTGTTCGGATCCAGGCCCTTGAGCAGTTCGGTGCGGCCATCCATGTCACGGCGGCGCACGTAGTGGCCGGTCGCGATCAGATCGGCGCCGAGCATCATGGCGTAGTCGAGGAACGCCTTGAACTTGATCTCGCGGTTGCACAGGATGTCCGGGTTCGGCGTGCGTCCGGCCTTGTATTCGGCCAGGAAATGCTCGAACACGTTGTCCCAGTACTCGGCGGCGAAGTTGGCGGTGTGCAGTTTGATACCGATCTTGTCGCATACGGCCTGAGCATCCGCCAGGTCGTCCATGGCGGTGCAATATTCGGTTCCGTCGTCTTCTTCCCAGTTCTTCATGAACAGGCCTTCCACCTCATAACCCTGCTCGATCAGCAGGAGAGCGGAAACGGAAGAGTCCACGCCGCCGGACATGCCGACAATGACGCGCTTCTTGGATGTGTCAGAAGGGGCTGGATCACGCATAGGGATTCAATGAGTGTCTTGAAAAAGGACGCGATTCTATCAGGCTCACAGCCTCAAGGCTAAAGGGAAGGGCGGATCAGTTCGAGACCGAAGCGATTGCCGGCCAGATAATCATCGATGCAACGGATGATCAGCTCGCTGCGCCAGTTGTCCCGTTGGGCCAATAATTCGTCGCGGGTCAGCCACTTGGCGCCGACGATGCCGTCGTCCAGCTGATAATCCGGGCGGTGTTTCACGGCTTTGGCGCTGAAGCATACGCGCTGGTAAGTCACGCCGTTGCTCGGTGCGGTGTACAGATAAATGCCGATCACGCTGGTGGGTTCGACGTCCCAGCCGGTTTCTTCGAGGGTTTCGCGCACGGCGGCTTCGATCAGGGTTTCGTTCGGGTCCAGATGACCGGCGGGCTGATTGAGCACGTTACGGCCAGCCTTGTGTTCCTCGACCATCAGGAAACGACCGTTGTCCTCGACGATGGTGGCGACGGTGATGTGGGGGAGCCATTGCATGAGGTGAATCTCCTGGGCGGAAGGCAGAAACACAAACCCCGGCGCATGGCCGGGGCTTGTGATGTTCCCTTTACAACCTTATACCAGCGCAGCAATCGCCGCGTTGAGGGTTGCGCTCGGGCGCATGGCCTTGCTGATCAGCTCGGCATTGGCGTGGTAGTAACCGCCGATATCCACTGGCTTGCCTTGAACGGCGTTGAGCTCGGCAACGATGGTCGCTTCGTTCTCGGTCAGGGTCTTGGCCAGGGTTGCGAACTGCGCCTGCAGTGCAGCGTCTTCGGTCTGGGCAGCCAGGGCTTGTGCCCAGTACATGGCCAGGTAGAAGTGGCTGCCGCGGTTGTCGATGTTGCCGACTTTACGCGATGGCGACTTGTTGTTGTCCAGGAACTGGCCGGTGGCCTGGTCCAGGGTCTTGGACAGAACCAGTGCTTTCGGGTTGTTGTAGTTCACACCCAGATGCTCGAGAGAAGCGGCCAGGGCCAGGAATTCACCCAGCGAATCCCAGCGCAGGAAGTTCTCTTCGACCAGTTGCTGCACATGCTTCGGAGCCGAACCGCCGGCGCCGGTTTCGAACAGGCCACCACCGTTCATCAGTGGCACGATCGACAGCATCTTGGCACTGGTGCCCAGTTCCATGATCGGGAACAGGTCGGTCAGGTAGTCACGCAAAACGTTGCCGGTCACCGAAATGGTGTCCTTGCCTTCGCGGGTGCGCTGCAGGGTGTACTTCATGGCCTCGACCGGCGACATGATCTGGATGTCCAGGCCTGCGGTGTCGTGATCCTTCAGGTAAGCCTGAACCTTCTCGATCACCACGCCGTCGTGGGCGCGCATCGGGTCCAGCCAGAAGATGGCCGGAGTGCTGCTTGCGCGAGCACGGTTGACGGCCAGCTTGACCCAGTCCTGGATCGGCGCGTCCTTGGTCTGGCACATGCGGAAGATGTCGCCGGCTTCGACAGCCTGTTCCATCAGCAGGGTGCCTTTGCTGTCGGTCACGCGAACCACGCCGTCGGCCTTGATCTGGAAGGTCTTGTCGTGGGAGCCGTACTCTTCGGCCTTTTTGGCCATCAGGCCGACGTTAGGCACGCTGCCCATGGTAGTCGGATCGAAAGCGCCATTGGCTTTGCAGTCTTCGATCACGGCCTGGTAGATGGTGGCGTAGCAGCGATCCGGGATCACGGCCTTGGTGTCGTGCAACTGGCCGTCGGTGCCCCACATCTTGCCGGAGTCGCGGATCATGGCCGGCATCGAGGCGTCGACGATGACGTCGCTCGGCACATGCAGGTTGGTGATGCCCTTGTCGGAGTTGACCATCGCCAGCGCCGGACGAACGGCGTAGACCGCCTGAATGTCAGCTTCGATCTGAGCCTGCTGCTCGGCCGGCAGGGACTTGATGCGGGCGTACAGGTCGCCGATGCCGTTGTTCAGGTTGAAACCGATTTCGGCCAGCACGTCGGCGTGCTTGGCCAGGGCGTCCTTGTAGAACTCGGCAACGATCTGGCCGAACATGATCGGGTCGGAGACTTTCATCATGGTGGCTTTCAGGTGAACAGACAGCAGCACGCCTTGTTGCTTGGCGCTGTCGATTTCAGCAGCGATGAACGCGCGCAGGGCTTTCTTGCTCATGACCGAGCAGTCGAGGATCTCGCCGGCCTGAACGGCGGTTTTTTCTTTCAGGACGGTAGCGGTGCCGTCTTTGGCGATCAGCTCGATCTTCACGGTGTCAGCGGCGTCGATCAGGGCGGCTTTTTCGCTGCCATAGAAATCGCCGGTGCTCATGTGAGCGACATGGGACTTGGAATCCTTGGCCCAGGCGCCCATTTTGTGTGGGTGCTTGCGCGCGTAGTTCTTGACCGACAGCGGAGCGCGACGGTCGGAGTTGCCTTCACGCAGAACCGGGTTCACGGCGCTGCCCTTGACCTTGTCGTAGCGCGCCTTGGCATCTTTTTCGGCGTCGTTGGTCGGGTTTTCCGAGTAGTCCGGCAGGTTGTAGCCCTGGGCCTGCAGTTCCTTGATCGCGGCCTGCAGTTGTGGCACCGAAGCACTGATGTTCGGCAGCTTGATGATGTTGGCTTCAGGCGTAACGGCCAGTTCGCCCAGTTCGGCGAGGTGGTCGGCTACGGCTTTGTCGCCCAGTTGCTCGGGGAAGCTGGCCAGGATGCGTGCTGCAAGAGAGATATCGCGGGTTTCCACGGCGATATCGGCCGAAGCGGTGTAAGCCTCGATGATTGGCAGCAGGGAATAGGTGGCGAGGGCTGGAGCTTCGTCGGTGAAGGTATAGATGATCTTCGAGCGGGTGGGCATATTCGGATTAACTCTCTCTTCTTTGCTAAAGCGTGCGCAGAAACTCGAGGGGCGCCGGGTAAGCGCGTTCGTTCAAAGTCATCCATGAACCGAATGTCGAGATTCTTCGCGGTGATGTTGGGTGCATCAGTAGAGCGTCAAGCAGTCGGACTGCGGTAACAACCCGACCAATCAGGCGGAAAGTCTCGTGCTAGAGAGGCCAGCCGTCGTGACCCTTTGGTCAGCGGGCGGCATTATACATAGGTAGCTGGCAATCTGCCGATGGTTCATATGCGACGATGCTCGTCCATTGGTCTAAAGGTCGCAGGGCAGGGTGGGGCGTAGAGTCGTCGTGAATGCTTGAGATTGGCGCTTTTCCCTTTGCTTTCAGGCTTGTACGAAACGAGATGTGGGCGTGCCCGGAACAGAGGGTTTGCGTGTTGATTCAACTGGGTTACGCTCGAACCAAGCCAGATGTTCAATCCAAACAATGGAGTTCAGCATGGGTTACAAGAAGATTCAGGTTCCAGCCGTCGGCGACAAAATCACCGTCAACGCAGACCATTCTCTCAATGTCCCTGATAACCCGATCATTCCCTTCATCGAAGGTGACGGCATTGGCGTCGACGTCAGCCCTGTGATGATCAAAGTGGTTGATGCTGCCGTGGAAAAAGCCTACGGGGGCAAGCGCAAGATTTCCTGGATGGAGGTTTATGCTGGCGAAAAAGCAACTCAAGTCTACGACCAGGACACCTGGCTGCCTCAGGAAACCCTGGACGCCGTCAAGGATTACGTGGTTTCCATCAAGGGCCCGCTGACCACGCCGGTCGGTGGTGGCATCCGCTCCCTCAACGTGGCCTTGCGCCAACAGCTCGATCTGTATGTCTGCCTGCGTCCGGTCGTCTGGTTCCAGGGTGTACCAAGTCCGGTGAAAAAGCCCGGCGACGTCGACATGGTGATCTTCCGCGAGAACTCCGAAGACATTTATGCCGGTATCGAATGGAAGGCCGGCTCCCCTGAGGCCACCAAGGTCATCAAATTCCTGAAAGAAGAAATGGGCGTCACCAAGATCCGTTTCGACCAGGATTGCGGTATCGGCATCAAGCCGGTTTCGAAGGAAGGCACCAAGCGTCTGGTGCGCAAGGCCCTGCAATACGTGGTGGACAACGACCGCAAGTCGCTGACCATCGTGCACAAGGGCAATATCATGAAATTCACCGAAGGTGCCTTCAAGGACTGGGGCTACGAGGTGGCACGGGACGAGTTTGGCGCCGAGCTGCTCGATGGCGGCCCGTGGATGAAATTCAAGAACCCGAAAAGCGGTCGCGAAGTCATCGTCAAGGATGCCATCGCCGACGCCATGCTTCAGCAGATCCTGCTGCGTCCGGCCGAATACGATGTGATCGCCACCCTGAACCTCAACGGTGACTACCTGTCCGACGCTCTGGCGGCGGAAGTGGGTGGTATCGGTATCGCGCCGGGTGCCAACCTGTCCGACACCGTGGCCATGTTCGAAGCGACCCACGGTACGGCGCCGAAGTATGCCGGCAAGGATCAGGTCAACCCGGGCTCGGTGATTCTGTCGGCCGAAATGATGCTGCGTCACCTGGGCTGGACCGAGGCGGCGGACCTGATCATCAAGGGCACCAATGGCGCGATTGCGGCCAAGACCGTGACCTATGACTTCGAGCGTCTGATGGAAGGCGCCACGCTGGTGTCTTCTTCGGGCTTCGGTGAGGCAATCGTCAAGCACATGTAACAAAGGCCGTTGCAACGAAACCGCCCGACTCGAGTGATCGAGCCGGGCGGTCTGTTTTCTGGCAGGTGTTCTGGTTGCTTCAGCTGGTCACCGACTGGTGATGAGCCGCTGGCGAGACGGCGTCTTTTGTGGTCTCGACATTCTGAATTTTTGTGGCGTGCAGGCCTTTTGGCCCTTGCACGATCTCGAATTTGACGATTTGCCCGGCTTTGAGGGTTTTGTACCCGTCCATTTCAATAACGGAGTAATGGGCAAATAAATCGATGGGCTTCCCGTCCTCATCGTGTCCCAAGGGACCATCGGCATTTATGAAACCGAACCCCTTGGCATTGTTGAACCATTTCACCTTGCCGACAGCCATGCTCAAATCCCTCTGCAACAGTCTCCATCGCTGGAGTATCATCCAATTCATCCGACGTCGAATCCGTTAAAAGAATTGACTTCGCGGATCTTTTTTACCCACTGTGGGTTCTATTGGTTGTAACACCGTTTTCCCGATAGTCAAGGTGACCGGGCAGTCGGAGTTGAAAACGTGTCAAGCCGCCCCCACCACTGTATTTGCACAACTGACGAACCTTTCTTTCCATGCATGCAATCAGCCAGATTCGACTAACATTCAATCAGGATCGCCCTGATTTACACGACGACGATTCAGCGGGTATTGCTGTTCAGGAAGCAAAGCCTGCGTTACAGGCGCCGCCGATGTACAAGGTGGTTTTGTTCAATGATGACTACACACCGATGGATTTCGTCGTCGAAGTGCTCGAGGTGTTTTTTAACCTGAATCGCGAGCTGGCGACCAAGGTCATGCTGGCCGTCCACACAGAAGGGCGGGCAGTATGTGGAGTGTTTACCCGCGACATCGCCGAGACAAAGGCCATGCAGGTCAACCAGTACGCCAGGGAAAGCCAGCATCCGCTACTCTGTGAAATCGAGAAGGACGGTTAATCGCCGACCACTTGGGTATGAGGTGAAGCTATGTTAAACCGCGAGCTCGAAGTCACCCTCAATCTTGCCTTCAAGGAGGCTCGTTCGAAGCGTCATGAGTTCATGACCGTCGAACACCTGCTGCTGGCCCTATTGGACAATGAGGCTGCCGCTACCGTATTGCGTGCCTGCGGCGCAAACCTCGACAAGCTCAAGCACGATCTGCAGGAGTTCATTGACTCCACCACGCCGCTGATCCCCGTTCATGACGAAGATCGCGAAACCCAGCCAACCCTGGGCTTCCAGCGTGTGCTGCAACGTGCTGTCTTTCATGTGCAGAGCTCGGGCAAACGCGAAGTGACCGGTGCCAACGTGCTGGTTGCAATCTTCAGTGAGCAAGAGAGTCAGGCGGTGTTCCTGCTGAAACAGCAGAGCGTTGCACGCATTGATGTCGTCAACTATATCGCCCATGGCATTTCCAAGGTGCCGGGGCATGGCGATCACTCTGAAGGTGAACAAGATATGCAGGACGATGAGGGCGGTGAGTCTTCTTCTTCAGGCAATCCGCTGGATGCTTATGCCAGCAATCTCAACGAACTCGCGCGCCAGGGCCGGATCGATCCGCTGGTCGGGCGTGAAACGGAAGTCGAGCGTGTCGCGCAGATCCTTGCGCGTCGGCGCAAGAACAATCCGTTGCTGGTGGGCGAGGCGGGCGTGGGTAAAACCGCGATTGCCGAAGGTCTGGCCAAGCGCATTGTCGACAACCAGGTGCCGGATCTGCTGGCCAACAGCGTCGTTTATTCCCTCGATCTGGGCGCCTTGCTCGCAGGCACCAAATATCGCGGCGATTTCGAGAAACGCTTCAAGGCACTGCTCGGCGAGCTGAAAAAACGTCCGCAAGCGATCCTGTTCATCGACGAGATCCATACCATCATCGGCGCAGGTGCTGCATCCGGTGGCGTGATGGATGCCTCGAACCTGCTCAAGCCGCTGCTGTCTTCGGGCGATATCCGCTGCATCGGTTCGACCACGTTCCAGGAGTTCCGTGGCATCTTCGAAAAAGACCGTGCCCTGGCACGTCGCTTCCAGAAGGTCGATGTGGTCGAGCCGTCGGTGGAGGACACCATCGGTATCCTGCGCGGTCTGAAAGGCCGTTTCGAACAGCACCACAACATCGAGTACAGCGACGAGTCGCTACGTGCCGCTGCGGAGCTGGCTTCGCGCTACATCAATGACCGGCACATGCCGGACAAGGCCATCGATGTGATCGACGAAGCGGGTGCCTACCAGCGTCTGCAGCCGGTCGACAAGCGTGTGACCCGCATCGACGTGCCGCAGGTCGAAGATATCGTGGCGAAGATTGCGCGGATTCCGCCTAAACACGTCACCAGTTCCGACAAGGAGCTGCTGCGTAACCTGGAAAGGGATCTGAAGCTGACGGTGTTTGGTCAGGATGCGGCGATCGATTCGCTGTCCACCGCGATCAAGCTTTCCCGTGCAGGCCTCAAATCGCCGGACAAACCGGTCGGTTCGTTCCTGTTCGCCGGCCCTACCGGTGTCGGCAAGACCGAGGCGGCGCGGCAACTGGCCAAGGCGCTGGGGATCGAGCTGGTTCGTTTCGACATGTCCGAGTACATGGAGCGCCACACCGTATCGCGTCTGATCGGTGCGCCTCCGGGTTATGTCGGTTTCGACCAGGGCGGTCTGTTGACCGAAGCGATCACCAAGCAGCCACACTGCGTATTGCTGCTCGATGAAATCGAAAAGGCGCATCCGGAAGTCTTCAACCTGCTGCTGCAGGTGATGGACCACGGCACGCTGACCGACAACAACGGGCGCAAGGCGGATTTCCGCAACGTGATCGTGATCATGACCACCAACGCCGGTGCCGAAACCGCGGCGCGTGCTTCGATCGGTTTCACCCATCAGGACCACTCGTCCGATGCGATGGAAGTGATCAAGAAGAGCTTCACGCCGGAATTCCGCAACCGTCTGGACACCATCATTCAGTTTGGTCGCCTCAGTCACGAGGTCATCAAAAGCGTGGTGGACAAGTTCCTCACCGAACTTCAGGCGCAACTGGAAGACAAGCGTGTGCTTCTGGAGGTCACCGACGCGGCGCGCAGCTGGCTCGCGGCCGGTGGTTACGACTCGGCAATGGGCGCTCGCCCGATGGCGCGTCTGATCCAGGACAAGATCAAGCGTCCGCTGGCAGAGGAAATTCTGTTTGGCGAGCTGGCCGAGCATGGCGGTGTGGTGCACATCGACATCAAGGATGGCGAGTTGACGTTTGACTTCGAGACTACGGCGGAAATGGCCTGAGGTCGTTTGCAGCACAATAAAAAGGCGCCTTTAGGCGCCTTTTTGCGTTCTATTGATCGCACAAACAAAAACGCCCGGCAAATGCCGGGCGTCTTGTATTGACTTGATTAGCGAGCGCGGTAGGTGATGCGCCCTTTGCTCAAGTCATAGGGCGTCAGCTCGACGCGCACTTTGTCACCGGTAAGAATACGAATGTAGTTCTTGCGCATCTTGCCGGAGATATGCGCGGTTACGACGTGCCCATTTTCCAATTCCACGCGAAACATGGTGTTTGGCAGGGTGTCGACGACAGTGCCTTCCATTTCGAAGCTGTCTTCTTTCGACATGCAGTAAAGCCCTCGGTGTCCAGTGAATGGCCCGGTGCAACTGCGCCAGGCAAAAGCGGCGTGCATTGTGCCCGAAAAATGGGGTTTACGCCAAGGGGTTTAAGGCTTGCGTTCAGTTCAGGATGACCCAGCGCTGATTAATCAGCAGTTCGATAGGCCGATATTGGGTCTTGTAGTTCATCTTTTTGCAGTTTTTGATCCAGTAGCCAAGGTACACCGCTTCGAGTTCCAGGCGTCTGGATTCGGCAATTTGCCAAAGGATGGCATAGCGTCCCAGGCTGCGGCGTTCTTCTTCCGGTTCGTAGAAGGTATAAACCGCCGACAGTCCGTTGGGCAGGAGGTCGGTGACGGCGACCGCCAGCAACCGTCCGTCGAGCCGGAACTCGTAGAAACGGGAGAACGGCAGGTCCCGAACCAGAAAAGTCGAGAATTGATCGCGGCTTGGCGGATACATGTCGCCATCGGCGTGCCGCTGTTCGATATAGCGCTGGTAAAGGTCGAAATATTCTTCGCTGAAGCCCGGCTTGACCGGACGCACCTGCAAATCGGCGTTGCGTTTGAAAATGCGTTTCTGCTGGCGGTTGGGGTTGAACTGCGCCACGGGAATGCGCGCAGGCACGCAGGCATTGCAGTTCTGGCAATGCGGGCGATACAGGTGGTCGCCGCTGCGACGAAAGCCCATTTCCGACAGGTCTGCGTAGACATGCACATCCATGGGCTGGCTGGGGTCGAGAAACAGGGTCGTGGCCTGCTCCTCGGGCAGATAACTGCAAGAGTGAGGCTGAGTGGCATAGAACTTCAACCGCGCCAACTCGGTCATGATCAACCCTCGGGGGTAAGCTGGTGAATTAAGTGTAAGCCACGCGCGCAAATGTCGCTCAGCAAACCCAGGTGGCCTGGTTGGGCCGGTCGAGATGCCGGGACAGATAATCGGCAAATGTGCTGCGAGAAATCGCCCGTGCACCGAGACTGTGCAGATGATCGGTCGGCATTTGGCAGTCGATCAATACGAACCCCGAGTTTTTCAGGTGCTGCACAAGTGTGGCAAAGCCATATTTGGAGGCGTTGTCGGCGCGGCTGAACATTGATTCGCCAAAAAACAGTTGCCCCATCGCCAGGCCATAGAGGCCCCCGACCAGTTCGCCTTCATCCCATACTTCCACTGAATGGGCGAAGCCGCGCCGGTGCAATTCGATGTAGGCATCCTGCATGGCCTCGGTGATCCAGGTGCCATCAGCGTATTCCCGAGGTGCGGCGCAGGCGTGGATGACGGCTGCGAAATCCTGATCGAATGTCACCTGGTAGCGCTGTTTGCGCAGCAGCTTTCCCAGGCTGCGGGAAATGTGCAGCTCGTCGGGAAACAGCACGGTGCGTGGATCCGGTGACCACCAAAGAATCGGCTGGCCTTCGGAAAACCACGGAAAGCAGCCGTGGCGATAGGCCTGGATCAAGCGATCGGCGGACAGATCGCCACCGGCCGCCAGCAATCCGTTGGGATCGCGCATGGCCTTTTCCAGTGGCGGGAAAGTCAGTGAATTGCGTTGTAACCAAGTCAGCATGGCGTCCGGGCTTGCAGAAGGGGAGGGCAGTGGGCATTTGGTCCCGATGCGAAGTGTGCCGATAAATGAAGGGATTGTCCTCCCGAACCTGCACGATGTCGGCTCTTCTGCAACTTGCCCTTGAGGATGCGGTCGTAGACGGGCAATCAGCGCGATGCTCTGTGCTTCGTTACGTTCATCAAATACACCTCATAAGCCTTTGTCACAAAAGACAATGCATGCTCAAATTGCGTCGCAGGTCGCGTCTGTTTGGCTATGCTTGAGCTTGAGGTTCGAAGCATGGCATCGAGCGCGCAAACCCGTACAATGCCGGGCTGTTACAGAATATTCGCTGCGTGCCGTGTTTATAAATGACCGGACGCAGTGTTAAAAGTAGTCTCAGTTGCGCCCGTCAATTTTTTACCTGTCTGGATCGGGCAGTTTTTTATCGTCATTCAATAGAAGGACGCGCCTCTGGCGCAGGAAAAGAAGCGTTTTGAAGAAATCCACGGAAGCACCAAAAACAGTCGTTCCGCTCTGGCGTCAGCAGTTGCACTACCGGCTCAAGGAAGGTGCATTGATCGCCATTGGCGCCCTGTGTCTGTTCCTGATGATGGCCTTGCTGACCTATGGCAAGGACGATCCGGGCTGGAGCCATAACAGCAAGATCGACGACGTGCAGAACTTCGGTGGCCCGGCGGGCTCCTACAGCGCCGATATCCTGTTCATGGTGCTGGGTTATTTCGCTTATATCTTCCCGCTGTTGCTGGCGATCAAGGCGTATCAGATCTTTCGTCAGCGCCACGAGCCCTGGCAGTGGAGCGGCTGGTTGTTTTCCTGGCGCCTGATCGGTCTGGTGTTCCTGGTGCTGTCCGGTGCGGCGCTGGCGCACATTCATTTTCATGCCGCCACCGCATTGCCGGCCGGCGCCGGCGGGGCGCTGGGCGAAAGCCTCGGCGATCTGGCCCGCAACGCCCTGAACATTCAGGGAAGCACACTGCTGTTCATCGCGCTGTTCCTGTTCGGCCTGACCGTGTTCACTGACCTTTCGTGGTTCAAGGTGATGGACGTCACCGGCAAGATCACCCTCGACCTGTTCGAGCTGTTCCAGGGCGCGATCAACCGCTGGTGGTCGGCGCGTACCGAGCGCAAGCAACTGGTGGCGCAATTGCGTGAAGTCGATGACCGGGTGCATGACGTGGTTGCACCGACGGTGACCGACAAACGCGAACAGGCCAAGGTCAAGGAGCGTCTGATCGAGCGGGAGCAGGCCCTGAGCAAGCACATGTCCGAGCGCGAGAAGCAGGTGCCGCCGGTGATCATGCCGGCCCCGGTCAAGGCGCCGGAACCGAGCAAGCGCGTACAGAAGGAAAAACAGGTTCCCCTGTTCGTCGACAGTGCGGTGGAGGGTACCCTGCCGCCGATCTCGATTCTTGATGCGGCGGAAAAGAAACAGCTCAACCACTCGCCGGAGTCGCTGGCCGCCATCGGCCATCTGCTGGAAATCAAGCTCAAGGAGTTCGGCGTCGAAGTCACCGTGGATTCGATCCACCCGGGCCCGGTCATTACCCGTTACGAAATCCAGCCGGCAGCCGGTGTGAAGGTCAGCCGTATCGCCAACCTGGCGAAAGACCTTGCGCGTTCGCTGGCCGTGACCAGTGTGCGGGTGGTGGAAGTGATTCCGGGCAAGACCACGGTCGGTATCGAAATCCCCAACGAAGACCGGCAGATCGTGCGTTTCTCCGAAGTGCTGTCGACACCCGAGTATGACAACTTCAAGTCGCCGGTTACTCTGGCCCTGGGCCACGACATCGGCGGCAAGCCGGTCATCACCGACCTGGCGAAGATGCCGCACCTGCTGGTGGCCGGTACAACCGGTTCCGGTAAGTCGGTGGGTGTGAACGCGATGATCCTGTCGATCCTGTTCAAGTCGGGCCCGGACGACGCCAAACTGATCATGATCGACCCGAAAATGCTCGAGCTGTCGATCTACGAAGGTATTCCGCATCTGTTGTGTCCGGTTGTGACCGACATGAAGGACGCCGCCAACGCCCTGCGCTGGAGCGTTGCCGAGATGGAGCGCCGCTACAAGCTCATGGCGAAGATGGGCGTTCGCAACCTGTCCGGCTTCAACGCCAAGGTCAAGGAAGCCCAGGACGCCGGCGAGCCGCTGAGCGATCCGTTGTACAAGCGCGAAAACATCCACGACGAAGCGCCGCTGCTGCAGAAGCTGCCGACCATCGTCGTGGTCGTGGACGAATTCGCCGACATGATGATGATCGTCGGCAAGAAGGTAGAAGAGCTGATCGCCCGTATCGCCCAGAAGGCGCGTGCGGCCGGTATCCACTTGATCCTCGCGACCCAGCGGCCTTCGGTGGACGTGATCACCGGCCTGATCAAGGCCAACATCCCGACGCGGATGGCGTTCCAGGTATCGAGCAAGATCGACTCCCGGACCATCATCGACCAGGGCGGCGCCGAACAGTTGCTCGGCCACGGTGACATGCTCTACATGCCTCCGGGCACCAGCCTGCCGATCCGGGTTCACGGCGCGTTCGTATCCGACGATGAAGTGCATCGGGTGGTCGAAGCCTGGAAACTGCGCGGCGCACCGGAATACAACGATGACATCCTCAACGGTGTCGAAGAGGCGGGCAGCGGATTCGAAGGCAGCAGCGGCGGTGGTGACGGTGACGATCCGGAAGCCGACGCACTGTATGACGAAGCCGTGCAGTTCGTGCTGGAAAGCCGTCGAGCTTCCATCTCCGCTGTACAGCGCAAGCTCAAGATCGGCTACAACCGTGCTGCGCGCATGATCGAAGCCATGGAAATGGCCGGGGTCGTGACGGCCATGAACACCAACGGTTCCCGCGAAGTCCTGGCTCCCGGCCCGGTGCGCGACTGATTCAAATGCAATGGACGGCCCATGAGGCGCCGTCCACTTTCCCACGCGTATTCAAGAGGACTCCCATGCGTCTTATCCGCATGCTGCTGCCGGTACTGGCTCTGACCACCCTCACGGCTCACGCCGATGACAAGGATGTGGCACGCCTGACCCAATTGCTGGAAACATCCAGGACCCTGACCGCCAATTTTTCCCAGCTGACCCTCGACGGCAGCGGTACCCAGTTGCAGGAAACCACCGGCGACATGACCCTGCAGCGTCCGGGCCTGTTCTACTGGCACACCAATGCGCCGGCCGAGCAGACCATGGTCTCCGACGGCAAGAAAGTCACCCTGTGGGACCCGGACCTGGAGCAGGCGACCATCAAGAAACTGGATGAGCGCCTGACCCAGACTCCGGCCCTGCTGCTGTCCGGTGACGTGTCGAAGATCAGCCAGAGCTTCGACATCACCGCCAAAGAGGCGGGCGGTGTGATCGACTTCACCTTGAAGCCCAAGACCAAGGACACCCTGTTCGACAGCCTGCGCCTGTCGTTCCGCAACGGTCTGGTCAATGACATGCAACTGATCGACAGCGTCGGCCAGCGCACCAACATCCTGTTTACCGGTGTGAAGGCCAACGAAGCGGTCCCGGCCTCGAAGTTCAAGTTCGACATCCCCAAGGGTGCCGATGTGATCCAGGAATAAACACAGAGGTTTCAACGCTACGTGATGGATCTGTTTCGCAGTGCACCGATTGCCCAGCCACTGGCCGCCCGTTTGCGGGCGACCAATCTGGACGAGTACGTCGGTCAGGAGCACGTGCTCGCTCGCGGCAAGCCTCTGCGCGAAGCGCTGGAGCAGGGCGCCCTGCATTCGATGATCTTCTGGGGCCCGCCGGGCGTGGGCAAGACCACCCTGGCGCGGTTGCTGGCGGAAGTTTCGGATGCGCACTTCGAAACGGTTTCGGCAGTGCTTGCCGGGGTCAAAGAGATCCGCCAGGCGGTGGAAATCGCCAAACAGCAGGCTGGTCAGTACGGCAGGCGTACGATCCTGTTTGTCGATGAAGTGCACCGCTTCAACAAATCCCAGCAGGATGCGTTTCTGCCGTACGTAGAGGATGGCACGCTGATTTTCATCGGCGCCACCACCGAAAACCCTTCCTTCGAACTGAACAACGCATTGCTGTCGCGGGCGCGGGTCTATGTACTCAAAAGCCTCGACGAAACGGCGTTGCGCAAACTGGTGCACCGCGCACTTACCGAAGACCGTGGGCTGGGCAAGCGTCATCTGACCCTCAGCGACGAAGGCTTTCAGATGCTTTTGTCCGCTGCCGATGGTGATGGCCGGCGTCTGCTCAATCTGCTGGAAAACGCCTCGGACCTGGCCGAAGACAACAGCGAGATGGGCACCGAGTTGCTGCAAAGCCTGCTCGGCGATACCCGCCGCCGTTTCGACAAGGGTGGCGAAGCGTTCTACGACCAGATTTCCGCGCTGCACAAATCGGTTCGCGGCTCGAATCCGGACGGCGCGCTGTACTGGTTTGCGCGGATGATCGATGGCGGTTGCGATCCTTTGTATCTGGCCCGGCGCGTAGTGCGCATGGCCAGCGAAGACATCGGCAACGCCGACCCTCGCGCCTTGAGTCTGTGTCTGGCCGCATGGGAAGTGCAGGAGCGGCTCGGCAGCCCCGAAGGCGAACTCGCCGTGGCCCAGGCCATCACTTACCTTGCCTGTGCGCCGAAAAGCAATGCGGTGTACATGGGCTTCAAGACTGCGCTGCGCGCCGCCGCCGAACATGGTTCGCTGGAAGTGCCGCTGCACCTGCGTAACGCGCCAACCAAACTGATGAAGCAACTGGGTTACGGCGACGAGTATCGTTATGCTCACGACGAACCGGACGCCTATGCGGCCGGCGAAGACTATTTCCCGGAAGAACTCGATCCGATCCCGTTCTACCGGCCGGTACCCCGAGGCCTGGAATTGAAGATCGGCGAAAAGCTCAACCATCTCGCCCAACTTGATCGATTAAGCCCCCGGCAGCGGAGAAAATAGTGGTTCCACTGATCGTCGCAGTCTCCGTCGGCGGGATTGCCGGCACCTTGTTGCGCTTTGCCACCGGCAATTGGGTCAACGCCAATTGGCCGCGGCACTTCTATACCGCGACGCTGGCCGTTAATATCGTGGGCTGCCTGTTGATCGGCGTGTTGTACGGCCTGTTTTTGATACGCCCGGAAGTACCCGTCGAGGTGCGCGCCGGGTTGATAGTCGGCTTCCTCGGGGGGCTGACGACTTTTTCATCCTTTTCACTGGATACGGTGCGCCTGCTGGAAAGCGGGCAGGTACCGCTGGCCCTGGGCTATGCGGCCATCAGCGTATTCGGCGGGCTGCTCGCGACGTGGGCTGGCCTGTCCCTGACCAAACTTTGATAACGAGAAACCGACATGCTCGATTCCAAACTGTTACGTAGCAACCTTCAGGACGTAGCGGACCGCCTGGCTTCCCGTGGTTTTGCCCTGGATGTCGCGCGCATCGAAGCGCTGGAAGAACAGCGCAAGACCGTCCAGACCCGCACCGAAGCACTGCAGGCCGAGCGTAACGCGCGTTCCAAATCCATCGGTCAGGCCAAACAGCGCGGCGAAGACATCGCGCCGTTGATGGCCGATGTCGAGCGCATGGGCAACGAGCTGACCTCCGGCAAAGCCGAGCTGGAAGGCATCCAGGCCGAGCTGGACACCATCCTGCTGAACATTCCGAACCTGCCGCACGAATCGGTGCCGGTTGGCGAAGATGAAGACGGCAACGTCGAAGTCCGCCGCTGGGGCACCCCGACCGCATTCGACTTCCCGGTTCAAGACCACGTGGCCCTGGGTGAGAAGTTCGGCTGGCTCGACTTCGAAACCGCCGCCAAGCTGTCCGGCGCACGTTTCGCCCTGCTGCGCGGCCCGATTGCCCGCCTGCACCGCGCACTCGCACAGTTCATGATCAACCTGCACGTCACCGAGCACGGCTACGAAGAGGCTTACACGCCTTATCTGGTTCAAGCCCCGGCGCTGCAAGGCACCGGTCAACTGCCGAAGTTCGAAGAAGACCTGTTCAAGATCGGTCGCGAAGGCGAAGCCGATCTGTACCTGATCCCGACCGCCGAAGTGTCGCTGACCAACATCGTGGCCGGTGAAATCGTCGACGCGAAACAACTGCCGATCAAGTTCGTCGCCCACACCCCGTGCTTCCGCAGCGAAGCCGGTGCGTCGGGTCGTGACACGCGCGGCATGATCCGCCAGCACCAGTTCGACAAGGTCGAGATGGTCCAGATCGTCGAGCCGTCCAAATCCATGGAAGCACTGGAAGGCCTGACCGCCAATGCCGAGAAAGTCCTGCAGCTGCTGGGCCTGCCTTACCGTACCCTGGCGCTGTGCACTGGCGACATGGGCTTCAGCGCGGTCAAGACCTACGACCTGGAAGTGTGGATCCCGAGCCAGGACAAATACCGTGAAATTTCGTCGTGCTCCAACTGCGGCGACTTCCAGGCCCGCCGCATGCAGGCGCGTTTCCGCAACCCGGAAACCGGCAAGCCTGAGCTGGTGCACACCCTGAACGGCTCCGGTCTGGCGGTCGGTCGTACCCTGGTGGCGGTGCTGGAAAACTACCAGCAGGCCGACGGTTCGATCCGCGTACCGGACGTGCTGAAGCCGTACATGGGTGGCCTCGAGGTCATCGGCTAAATGAAATATCTGCCGCTGTTTCACAACCTGCGCGGCAGTCGTGTGTTGGTTGTCGGTGGGGGGGAGATTGCCTTGCGCAAATCCCGCCTGCTGGCCGATGCCGGTGCGCTGCTGCGGGTCGTCGCACCTGAAATCGAAGCGCAACTGCGTGAACTGGTTACCGCCGGCGGCGGTGAGTGCCAGTTGCGTGGTTACGCCGAAACGGATCTGGACGGTTGCGGGCTGATCATTGCCGCCACCGATGACGAAGCGTTGAACGCGCAAGTCTCTGCTGATGCCCATCGGCGCTGTGTACCGGTCAACGTGGTGGATGCGCCAGCGCTGTGCAGCGTGATTTTTCCGGCGATCGTCGACCGTTCGCCGCTGATCGTTGCGGTCTCCAGCGGCGGCGATGCGCCGGTGCTGGCCCGGCTGATCCGCGCCAGGATCGAAACCTGGATTCCTTCGACCTTCGGTCATCTGGCCGGTCTGGCCGCGCGCTTTCGCGATCAGGTCAAAGGCCTGTTCCCCGATGTGCAGCAGCGTCGTGCGTTTTGGGAAGACGTGTTCCAGGGCCCGATTGCCGATCGACAACTGGCCGGACAGGGCGCTGAAGCCGAACGTCTGTTGCAGGCGAAGATCGACGGTGAAGCGCCTGTGGCCACGGGTGAGGTGTATCTGGTGGGTGCCGGGCCGGGCGATCCGGATCTGCTGACCTTCCGTGCCTTGCGTCTGATGCAGCAAGCCGATGTCGTGCTGTATGACCGCCTGGTGGCGCCAGCGATTCTTGAGCTGTGCCGTCGTGATGCCGAGCGGGTTTACGTCGGCAAGCGCCGCGCCGATCACGCCGTGCCGCAGGATCAGATCAACCAGCAACTGGTGGATCTGGCCAGGGCCGGCAAGCGCGTGGTGCGGTTGAAGGGCGGTGATCCGTTCATCTTCGGCCGGGGCGGGGAGGAGATCGAGGAACTGGCAGCCCATGGCATCCCGTTCCAGGTGGTACCGGGCATTACCGCCGCCAGCGGTTGTGCGGCGTATGCCGGGATTCCGCTGACCCATCGCGACTATGCGCAGTCGGTTCGTTTCGTTACCGGGCACTTGAAGGACGGTTCCACCGATCTGCCATGGGCCGACCTCGTTGCGCCGGCGCAGACGCTGGTGTTCTACATGGGGCTGGTGGGACTGCCGGTCATCTGCGAGCAGTTGATCAAGCATGGTCGTGCGGCCGATACCCCGGCAGCGCTGATCCAGCAGGGCACCACGGTCAATCAGCGAGTCTTTACCGGCACGCTGGCTGATCTGCCGCGTCTGGTGGCAGAGCATGAAGTGCATGCGCCGACACTGGTCATCGTCGGCGAAGTGGTGCAACTGCGCGAGAAACTGGCGTGGTTCGAGGGCGCTCAGGGGCAGGTCTGAAAACCGAGTAACCCTATTCGCGAGCAGGCTCGCTCCCACAGGGGATTTGTGCACGGCACAGATCCAACGTGGGAGCGAGCCTGTTCGCGAAGAGGCCTTCAAAAACGCTGAGAAACTCAGCTCTGACGCCAAACCCCTTTTCCGCCCAACCGGTCCCGGTCATGGGCAACAGTGAAATCCTGCTCCGGCCCCTTCGGCACAATCCCGGTCGGGTTGATGGTCTTGTGGCTGCCGTAGTAGTGGTTCTTGATGTGCTGGAAATCCACGGTCTCGGCAACACCCGGCCACTGGTACATCTCCCGCAGCCAGTTCGACAGATTCGGATAGTCGCTGATCCGCCGCAGATTGCATTTGAAATGCCCGTGGTACACCGCGTCGAAACGAATCAGCGTGGTGAACAAGCGCACATCCGCCTCGGTCAGGTATTCGCCCGTCAGGTAACGGTTGGCGCTCAGCACCTGCTCCAGATGATCGAGTTCGGCGAACACATCATCGAAGGCTTCTTCATAGGCTTTTTGCGAGGTGGCAAACCCGGCGCGGTACACGCCGTTGTTGACTGCCGGATAGATCCGCTCGTTCAGCGCATCGATCTCGCCACGTAATGGCGCCGGATAGAAGTCCAGATCGTTGCCGGTCAAGTCATCGAAGGCGCTGTTGAACATGCGGATGATCTCCGCCGATTCATTGCTGACGATGCGCTTGAGCTTCTTGTCCCACAGCACCGGTACGGTGACGCGGCCGGTGTAGTCGGCAGTATCGGCGGTGTAGCGCTGGTGCATGAAGTCGAAGTGATCGAGTTTGTCGCCGGTCGAGCCGAGGTTCCGGTCGAAGGTCCAGCCGTTTTCCAGCATCAGCCAACTGACGACCGATACATCGATCAGGCTTTCCAGGCCCTTGAGCTTGCGCAGGATCAGCGTGCGATGCGCCCACGGACAGGCGAGGGAGACGTAAAGGTGATAACGCCCGGCCTCGGCGGCGAAACCACCTACACCGCTCGGGCCGGGCTCGCCGTCGCGAGTGACCCAATTGCGGCGCTGCGCCTGTTCGCGCTGGAACGCGCCGTCCTTGCTGCTTTCGTACCACTTGTCCTGCCAGTGGCCGTCGACGAGTAAACCCATGATCAAGACTCCAGAAACCAATAATCGTTGGAGCCCAGTCTATTCCGATGAGTTCGAACAAAAAGCGCAAAGATCGGGCGTTAATGATCGGTTAAATCGATTTGTCCCGTTCGGCCCAGTATTGCTCGGCGATATCAAAGGCCTGTTCACGGCTCTGGCCGAGGCCGCGTAGCGCCAACGCCATGGTCGAAATCAGCGCCATTTGCGGGTAGCTGTCGACCACATCGCCGCGCCAGACGGCCTTCAGATGCCCGATATCCAGCGATGCCGGTTTGACGTGACGCTGCACCGACAGCTGCGGCCATTCCTCGTCCCAGCTTTCGCCACCGGTGGTGCCGTACAAGTGGCTGGCGGCATCCGGGTTGATCTCGATTTCGCCGCCGTCGCCCTTGATCACGACTGCCGTGTCGCCGAGCAGGCTGCTGGCATCGCGGTGCACCGCTTGATAACCCGGGTGGAAAATACTCTGCAAGCCGCAACGCGCACCCAACGGATTGAGGATCCGCGCCAGCGAGTGAATCGGCGAGCGCAGGCCGAGTGTGTTACGCAGGTCGATCATCCGTTGCAGCTGCGGCGCCCAGTCCACCAGCGGCATGAACGCCAGCCCGCCGTTGTCCAGCGCGGCACCGACCTGTTGCCAATTGCGGCACAGCGGAATGTTCAGCTCGCCGAGCAACTGTTCGGAATACAAGCGCCCGGCAGTGTGCGCGCCGCCGCCGTGCATGAAGGTACGTACACCGTTTTGCGCCAGGCACTTGGCCGCCAGCAGATACCACGGCAGGTGACGTTTCTTGCCGGCGTAGGTCGGCCAGTCCAGATCGATCTTCAATGCCGGCGCCTTCAAACGCTCGCGCAAAGCCTCGGTGAAACCGGCCATCTCTTCGGCACTCTCTTCCTTGTGCCGCAGCAACATCAGGAACGCACCGAGCTGGGTTTCTTCGACCGCTTCGTCGAGGATCATGCCCATGGCTTGCCGGGCTTCTTCACGGGTCAGGTCACGGGCGCCGCGCTTGCCCTTGCCGAGGATGCGCACGAACTGGGCGAACGGATGCTCGGCGGGTGTTTCGAGAGTCAGCGCTGGATAGTCGGTCATAGGCAGTTTGTCGGTTTGGGCAGGCCCGCCAGTTTTGCGGCGAGTTTGGCAGGGGTGCCTTTGAACAGGCGGTTCAAGTGCAGGCTGTTGCCTTTCTCTGCGCCGAGTTTGAGCGCGGTGTACTTGATCAGTGGTCGGGTGGCCGGCGACAGCTGGAATTCGGCATAGAAGCTGCGCAGCAGTTCGAGGACTTCCCAGTGTTCAGGGCTCAGTTCGATGCCTTCGGCAGCGGCGAGGGCGCCGGCGACTTCGGCCGACCAGTCGTTGAGATCGACCAGGAAGCCATCCTTGTCCAGTTCGATGGTGCGGGTGCCGACAGCCAATGCATTCATAGCCAGGTGTTGACCTTGTCGTGGTGGATCGACAGCTCGACGAAGGCCGCATAATCGATGGCTTCGGCCCAGTCCGGAATCTGCAAGGCGCGGGCCTGCGCGTCTTCGGCCAGGACGAAGAGCTTCACTTGTCGCGTTTCCAGTGCAATGAATGGCGCGGTGCCGGGTTGCAACGCATAAGCGGCTTCGCCACACAGCAGCAGCGCGTCGGCAGTGCCGAGCAGACGCAGGCAACTGGTCAGGCGTTCGTCGCCGAATGGGGAATGGGACAACACATGCAAGGTCGACATCAGAGGGTGATCACCTGGTCGTAACGGTCAATAAGGGCGGTGATTTGTGCGGCAGCCAAGGGCTGCGCCTCGTCCAGCGAGCGCTCTCCGAGGCCGCGAGCGCTGGCGCTGTCGACGCAGTAGAACAGCTCCTCGACACCGAACATCGGCAGCGCCTGCAGGTTGGCGCTCAAATCTTTCTGTTGAAGCGCTTTGGCGTTCTGCCCGGCGGCCAGTTGCAACACGCCGTCGTCGAGAAACAGCAGGCCGATCGGCAGATCGAAGGCGCCGCCGGCCAGCACGATATCCAGGGCCTCGCGGGCGCCGGGGCCGGACCACGGTGATTGACGGCTGATAATCAGAAGGGACTTGGCCATGTCACGCGCCTCCGAAGCAGATCAGACGATCGGCATCCTGCACCGCGTCATGCAATTGACCGAGACCGGACAACTCCCACGGCGCGCTGACGGCTACGGCATCACGCTGATAGCGCCCGGCTTCGTCGGTGTTCAATACGCCGCGACGCAGGGCGGCGGCAATGCACACCACGCCGTCAAGGTTCTGTTCGGTGATAAAGGTTCGCCACTGTTTGGGCAGGTCCGGTTCGTCCTGCGGGGTGACCACGGCGTCGGACGCGTTGTAGACCCCGTCCTGATAGAAAAACAGCCGGACAATTTCATGTCCGCCGGCCAACGCTGCCTGCGCGAACAGCAAGGCGCGGCGCGAGGAGGGCGCATGGGCGGCGGAAAACACTGCAATGGCGAACTTCATGGCGGACTCGATCAGCAAAACTGCGGCCATGATAAAGCTTTCTCGGCGGGGCGGCGAAGTCGATGTTGCCGCAGACGTCAGCGCGGCATGTAACCCAACTGCCAGCGCCGGGGGATTTTCAGCGAGACCACGCCGATCAACCCCGCCAGCAAACCACTGGCATACAACGCTTTTAGCCCCAGGTGATGTTCCAGCACAGCACCGAGAATGGCACCGAGGAACATGCCGCTCCATGGCACCAGTTGCACGCGCCAGCCATTGCGCCGCTCGCCCATTATCCAGCGCCCCAGGCCGCGGCCGAACCGCGAGAGTGCTCCGGTGACATAGGTCAGCCCGACCGCCAGACCGTTCACTTCCTCCACTGCAGCGTTGAGCATGCCCATGGCGATGATCGCCGCCAGCAGCGCCGGCAGTTGCACGTCGGATGGCCAGGCGGCGGCCCCGCAGAGCAGTGTCGCGATGCACAGCAGCAACGGCAGTGCGCGACGCCCGCCGAGGCGACCGATCACCACGCCGAGGGCATTGCCGAAAATAAACGTAGCGACCAGGATCACCAGCCGCAGCGTCAGACTCACATCGCCATCACTGATCGCCACCGCCAGCCGGGTGGTGTTCCCGCTCATGAATGAAACGAAGTCGCCACTGGCCATGAAGCCGATGGCATCGGTCATCCCTGCCAGCACCGAAAGCGCGGCCACCATGGCCAGCCCCACACGGCCACGCCATTTCTGCGTGCGCAGGTGACCGGGGCTGGCGCGGTGAGTCGAGGCGGTTGGCAGCATTGGCGAAAATGTCCTTGATTGGAGGTCAGGGTTCTATGCCATAAAGGTCGCAATATTCCAACCAGTCCATCCCGGCCATCTCCGCCACTTCACGGTGCACTTCCAGACGCTGCGCCTGATATTCCTCGGGGGTGGCTGCAGTCAGCTGCAAGGTCAGTTCCCAGGCAAACAGTCCCTGGCTTTCGGCCTCGGCTTCGAAGGCTTCGTGCAGACGTTCTTCGCGGTACTGCGCCGGGGTTTCGCCCTTGGCCTGGGCCAGTAACGGATTGAGATGATCGAGGGTGTCGCGCAACTCGGGGCGCGCATCCAGAAACAGTTGCAGGGCATGTTCATGTCGCTGGTCGTTAGGCGCCATGGGGGTTCCTTGTGGGGGCGAGTGACCCTAATGTGCCGCAGCTGTCGGCGGGTGTCGCGCTTTAAATGCAGTAAAGCAGAGCGGTTTTGCGCTTTGCGGTGATACAGTCCGTTTTTTTCCGAATGAGCAAATGCAATGCGAATGCTGATGATGGCACTGGCGGCAACTCTGCTGGCCGGCTGCGCGGGTTCGGTGATGGAAAACGCCCGCACTCAAACCCCCTACAAAATCCTGAATTCGGACAAGCCCGAGAAAGTCGTGGCCGAGTGCGTGCAGTTCGCCTGGCAGGACGAAGCGGTGTTCGGCGTCGATGCGGCAGCCTATCTGCAACCGGGCAAGAAGGGCGGGTCGACGGTCTACACCCGTTCGGCAGAATCGTTTGTCGACTTGACCACTGCTGCGTCCGGCACGGTGCTGAATTACTACGCGCAGAAGGACGACTTCGTCGCCAAACGCCGGTTGGCGGCGTTGGCGACCTGTCTGTAATACCTCGCCAAGCTCGGGGGCTCAGACGTCCAGACGCTTCTGGAAAAACATGCGTTTGTGCCCCGGCGGATAATCCGTCAACTCGCCAAACTGGCTATACCCCAGCTTCCTGTAGAACGCCGGCGCCTGAAAATCGAAGGTGTCGAGCCAGGCCCCGATGCAACCTTTCTCCCGCGCCAGGTCTTCGGCCATGCGCATCAGTTTCGTACCGATCCCCTGATGGCGGCCTTGCTCCGGCACCGAAAGCAAATCGACGAACAACCACTGGCAGACCAACCGTCCGTAGAGCCCTCCAAGGATGTTGCCCTGCTCATCGCGAACCAGCAGTGTGAGCGGTTCCGATACTTTTATCCCGGCCTGAGCGACGTTGTAGGCATGCAGGGGCGCCAGAATGGCCAGGCGTTCTTCTTCCGTGGAGTCTTGCGACAGCTCGATCCGTAAACTCATGTGCAACATCCTTATGGCAGTGAACCGGCAGCCTATCGCGCCGCGGCCGATTGAGCCATACCGGCATTGGGCCGCTGGAACCGTCGCTTGCGCTTCATGGTCTAGCCCTTGAAAGCGTTCATTCCGAATGCTTCTGTCGAGGAGAGTCCATGAACATTTTCGAAGCCCTTCGCGAAAGCCATGACCGCCAGCGCAGCTATGCCAGGGCGTTGATCGAAACCAGCGGCGACACCCCGGAGCGCATCGAAGCCTACAAGCAACTGAAGGCCGAGCTGCAAGCGCACGAGACAGCCGAAGAACGTCACTTCTACATCCCGTTGATGGCGTTTGACAACGGCGTCGATCTGAGTCGCCACGCCATCGCCGAACACCATGAAATGGACGAGATGATGGAGGAACTCGACGAGACCGAAATGTCCAGTCCGGCCTGGCTGGCCATGGCGAAAAAGCTGTCGGACAAGGTGCATCACCATTTGAAGGAAGAGGAGCAGAAATTCTTCCAGATGGCCGGCAAGCTGTTTGACGACAAGCAGAAAGTACAGCTTGCCGGGCAGTATGAAAAAGAGTTCAAGGCGCAGCTCGCCTGAGTCGATAAATGCAGGCCTTTGTAATAACGCCGTGTAATCTTTTTGCCATGCGTCGGGTGAGAGTCGTCGCAATGTACTGTATTTATATCCAGTGTTTTCAGTGATTTTCTGGTCTTGCATCGGCGGACTGCGACAAAACCGCCGATGGACAAAAAATCCCCCTCCGTTAGCTTGAAGGCCTCTCCCCGGAAAGGAGAGTTCTTAAATCAATGGAGTGAAAATCATGAATCAACCACAAGCTCAAACCCAACTGCGACACGGTCGCGTCATTTCCCCTGCAAGCCGTGGTGCGGTGGCCATCGAACAAGGACTGCTCGGTGGCTGGCAGGTCAACGAAATGGAAGGCGGCAAGAACTTCCCGGCGCTGGTGGCGGGTCCGTTCCCGGCACCGTTCGAATCGGATAACCCGAGCGTCGTACCGCCTGCCGATGGACACATTCTCAGTGGCGGCAAGGATGACGCCCGTGACTGTGTGAATTTCACCGACGAGGAAATGAGCAAGAAACTTGGTCGCCCGTTCACCTGGCCGCTGCTCAACGTCACCCCGGGCCAGACTCTTGAAGTGAAATGGGAATACACCGCGCCCCACACCACCCGCGGTTATCGCTGGCTGATCACCAAGGATGGCTGGGACCCGAAACAGCGCATCACCCGTGCACAACTGGAAACAAAACCGTTCGCCGAGGACTTCTATCCGCAAGTGCCGTACTACAGTCATTCAGCGGAGCTGAAGGCCAAGGTCAATCACGCGGTCAAACTTCCGGCCAACAAGCACGGGCGACACGTCATTGTCCTGATGTGGATCGTCGCCAACACCGGTAACGCCTTCTATCAGGCCTTTGATGTGGACTTCAAATAAGTCCGCACCACCCACTTACACGTTCTGAAGGATTAGAACATGTCAAACATCGACTTCACGTTAATGCAAAACCAGGCGAGCGACGCTGCCTCGCTGATGCCGAGCATCACCGGCAAGAAGATCCTCATGGGCTTCTGGCATAACTGGCCGGCCGGTCCGAGCGATGGCTATCAACGTGGTCAGTTCGCCAACATTGCGCTGGCGGACGTACCCAAGGACTACAACGTGGTTGCAGTCGCATTCATGAAGGGGAGCGGAATTCCCACCTTCAAGCCCTATAACGTCTCGGATGCCGAGTTCCGCCGTCAGGTTGGCGTACTCAACAGTCAGGGGCGGGCGGTATTGATTTCCCTTGGCGGCGCCGATGCGCACATCGAATTGCGGGCCGGTCAGGAGCAACCGCTGGCCAATGAAATCATCCGTCTGGTGGAAACCTACGGTTTCGACGGCCTGGATATCGATCTTGAACAGAGCGCGATTGATTTCGCTGCCAACAAGACCGTCCTGCCAGCCGCCCTGAAACTGGTCAAGGATCACTACGCAGGCCAGGGTAAACATTTCATCATCAGCATGGCCCCTGAGTTTCCATACCTGACTACCTCCGGCAAATACGTCGGTTACCTGCAGGCACTGGAAGGCTACTACGATTTCATCGCACCGCAGTTCTACAACCAGGGTGGTGATGGTGTCTGGGTGCCGGAAGCCAACAACGGCAACGGTGCGTGGATCGCACAGAACAATGATGCGATGAAAGAAGACTTCCTCTATTACCTGACCGAAAGCCTGGTAACCGGCACTCGCGGTTTCACGAAGATCCCCGCGTACAAGTTTGTCATTGGCTTGCCTGCCAACAACGATGCTGCGGCCACCGGTTACGTGATCGACAAAAATGCAGTCGGCAACGCGATCAAACGCCTGGCGGTCAAAGGGCATCCGATCAAGGGTTTGATGACCTGGTCGGTGAACTGGGACAACGGCACCAGCAAGGATCGTGTGCCTTACAACTGGGAGTTCAGTCGGCGTTATGGACCATTGATCAACGGCGTAGCGACGGCCACCCAGGAGCCTGATGTCGCAAATGGCTGAGATGGCCTGTCAGTAGTAATCGAAAAAAAAGCCCGGTAGCGCTGCCGGGCTTTTTCAGAGCGGGTATTGCATCATGTCAGTGTTTGAATAGGGTTGATTGACTCAATCCACAGTTGGTAATGTCTTTTTTGATCCTCTATATCATTTGTGAGGTTGTGTTCTTCGTAGTCAAAGATATTAACGCTGTCTTTCTCGTCGGTTGGGTATCCCATCCTGGCCTCGTATGCGATCAGACCTGCCGACATTTGTGCACTCATCCGGGAGGGATGAACATTTATTTTGGCACCTTTGCATAAAAACTGAATGTCCGGGAAGTCAGCTCTGATCAGGCCAAAGCATTGGTACAAGTCAGCGGCGGTATGAGTGCTTGTTGCACCACACTTCGTCGAGAATGTCAGAGTTCTTGTTTTTCTATCTACCTTAATGGACGCGGTTTCTCGCTGCTGTTCTTTGATGATTTCGACTTCTATTGTTTTCATGATTACTTCCTAAAAGGGTTGGGTATGGAGTAACCCTTGTAGAGCCCATCTTCAGTAACGGGAGTGACCCCTACAATGTCTCTATTATTTATGCCGCCAGGAACTGCTATTTCCGCCTCTCGTCGATGTGGCGACATTGCCCCCAGCTCTTTGTTTACGTCAATTCCACGAATATTTTTCAGGATGTATACATATCCTTCTTCAAAGCCATGACCTGTAGCAAATTTTGTTGCTTCTTTCTCCGATCTGGAAGTGCTCACAAACCAACTAGGAGGGTTCTTGTTATCTAATGCGTGTAAATATAAATCTTCGCTGTCTCCCCATGGTTCAAATCCTGCCTCGAAGATCTCCCATGGCTCTCGATCATCACCACGATACAGATAGTGGTTTTTCTGCAATGGATCAGGTGTTTGAGGTTCACCATCTTTGACTTTGGCGTTATCCACCTTTTCGGGCACCGGACATCCCGGCCTGTTCGGCGGCGGACAATTGGACGTCAACCCCAACGGATCCACCCACCCCGTCGGATTCGGCACGTACCGGTACTGGTTCAGCCCACCCGCCAGCTTCACCGGATCCGGCGTCAGGTATCGGCCCACCTCCGGGTCGTAATACCGGTGGCGGTTGTAATGCAGCCCGCTTTCCGCATCGAAATACTGCCCCTGAAAGCGCAGCGGCTGGTCGAGGTAGTCCTCGGTCGCCAGTTCCACCGAGGTGGTTTTGCCGTAGGCGCTGTATTTGGCCGACCAGACGATCTCGCCGCTGTAGTCGGTCAGTTCCTGCGGGGTGCCGAGGTGGTCGAGCTGGTAGTAGAACGGGCAGGCGCGTTTCGGGCCCTGGCCGTCGAGCATCGCCAAT
>NZ_JBJJMM010000041.1:0-37313 GCF_046231795.1 Pseudomonas sp. KCJK9016 | reverse complement strand
CTCGCTTCCTTGTGGGCGGGTGGAGATGTTTAAAAGAGCAGGGTGTATGTTCCGCGCGGCTCTTCGTCATCTAATGTCGACGGGCCAACCCAATGGGGGCGGCGGTGGTTTGAGTGAAAGGTAGGTAACCCCCCCCCGCCACAAGGACGTTCCTTTTCCCTCCGAACAAGCCCCGACATGTTCAGACCTCTCTTCGTATTTATCGGCACGCGTTACACCCGTGCAAAGCGTCGCAATCATTTTGTGTCATTCATTTCCCTGACTTCGATGATCGGGCTCGCCCTTGGCGTGGTCGTGATGATCGTGGTGCTGTCGGTGATGAACGGCTTCGATCATGAAATGCGCACCCGCGTGCTGGGCATGGTGCCCCACGCGACCATCGAGTCCGGTGAAGCCATCAGCGACTGGCCGAGCCTGGCCGCCAGGGTCGAACAGAACCCGCAGGTGGCGGCCGTCGCGCCGTTCACCCAGATGCAGGGCCTGTTGACCAACAACGGCCAGGTGTCGAAGGTGCTGCTCAACGCCATCGATCCGGCGCTGGAGCGCAACGTCTCGATCATCGACAACTTCATGAAGCAGGGCAGGCTCGACGATCTGATGCCGGGCAGCTTCGGCATCGTGATCGGTGACAAGGCCGCGACCAAACTGGGCGTGGGCCTGGGTGACAAGATCACCTTCGTCGCCCCGGAGGTCAGCGTGACCCCGGCCGGGATGTTCCCGCGCATGAAGCGCTTCACCGTGGTCGGCATCTTCCATGTCGGCGCCGGTGAGCTGGATGGTTATCTGGGCGTCACCAATCTGCAGGACCTGGCGAAGCTGCACCGCTGGAAGCCAGATCAGGTGCAGGGTCTGCGTCTGAAATTCGACGATCTGTTCCAGGCGCCGCGTGAAGCGTGGAACATCGCCCAGCGGCTTGGCGAAGACCATTACTACGCCCGTGACTGGACCCGCACCCACGGCAACCTGTATCAGGCGATCCGCATGGAAAAAGCCATGATCGGCCTGCTGTTACTGCTGATCGTTGCGGTTGCTGCGTTCAACATCATTTCCACGCTGGTGATGGTGGTGAACGACAAGAAGGGCGATATCGCCATCCTGCGCACGCTGGGCGCCACGCCGGGCACGATCATGCGCACGTTCATGGTGCAGGGCACGGTGATCGGCGTGGTCGGTACGGCTATCGGTGCCGTAGTCGGCATCCTGGCTGCGCTCAACGTCAGTGCCGCCATTTCCGCACTCGAAGGCGTGATCGGGCATAAATTCCTCAACGCCGACGTGTATTTCATCGATTACCTGCCATCGCAGGTGCAGAGCCAGGACGTGGTCATGGTCTGCGCCGCTGCATTGGTCCTGAGTTTCCTCGCCACCCTGTATCCAGCCTGGCGTGCCGCGCGCACCCAGCCGGCGGAGGCGCTACGTTATGAGTGAGTCGGGCATGAGTGAAAAAGCAATCCTGAGCTGCCGCAACCTGGGCAAATCCTACGAGGAAGGCCCGGAGTCGGTGCAAGTGCTGGCCGGTCTGCAACTGGAGTTGCACCCGGGTGAGCGGGTGGCGATCGTCGGTAAGTCCGGTTCGGGCAAAAGTACCTTGCTGAACCTGCTGGGCGGTCTCGATACCCCGACCAAGGGCAGCGTCTGGCTCGATGGTGAAGAGCTCTCGGCACTGAGCGAGAAGAAGCGGGGCCTGTTGCGCAACCGTGCCCTCGGTTTCGTGTATCAGTTCCATCACCTGCTGCCGGAATTCACCGCACTGGAAAACGTCTGCATGCCGCTGCTGATCGGCAAGACCGCGATCCCCGAGGCGCGCCAGCGGGCCACGGCGTTGCTGGAGCGGGTCGGTCTGGGCCATCGCCTGGAACATAAGCCGGCCGAGCTGTCCGGTGGCGAGCGCCAGCGCGTGGCGATTGCCCGGGCGCTGGTGAACAAGCCAGGCCTGGTGATGCTCGACGAGCCGACCGGCAACCTCGACTCCCACACCGCCGAGGGCATTCAGGATCTGATGCTGGAACTCAGCACTTCGATGCGCACGGCGTTCCTGGTGGTGACTCACGACTTGAACCTGGCTCGCCAGATGGACCGCGTCCTGCAGTTGCAGGACGGTTGCCTGACCCCCATCTGACGGCTTGAAACCCGATGTCTGAAAAGGTGTCGGGTCTTTTATTTTTATACGGTGCCCCAGCGAATGTTCAGACCGTTATCGATCTTTATCGGCACGCGCTATACCCGCGCCAAGCGCCGCAATCGCTTTGTTTCGTTCATTTCGATGACCTCGATGATCGGCCTCGCCCTCGGCGTGCTGGCGATGATCGTGGTGTTGTCGGTGATGAACGGCTTCCAGCGCGAAATGAGCTCGCGCATCCTCGGCATGGTGCCTCACGCGACTATCGTCGGCGTCAAGCCGATCGATGACTGGCAGCCGGTGGCCGAGGCCGCGTTGAAGAATCCCGAAGTGACCGCCGCCGTGCCGTTCACCGAAATGGAAGGCATGCTGTCCTACAAGGGCATGATGCAACCGATCCAGATCAGCGGCGTCGATCCGGCCCAGGAAGGCAAGGTGTCGATCGTTGCGCAGCATATTGTTCAGGGGCGTCTCGATGCCTTGAAACCGGGCGAGTTCGGTGTAGTGCTGGGCGAGATCACGGCCCGGCGCTTCCGTCTGAACGTCGGCGACAAGATCACCCTGATCGTGCCGGAAGTCAGTACCGCACCGGGCGGCATCACCCCGCGCATGCAACGTCTGAATGTGGTCGGTATCTTCAAGGTCGGCGCCGAACTGGACGGTTCCATGGGCCTGATCCACGTCTCCGACGCCGCGACCATGCAGCACTGGGAGCCGAATCAGGTGCAGAGCGTGCGTCTGGCGGTGAAAGATCTGTATGCCGCGCCGAAGGTCTCGTCCGACATCGCCACCGGCCTTGGCACTGACTTCAAGGCAGACGACTGGACCCACACCCAGGGCAGCCTGTTCAGTGCGATGAAAATGGAAAAGACAATGATCGGCCTGTTGCTGCTGATGATCGTCGCGGTGGCGGCGTTCAACATCATCGCGACCTTGATCATGGTGGTGAACGACAAGGGTGCGGACATTGCGATCCTGCGTACCATCGGTGCCACGCCACGGCAGATCATGGCGATCTTCATGGTCCAGGGCACGGTGATCGGCATCGTCGGCACCATCATTGGTGGTGTGCTGGGCGTGATTGCTGCGTTGAACGTCAGTGAGATGGTGGGCTGGGTCGAGCGAGTGACCGGGCAGCACATTTTCAGTTCCGACGTGTACTTCGTCAGCAACCTGCCCTCGCAATTGCAGGGGGGCGACGTGCTGCTGATCTGCTCGGCAGGCTTCATCCTCAGCTTCCTGGCCACCGTTTACCCGGCCTGGCGAGCGGCGAAGATCGAACCGGCGCACGCATTGCGTTATTCGTAAGCTCCCCCATTGAGGCCGGCATTGTCGGCCTCAATCGTTTTTCGGCAACTCAATCACAAACCGCGTCCAGCCCTCAGCCGATTCGCAACGAATCTGCCCGCCGTGGGCCCGGATGATCGATTGAGTGATCGCCAGCCCCAACCCGGCATGTTCGCTGCTGCCTTCCTGGCGCGCCGGATCGGCCCGGTAGAAACGGTCGAACAGACGCGGCAACAATTGCGCAGAAATGCCTACGCCGCTGTTCTCCACAGTCACCTTCAAGAATTTCGCCTGGTCCGCTATCTGCACGTTTACATCGCCCGCGGACGGCGTAAAGCGCAGTGCATTGTCCAGCAGGTTCGACAGCGCCCGGCGCAGCATCGCGCGGTCGCCTTCAAATCGGCCCTCACCGTCACGGCTCAGTCTGACCTGAGCGTCTTCGGCCAGTGGTGCGAAAAACTCCAGCAATGCATCGGCTTCTTCCGCCAGTTCCAGCGGTTCACGCTTGGGCACCAGCAATCCGTGGTCGGCCTTGGCCAGATAAAGCATGTCGTTGACCAGTTGCGCCATCCATTGCAACTCTTCGAGGTTGCTGTGCAAGGCCTCGCGGTAGTCCTCAAGCGGGCGTGGCCGGGTGAGGGTGACTTGTGTGTGGGTCAGCAGGTTCGACAGCGGGGTGCGCAGTTCATGGGCGATGTCGGCGGAGAACGCCGAGAGGCGCTGAAAGGAGTCATCGAGGCGTCCGAGCATGGCGTTGAAACTGTGGGCCAATTCCGTGAGTTCTGCAGGCATCTGCTCTTCCGGCAGTCGGGCATTCAGCGATTGGGCCGAAATCCCTCGCGCCACGGCGCTCATGCGCCGTAACGGACGCAGGCCGCTGCGTGCCGCCCAGGCTCCCAACAGCGCGGTGGCCAGAGCCGAAAGGCCGACCGTCAGCCAGATCAGATGTTGCATGCGTTGCAGGAAGTGTTGGTGGTGGGTGATGTCCAGCAGCAAGGTCAATTGTGGTGAGTCGGGTCGTTCCGGGAAGAGCGGGGCATTGAGCAGGCGATAGTCCGTGCCGTTGTCATTGATGGTGGCCAGGCCGGGCTGCTGCGGCAGGTCCGCCGACATTTGCAGGGATCGGCCGAACCAGCGCTGTCCTTCGGGGCCGCTGATGCGCAGCGCGACATCGCCCTGTTGGTTCAACTCATCGGTGACATGTGCGACGTCGCCATTCCCCAACAGGGCCTGACGTACATTGATCAGCCTGCTTTCGAGCAATTGCTGATCGAGTTCGATGAAGTGCGCCTCGCTGGCGCGGCTGAACACCACACCGGCTACCAGTGAAACCGTTGCGGTACAGGCGGCGAACAGCAACGCCAGCCGACTGCCGAGTGACAGACGGCGCATCAGTCGGGACGCTCTTCAAGTACGTAACCCATGCCGCGCACGGTATGGATCAGTTTTTCAGAAAAGTCGTCATCGATCTTCAGACGCAGGCGGCGGATCGCCACTTCGATCACATTGGTGTCGCTGTCGAAATTCATGTCCCAGACCTGTGAGGCGATCAGGGATTTGGGCAACACTTCGCCCTGGCGGCGCAGGAGCATTTCCAGCAGGGCAAATTCTTTCGCGGTCAGGTCGATGCGCTGGCCGCTGCGCTCGACCCGGCGGCGGATAAGATCCAGGCGCAGATCGGCCAGTTGCAGGCAGGTTTCCTGCGGCGTGGCACTGCCACGTCGCAACAGGCTGCGCACCCGGGCCAGCAGCTCGGAAAAGGCGAAGGGTTTGACCAGATAGTCGTCGGCGCCCAGTTCGAGGCCGTGAACCCGGTCTTCCACGGTGTCTTTGGCGGTCAGAAACAGGATCGGCGTGTCCAGCCCGGCGCTGCGCACCGCTTGCAGAATCTGCCAGCCACTGCGCCCGGGCAGCATGACGTCGAGGATCAACAGGGCGTAGTCTCCACTCAACGCCAACTGTTGTCCGGTGTTGCCGTCGGCCACCAGTTCGGTGTTGAAACCGGCCTCGGTCAATCCCTGGCGCAGGTAGTGGCCGGTTTTCGGTTGGTCTTCGACGATCAGCAGTTTCATGGGCGACTCGGGTTTGTAGGAACGAGAGCGTTATACCGTGGGAACTGGTTACAAGCGCCAACCTGACAAAGTTGTAATCTGCCTGTCAGGTAGCTGCCAGCCCGGGCCGACTAAAGTTTCCCACAGGCTGAACCTTATCTTGTTGGAGTATGACCATGTTTTTGCGCAATTCTCTGGCCGTGGCCGCCTGTTTGCTGGCGCTGAGCTCATCCGTCTGGGCCGACTCTGCGCGCACGTATGACTTCGGTCAACCGGCACCTGCTGCCAAGGCCTCCCGCACTATTGAAGTGGTGATAGGCGACATGTCGTTCGATCCGAAGGCCATCGACATCAAGGCCGGTGAGACCATTCGTTTTGTTTTGGTGAACAAGGGCCAGTTGCTGCACGAATTCAACCTCGGCGATGCCGCGATGCATGCCAGTCACCAGCAGGAAATGCTGCAGATGCAGCAAAGCGGCATGTTGACGCCGACCGGCATGGAGGAAATGTCCCACGATATGGCGGGCATGGATCATGGGGCGATGGGGCACGGCATGAAACATGACGACCCTAACAGCGTACTGGTCGAACCGGGCAAGACCGCCGAGTTGACCTGGACCTTCAGCAAGGCGACCAGCCTGGAGTTTGCCTGCAACATTCCCGGGCATTACCAGGCCGGAATGGTCGGCAAACTGACTGTCAGTCAGTAAGCACTCAAAGGCGGAAGCAAAGGCTGATAGAATCCGCTGATTCTTCAGTCAGGTTTCCGCCATGCATCCCGCAGCCGAACATTCGCCGCTGGGCAAGTCCAGCGAATACATCGCCACTTACACACCGTCCCTGCTGTTCCCGATTCCGCGCACCGCGAAGTGGGCCGAGCTGGGCTTGACCGCCGAGACCCTGCCGTATAAAGGCGTGGATTTCTGGAACTGCTTCGAGCTGTCGTGGCTGCTGCCGTCGGGTAAACCGGTGGTGGCGATCGGCGAATTCAGCATTCCGGCGGACTCGCCGAACATCATCGAATCCAAGTCGTTCAAGCTGTACCTGAACTCGCTGAACCAGACCCCGTTCGCCGATACAGCTAGCCTGGAAGCGACGCTGGTCAAGGACTTGTCCGCCGCTGCCGGCAAACCGGTGGGCGTGCGGGTTCGCAGCCTGAAAGAGGTTGAAGCCGAAGGCGTGGTCGCGCTGCCGGGTGTGTGCATCGACGATCTGGATATCAGCGTCAGCAACTACGAACACCCACGTCCCGAACTGCTGCGCTGTGATGATTCGCGGGTGGTAGAGGAGAGCGTGCACAGTCACCTGCTCAAATCCAATTGCCCGGTGACCAGCCAGCCGGACTGGGGCAGCGTGGTGGTGGAATACCGTGGTGCGGCGCTGGATCACGCCAGTCTGCTGGAATACATCGTCAGCTTCCGCCAACACTCGGACTTCCATGAGCAATGCGTGGAGCGAATCTTCCTCGACCTGCAGCGTTTGCTGAAACCGGAAAAACTCACGGTGTTCGCACGTTATGTGCGCCGTGGCGGGCTGGACATCAACCCGTACCGCAGCACTGAAAGCGCGCAGTTGCCGAATCGGCGTCTGGTCCGCCAGTAACCTGCAACCCGGACATGAAAAAGCCCTGCCAGCAATGGCAGGGCTTTTTCGTATTCGCAGGTTTCAGATCCCCATGCTGACCAGGGAATTCACAATGTTGCGCAGCGTGCCGGCGATGGTGGGGTGTTCGAGTTCGAAGCGTTCGACGGCCAGGTTCACGCCGTCGGCGAGATTGGAATCCTGGGTTTTGGTTTCCAGTTCAAGTTCCAGTTCGATCTGTTGCATCAGTGCGTGCAGGTCTGCGCGCTCGGCTTCCGACAGCGGCGGATTCTGATCCAGTTGCTCGCGCAGGGTATTGAGCTGTTCTTGCAGTTCGCGGGCGGGCATGGTGTTTTCCTTTTATCGAGAGGCACTGGCATAGACCGCAGCCGTGCGCCAAAGGTCTATGACTCTCCTTAAGCCTAATCCACTCTGCCGCAACCTGCATGATCCCGGTCAGGGCTTTTCGCCTTTGAGTCGGCGTTGGTTGATGTCGGCCAGGCAGGTGTCGAGTTCGCCCAGATGGTCGATCACCGAATGCACGCCCAGGCCAAACAGTTGCACCGTAGCCTTGCCACGTAGCTGCTCGCGTTCCTTCTGGCTCAGTGCTTGCCACTCTTGTGGCGAAAGACCGCAGAGTGAACCGCAGGACGCCAGGCCGATCGTCCACAGTCCGGCATTCAGCCCGGATTGCAGCAGACGCGGTTCTCCGCTGACCAACACGCAACCGTCAAGGCGCACGACCTGCAAGGTCATCAACGCCTGCCAGCAGGCATCGGGCGCGGGCCATGGATTGATTGTTGCGGAATGTTTCGAAGATTTGATCCAGTCCGGCAGTGTGACTGAAAGCGCCCGGGTGAGGGGCGATGGGAGTTCGTCCAGCCAGGCGCACGGAATCTGTTGCCGTTGCAGGCTGCGCAGGCTGTCCAGAGCCCCGGGGGTGGTCTCGGCGTGGTCCGCAGTGGCGCCCGCAGGATGGCGGGCGCGGGCGCCGAAGTCCACCAGACAGCCGCTGAGCCCGAACAGCACGGCCGTCAGGTTGGGTGCTGCATGGGGCATTGCTTCGGCCTGTGACATGAAAAACGTCCTTGAAATACACGTCAGGCTAAGCAAGACCGGTGACAGTTGGATGACAGCGGCGTTACGACGGGTCCTGCAGCGCTGATGATGTTGGAAATGCCTAAACAAGTGTTTCCGTCTTATACTGAGCACCTTATGACCGTGGTCCGCATGCCGCGTATGTTCAATCCAAGGAGTTTTTCTATGCGCTGGAGCAATCCTCTCGCTCAGCTTTGTGTATGTGCCAGCGTGATGCTGGTTCCGTTCGTTGCCCAGGCGGCAACGGAAGAAGACCCTTGGGAAAGCGTCAACCGTCCGATCTTTCAGTTCAACGACTTCGTCGATACCTACGCACTGAAGCCTCTGGCGCAGGGCTATGAGTATGTAACGCCGCAGTTCCTGGAAGATGGCATCCACAACATGTTCCGCAACGTCGGTGACATCACCAACCTGGCCAACAACATTCTCCAGGCCAAACCGGCTGCTGCCGGCGTTGACACCGCGCGTCTGATCTTCAACACCACCTTCGGCCTGCTGGGCTTCTTCGACGTGGGCACCAAGATGGGCCTGCAACGCAGCGACGAAGACTTCGGCCAGACCCTCGGTTACTGGGGGGTAAGCAGCGGCCCGTACGTGATGCTGCCGTTGCTCGGCCCGAGCACCCTGCGTGATGCGCCGTCGAAATACGTCGATACCTACACCGCGCCGTACCGCTACATGAACGACATTCCGGCGCGTAACACGATTTACGGCCTGAACATCGTCGATACCCGTGCCAGCCTGTTGTCCAGCGAGAAGCTGATCAGCGGCGACAAGTACACCTTCATCCGCAACGCCTACCTGCAGAACCGCGAGTTCAAGGTCAAGGACGGTCACGTCGAAGACGATTTCTGATTTCGGTCTGTGAACCGCACGAAGGCGACCGAAAGGTCGCCTTTTTTGTCCCTGCATCCTTCCATTGAGTTACGGTTTCGAACGTTCTTATAACTCTCTGTGATTTGACAAACAAAGTCGTCAAGCGACGAATCGCGCATGCTTGAAACGCTCGAAGGATGGGAGTACCGTCTGCGCCTTAGAAGGGCACCTCTGGTGCATCCGTGTGCGGGGCCAACGCTCCGAAGCGGTGCAGCAGAGAGGCTAGAAAGCGAATCCAGTAGTCTGCGCCGGGCCGTTGCCCCGCCTGCTACGCCAACCTAATTCTGGCGCCGTTTGCCCACATGCCAAAAACCAGTGCCACGCTGCTGATAATCGATGATGACGAAGTAGTGCGCGCGAGCCTCGCGGCCTATTTGGAAGACAGTGGTTTCAGCGTCTTGCAGGCCAGTAACGGTCAGCAGGGTCTTCAGGTATTCGAGCAAGACCAGCCCGATCTCGTCATCTGCGATCTGCGCATGCCGCAGATGGGCGGTCTCGAACTCATCCGTCAGGTCACCGAGCGATCCCCGCAGACACCGGTGATCGTGGTCTCCGGTGCCGGCGTGATGAATGACGCGGTAGAAGCCCTGCGCCTGGGCGCGGCGGATTACCTGATCAAGCCTCTCGAAGATCTGGCCGTGCTCGAGCACTCCGTGCGCCGGGCCCTGGATCGTGCGCGCCTGCTGCTGGAAAACCAGCGTTACCGCGAGAAGCTGGAGAAGGCCAACCGCGAGCTCGAAGCCAGTCTGAATCTGCTCCAGGAAGACCAGAACGCCGGTCGCCAGGTGCAGATGAACATGCTGCCGGAAAGCCCATGGACCATCGACGAATTCAAATTCGCCCACCAGATCATCCCGTCGCTGTACCTGTCGGGTGATTTTGTCGACTACTTCCGGGTGGACGAGCGTCGGGTCGCGTTCTATCTGGCGGACGTTTCAGGCCACGGCGCCTCATCGGCGTTCGTCACCGTCCTGCTGAAGTTCATGACCACGCGCTTGCTGTTCGAGTCCAAGCGCAACGGCACCCTGCCGGAATTCAAACCTTCGGAAGTTCTTGGTCATATCAACCGGGGGCTGATCAGTTGTAAGCTGGGCAAGCACGTCACAATGGTCGGTGGAGTCATCGACGAGGAGACCGGTTTGTTGACCTATAGCATCGGCGGCCATCTGCCGTTGCCTGTGTTGTACACGCCTGACAGTGTTCGCTATCTCGAGGGGCGCGGTCTGCCCGTGGGGCTGTTCAATGAAGCCACCTACGAAGACCACGTGCTCGAGCTGCCACCCGCATTCAGCCTGACGCTGATGTCTGATGGCATTCTGGATCTTTTGCCAGAACCCACACTCAAAGAGAAAGAAGCTGCCTTGCCCCAGCGGGTCAAGTCGGCGGGCGGCAGCCTGGATGGACTGCGGCAGGTTTTTGGATTGGCCACGCTAGGGGAGATGCCGGATGATATCGCCCTGTTGGTGTTGAGCAGGAATCTTTAATGAGTACCGGTAGAATCCAGTTCGCCGAGCAGGACGGCACCTTCGTCCTGAAGTTCGTCGGTGAAGTTCGCCTGACCCTGTGTTCGGCGTTGGATGCGACTATTGAAAAGATCTTCACCGCGTTGAATTTCAACGCGATCGTGATCGATCTGACCGAAACCCGCAGCATCGACAGCACTACGCTGGGCCTGCTGGCCAAGCTGTCGATCCTGTCGCGGCAAAAGGTCGGCCTGCTGCCGACCGTGGTCACTACACACGATGACATCACTCGTCTGTTGCAATCGATGGGCTTCGAACAGGTGTTCAATATCGTCAATCATCCCGTGCCATGCCCCGAATGCCTCGATGACCTGCCGGATCAGGATCAGTCGGAGGAGGTGGTGCGGGTCAAGGTGCTGGAAGCGCACAAGATCCTCATGGGCCTGAATGACTCCAACCGTGAAGCTTTCCATGATCTGGTGAATGCCCTCGAACGGCATTGATTTCCCCAGCCATCAGGCACAAAAAAGGGCGAACCTGTAAGGGTTCGCCCTTTTTGCGTTTGCTTTCAGCCCATTACAGCTTGGCTTGCAGCAACGCTTCGAGCTTTTCCTGGTCGCGGGCAAACTGACGGATGCCTTCGGCCAGTTTCTCGGTGGCCATGGCGTCTTCGTTGGACAACCAGCGGAACTGCGCTTCGTTGAGGCTCAGACGCGCTTCGCCGGCATGGCCCGGAGCGAGTTTACGTTCCAGTTTGCCGGTATCTGCCGCCAGTTTGTCGATCAGGTCCGGGCTGATGGTCAGACGGTCGCAGCCGGCCAGTTGTTCGATCTGGCTCAGGTTACGGAAGCTCGCGCCCATGACCACGGTCTTGTAGTCATTGGCCTTGTAGTAGTTGTAGATGCGCGTCACCGACTGCACGCCCGGATCGTCGGCACCGGTGTAATCGTTGCCGTTGGCCTTCTTGTACCAGTCGTAGATGCGGCCCACGAACGGCGAAATCAGGAACACGCCGGCATCGGCGCAGGCGGCGGCCTGGGCAAAGGAGAACAGCAGGGTCAGGTTGGTTTGGATGCCTTCTTTCTCCAGCACTTCAGCGGCACGGATGCCTTCCCAGGTGGAGGCGATCTTGATCAGTACGCGGTCGCGACCGACGCCGGCCTTGTCGTACAGCTCGATCAGACGGTGCGCACGCTTGAGCATCGCGTCCTTGTCGAACGACAGGCGCGCATCCACTTCGGTGGAAATGCGCCCCGGAATCACCTTGAGGATTTCCTTGCCCACCGCGACGCCGAAACGGTCGCTGGCCAGGCCGACATCGCCCTTGCAGTCGCCAACGCTGGCGTTCAGCAGTTCGGCGTAAGCCGGGATGGCGGCGGCTTTGAGGAGCAGGGAAGGGTTGGTGGTGGCATCGACCGGCTTGACTCGGGCGATCGCTTCGAAGTCGCCGGTGTCGGCAACCACGGTGGTGAACTGTTTGAGTTGTTCCAGCTTGGAAGTCATGAGTGTGCTCTGTCCTATGGGTCTGACGACATTACCCGAGCGCTGACAGCCACTCAAGGGCATGTGGATGTATCGATAGCCCCGCAGGCAACAACCTGAAAACGGCTGTTTGAATGGGCGGGGCCTGTTATCGATAGATACGATGCCAAATCCGGACACAGGTTCAAAGCAACTGACTGGTGAGTGACAAATCTACTCGGATTCCAGTTGCGTTCTGGCGGCCGCTTCCGCCGGTTTCGCTTGCCCGCTTGCGGTTTGCAAGCCGAAGTTCTTCTCCCGGTCATCGCTGCCCGAATCATTGTTTTTCCACTCGTAGATCGACGTCAGCGGAATCTGCAGCCGTTTTACGTCGGCGATGAACGCCGCGATTTTGGTGGCCTGTCCGTCGGGGCCGCCGTTGGAGGCAAGTGCCGAGACGCCCCATTCGCTGATGACGCCCGGCAGGTGGAAGTTCTGTTGGATGAAGGTTTGCGCATTGGCTATCTGGGTCGCCGTCATGCCATAGGGGTGGTAGGAAATAGCGCTCAGGCATTTGGGATAGGCGCCGAGAATGTTGTTCAGCGCCACGGTCGACGCCGAACCGGCGCTCGGCGGCCGGGCGAAGCCGAAGCCGATCACGGGCGTGCTGGTGGGATTGTCTTGCAGCGCCTTGCACATCGCGCTCATGAACGGTGCAAACGTGGTGCTGAAGTTGCCCGTGGGCCAGTAGGTGTTCAGATCCGGTTCATTCCAGACCTCGATCGCGACCAGTTGAGACCCGTAAGTCTGTTCCAGGCTGGAGACCGCGCTGGCGAACGCTGCGCCCGCCGTAGTCGGATCCGCCGACAACGGTTTGATGGCGCGCACCGTCATCAACACCGGCAATCCGGCGGAGCCGGCGGCGGCGAACGCATCGGCAAGCTGTTTCTGATAACTCTTGTCGCCGAGACTGTCGCTCCACGCACCCAGGCGCACAAAACTGAAGCCTGCTGCCTTGATCTGCGCGGCATCGGATGCGGAGAAATTCTGCACCTTGACCTGAATGCCGACCGTTCGGTGGGGTAGAGCGGGGAACAGATCGCTGGCTTGTACCTGAGCGGCTGAACTGATTAAAACAAGGGAAAGGGCGCCGAGACGTTTGAGATGTGCTGATTTCATGTCTGCTCTCCTGATGAGAAATGACATCTAGCCAATGGTTATCTCGTTACCCTTATTCCGACGCCGAAGGCATTGGAAAGTGCATGAATGTTATTTTTTGTCGGAAAACTTTTCATGGAAGAGGCGCCGAAAATCACAGTTATTTTTAGTCCGGTAATTCTGGTTGGGTGACTTTGGGCCCCGTGGTACTTAATGCACCGGTACTAACAGGCGAAACTGTTTCCGCGTGCAGGAAAGTCCGGTGAATTCATTTTGATTTCACGGGAAATGTTGGCCGATTGACATTACACGGGAAAGTAAACCTTGTTCAAAAAGATCCTTGTCGTCTGCGTCGGCAATATTTGCCGAAGTCCGACAGCAGAACTGTTGCTGCGTAAAGCGCTGACGCCTTCATCGATCACAGTGAGCTCCGCAGGCCTGGCGGCACGGGTCGGTGAGTCCATGGAAGCCACGGCCCGCCGGGTGATCGAAGAGCGTGGGCACAGTGCCGATGGATTCAAGGCGCGACAGCTTACTTCGGACATCGTCAATGAATCGGACCTGATTCTGGTCATGGAAAAACAACATGTGAATCAAGTACTGAAGATTGCCTCTCACGCCAGAGGAAAAGTGTTTCTTCTTGGCAAGTGGCAGAGCGAACGAGAAATAGAAGATCCGTATCGTCAGGGGCAGGCCGCTTTTATCCATGCCCACGCATTGATTGAAGATGCTGTCAGCTCATGGGCGCAACGCTTGGCGCGTTGATGAATATTCTTCAGATCAGTGAATGGTAAGAAAGACTTATGCAGTTACCGTCAGTAATCGGCACCCGGGAAAACGATCAAGACAGTATTGATCTTCTCGGCATATTCGGCAGCCTGATCGATCAGAAGTGGTTGATCGGTGCATTCACCGGCGCGTTCATGATGACCGGCGTTGCCTATGCGATATTGGCCACGCCGGTGTATCTGGCCAACGCGCTGGTGCAGGTCGAGCCGAAAAAGAACGACATGCTCGGCTTTTCCGACCTCAACAGCATGCTTGGCGGCCAGTCGCCGTCGGTCACCGAAATCGGCATCATCAAATCCCGCGCAGTGATCGGCAAGACCGTCGACGACCTGCGCCTGGACATCGACGTGACCCCCAACACCTTTCCGGTGTTTGGCGGCTTTCTTGCTCGCCGTTATCGTGGTGAATCCGAATCCAGCGTCGCGCCGCCTCGTTTTGGTCTGAGCAGCTACGCATGGGGCGGCGAACGTCTGGAGTTCGCCCGGCTCGATCTGCCCAAGGAGCTGCTGGGCAAGAAACTCAGCCTGATCACCGGCGAACAACGGCACTTCCAGTTGTTCGACGACAACGACAACCTGTTGATCGAAGGCGTGGCCGGCGAAACCTTTGCGCAGGATGGCGTAGAAGGGCTGATCACGCATTTGCAGGCCAACCCGGGCACCCGTTTCGAGGTGGTGCGCTACCCCCGGATCGTGACTATCCAGGGTTATCAGGACGCGCTGGATATATCCGAACAGGGCAAGGAGTCGGGGATCATCCGCCTGGCCCTGGCCAGCAGTGATGCCGCTGAAGCGGTGAGGATCCTCAACAAGATCGCCTCGCTGTACGTGGATCAGAATGTGCGACGCACCTCGGCCGAAGCCGCACAGAGCCTGGCCTTCCTGCAAAGCCAGTTGCCTCAGGTCAAGCGCGATCTGGCCAAGGCCAGCGATGCGCTCAATGCCTACCAGACTCGCGGCAAGACCGTGAACATCTCTCTGGAAACCCAGTCGGTACTCGGCCAGTCCGTCGCCCTCGAGACGCGGATCTCCGAGCTGAAAATGCAGCAGGCGGAGATGGACCGCAAGTTCACCAGACAGCATCCGGCCTATCGTGCCCTGCTGACCCAGATCGGTGAGTTGACCCAGCAACAGCGGTCGCTGGAAGGCAAGGTCGGGGACCTGCCGGCCACGCAACAGGAATTGCTCAACCTGACCCGCGATGTCGAAGTTGCTTCGCAGATCTACACCCAGTTGCTGAACAAGTCCCAGGAGCTGGACATCATTCGCGCCGGCGCCGTGGGCAACGTACGTCTGGTGGACTCTGCGGATGTCGACCTGACCAGCCCGGTCAAACCGAAAAAAGCCCTGATCGTGCTGATCGCGACTTTTCTCGGCGCTTTTGTCGGTGTTGCTCTGGTGTTGCTGCGCAGGTCCTTGAGCAAAGGCCTGGAAGGGCCGGAAGCCATCGAGCAGCTCGGCTTGCCGGTCTACGCATCGATCCCTTACAGCGCCCTGCAACAGGAAGAAGACACAAAGAAAGTCCGCGCCAAAGTCACGGCGGACACCCCGGCGTATCTGCTGGCCCTGCGCAATCCGACGGACCTGTCCATCGAGTCGATCCGCAGCCTGCGCACCTGCCTGCATTTTGCGGCGCTGGACTCGACCAACAACCGCATCATGATTTCCGGCCCGAGCCCGCAGGTGGGCAAGACGTTCGTGTCTTCCAACCTTGCGGCGGTCATGGCCCAGAGCGGTCAGCGGGTGGTGCTGATCGATGCCGACATGCGCAAGGGGCATCTGCACAAAACGCTGAACACGCCGATCACCAACGGCCTGTCGGACTTGCTGGTCAAGCGCTGCACCCTCGATCAGGCGATCAACAAAGTCGAAGTCGACAACCTGCATTTCATTAGCCGCGGCCAGGTGCCCCCCAATCCGTCCGAGCTGTTGATGCACGCCAATTTTCGCGAGCTGTTGGCGCAGCTCAGTGAACGCTACGACGTGGTGATCATCGACACGCCGCCGCTGCTGGCGGTGACGGACGCGGCGATTGTCGGCCGGGAGGCGGGCATCAGCCTGATCGTTGCGCGCTTCGGGGTGAACCCGGCCAAAGAGATCGAACTGACCATTCGCCGCTTCGCCCAGAACGGTATCGAGTTGAAAGGCGCAGTGTTCAACGGCGTCGAGAAGCGTGCGGCCAGTTACTACGGCAACGGTAGCTACGGCTATTACAACTACGAATACGCGTCCGACAAATCCTGAATGTCAGCGACTGTCCTTATCGGCAACAAAGTGGGTGGGTTGTGAAAAAAATTCTGCATGTGGCTGAAACGATCAAAGGCGGGGTCGCGACGGTGATCCGCACCATTTCCGCGTCCCCGGACGATGCGCAGGCAAACTACGAGCTGGTGTATCTGGTGCCGCAGGATCAGGAGAAGGAACTGCACGGCATCGCGCCAGAGCAGATCCGCACGTTCGCCCGAACCGGGCGAAATGTGCCGTCGCTGCTGCGTTTCGCCTGGCGCCTGATCCAGGTCATGCTCAAGGAAAAACCCGATGTCGTGCACCTGCACAGCACGTTTTCCGGAGTGATCGGTCGTTGCGTGTGTGTGCTTCTGCGACCGTGGCGCCGGCCGAAAATCGTCTACTGCCCGCACGCCTTTTCGTTCCTGATGGAAAGCTCGCCGATCAAGCAGAAAGCCTACGCATGGATCGAGCGCGTGTTGCAGAAGGTCACTGACGTGATCATCTGCGTCAGCCAGTACGAGCTGGACAAGGCCGCAGCGTTCGGCATCGAGCGCAAACGCATGCGGTTGATCTACAACGGCATTCATCCCAGGGATGACGAACGCAAGGCCAATGACCCGAAACCGATCCACCTGCTCTTTGTCGGTCGGCTCGATTATCAGAAAGGCTTCGACGTGTTGCTCAAGGCTTATGCCAAGGTGCAGCGCAACGACTTGAAGCTGACGGTGGTGGGCAGTGCGGTCAACGAGGCGACAGTCGAGTGTCCGCCGATGGAGGGTGTTGAATACCTGCCTTGGGTCACGCCCACCGAGGTCAACGCGCTCTACCAACAGGCCGATGCGCTGATCGTCCCGAGTCGCTGGGAAGGCTTTGCCATGGTGCCGCTTGAAGGCATGGCGCTGGGCTTGCCGGTGATTGCCAGCGACTGCACGTCGTTGCCGGAAGTGGTGACCCACGGCGTGTCCGGCTACGTGTTCCCCAGCGGTGACCACCATGCGCTGGCCGATCGCTTGAAACAGATCCAGAAGCCGGCGTTGTCGGCCCTCGGCATCGAAGGCCGGCGTATCGTCCGCGAGCGTTTCAGCGCCGCGTTGATGATCCGCCAGACCTACGACCTGTATTCCGCTCCCTCCTATTAAGTAGAACATCGCTCATGAACGTAACGATTTTGCATGGCTACAGTGCCTCCAATTCCGGTGATGGCCTGCTGGTGGATCTGGCCATCGCGCTGGTGCAGCGCAACTTTGGCGAGGACACCTCGATCAATGTCGTGGCCTCCGATCCGGATTCCTTCAGCTACTTGCCGCACCCGCGTTTCGATGCGCCGGTCATGGCCGCAAAGGGGCTGGGACGGGTCAAGCAGGCGATGTTTCTCAACCGCGCCTACGCCGGGCTGGCGGATCTGCTGAAGAAAACCGACCTGATCGTTGGCGTCGGCGGCGGCTACATGCGCTCCAAGAGCGCCTTCGAACATATCAAGCTGAAACTGGGTCACGCCAAACAACTGGAAACGGCGATCCTCAGCAAGATCCCATCGGTGTACCTGCCGCAAAGCATCGGCCCGTTCCATGGCGACAGCGACAGAATCGTCGAGCATTACGCCAGCGCCGACGCGGTGTTCGTGCGTGACAACCGCTCCTCGAAGCTGTTCGATGCCTGCGAAAACGTCTACCGTGCGCCGGACCTCGCCGTGCAGGCGCTGGCCGGCAAGATCCTGCAACAGCCCAAGTTCACCCAATGCGCCTCGACGCCGGCCACGGTGTGCGTGGTGCTGCGCAAGCCGCCGGCATGGAGCAAGGAAAAGCAGCTCGCCTATGTGGCCAACCTGAAAGTGCTGCTGCAACGCCTGAAGGAAAAAAGCAACGTGGTATGTGCGGTGCAAAGCGCGGTGCGCGGTAACGATGACGGCGCGTTTTACCGCGAACTGGGCATCACCGAAGACCTGCTTTCATTGAAGGCCACGATTGCCCGATATCAGCCGGACCTGGTGATTTCCGTGCGCCTGCACGGGGCGATCGAATCGTTGCTTTCCGGCGTGCCGGCTTACCACATCAGCTATGAGCGCAAAGGCTTTGGCGCCTATCAGGACATGGGCGTCGAGGACTGGGTGATCAACGGCGGCGACATCAATGTCGACACCATCATCGACACGGTCTACGCACCGGACGCGCTTTCGGATTTCGGTAAACGCCTGACCGCTACCTGTCGTGAAATCGAGGCGAAAACCGTGGCCATGGACGAGATCATCAAGGGCGTCATTCGATGATATTTCGCCTGTTGCTGCGGGGCGGAGCGCTGGGCGCCAAGTTCCTGCTGGTGCTCGCCATCACCCGCTACCTCGGATACGAGGCGCTGGGTTTCTACGGCGTGGTGGTCGCCGCATCGTTGATCGCTTCGAAGTTCTACAGTGTCGGTTTCAGCTCCGAGATCAATCGCCTGATCAGCGTCGGCGGCAGTTCGAGGCGTGTGGTCGACAGGGTTCTGCTGCTGTATCTGACCGTCGGTTTGGTGCTGTCAGGGTTGACGGTGCTGATCTATTCGCTGTTCCAGCAAGTCGAGGCGACGGCGGCATTGATCGCTTGTGTGACCCTGGTGCTGCTGACCGAACACCTGTCGTTCGAGATCAACTCGTTTGTGTTCTCCGCGCAGAAAGCCACGGCGGGTGCGCTGTTGTTCTTCATCAAGACCGGACTCTGGGCGCTGCTGGCCGTGGGCGGGATGATGCTCGGGCAGGTATCGGAAATCGCCAGCGTGCTGTGGCTGTGGGTCATCGCCAACCTGCTGGTGATCGTCGCCGGTTATCTGATTGTGGTGAAGGTTCATCGCGGGCGGGAAGAGGGCACGCTGGCGACGGCGACCGTGTGGAAAGCCGGCTTGCCGTTTTATCTGGGCACCGGCCTGATCGCCTTGAGTCAGTACGCCGAACGCTTTCTGATCATCGATCTGGAACCTTACGCCAGCCTCGGCAAGTACGTGTACGCCTGGTCGGCGGCCAACACCTTGCAGGCTTTGTCCTACGCGGTGGTGGCGGTGGTTGGCATTCCAGTGCTCGCCAAGCGTTATCAGGCCGATCAGCAGCCGTTCACGGTCAGGCAATTGTTCGTGAACAAATGGGTCGCGCGTTCATTGGTGGTGTCGGCCGGTGTGGCGGTATTGATCTATCTGTTCTTCAATGTCGTGCTCGATCTGGTCGGCGCGCCGGTGCCTCGTCCGGACAACGGAATCCTCGCCGTACTGATCTTTTCCTTCGCCCTGCGCGCCATTGGCGACATCGTCTGGGGCGGGTTGATCGCGTCGAAAAACAGCCGTGTCTCCCTCGCCAGTTCGGCTGTTTGTCTGCTGATTTCGGTGCCGGTCAGCTATCTGCTGATCAAGCACTATTCGATCTATGGCGCCGCCTGGGGCAACGTGTTCGGGATCATTGTGCAGCTCGGCGTGATTGCGCTGCTGACCCGCGCAACACGGATGAAAAAGGCTGTCGTGTCATGGGCCTGAAACTGCCGTGCATCGAGTTTCGCGGTCGCAGACTCGACTCGTCGCTGTCGTTCCTGATTCTGTTCACGGGGCTGTTTCTGTCGGTGGCCATGCCGCTGCTGGTGCCCCGGGATCCCGGCCCGGATGCGATGACCCTGTGGTCGTCCTATGCCCGGGCCGACAACTGCAATTTCTGGAACCCATTCTCGCCGGATCGCTCATCCTACGAGTGTTCGGCGTTCCTGCTGCGGCCCACCGGGATCAACCTGACCAACGCCTGGGCCTACGGGATGTTCTGCAATTTCTTCCTCACGGCGATTCCGGTGGTGGTGTTCCGGCGCATGCCGCTGGCGATCTTCGGCACCCTGTGTCTGTGGGGCGTGGTGCGTTCGTTCTTCCTGGAGAACCTGACCAAGGAAATCATCGTGTCGGTGGCGGTGCTGAGCATTCTGTTCAGCTCGCTGACGCGCAAGTATCGCGGTGGATTTTTCCTGTCGGCGGCGATCTACGGCGTGCTGATCCGGCCCTACTGGATCCTGTTTTCGCTGTCCTGGGTCGGTGTCTGCATGATGAAGAAATACGTATCGCGCATGACCTTCTTCCTGATGTTGTTCCTGTTCTACCTGGCGGTGGCCATGGCGATCCAGCTGGCGCTGGGCTTTCCGGTGTCGTCGATTCGCGCCAGCAACAATGAGCTGCGCACGGCGGGCGAAGAGGGTTCCAAGTCGCTGATCGTTTCGTGGCTCAGTGGCAGTGATTTCGTCTCCCAGGCATTGGACTCGATGATCATCTTCTTCCGCCTGTCGTTTCCGGTGGAGTTGATCCTGCTGTCCGGGCCGGGTCAGGTGATCTTCGTGGCGTTGATGATCATGACCGCGGTGCTGTTGTTCAAAGTCATCACCTCGACCGACTACAAAGGGGCGCCGATCCAGACCAAACCCAAGGAACTGATCGCGATTCCCCTGGCGTTTCTGCTGGTTCAAGGCTTGTTCGAGCCGGACTTCGGTTCGTTCGCCCGGCATTTCTCGATGGTGGTGCCGGTGTTGTTCGTGGGCCTGGGCTTGATGCTGCGGGCGAACAAGCCGGCGCGGGTCGAATCAAGAATTCTGAATTGAGGCGGGTGCTTTATGTCGAGCAAGAAAAAGTCCCTGGAGATCGAAACCCTGCGCGGCCTCGCGTGCCTGCTGCTGGTGCTCTACCACGTAATCGGCCCGCTGGGCGGCGGTTTGAAGATCGATGTCGGCTCGCCGTTCCGGGTGATCGCCGATTCCATGGTGTACGTGCGCATGCCGCTGTTCACCTTTATCTCGGGCTATATCTATTCCATCTACAAAATTCGCGGCAACGACTTTTCCGCGTTCTTCACCGGCAAGGTGCGGCGGCTGATCGTGCCGCTGTTTTGCGTCGGCGTGCCGTTCTCGGTGTTGCAGGCCGTGGGGCCTGGCGTGAACAAAGAGGTCGGTGTGATCGATGCGTTGCTGTCGTTCTACGTGCCGGTGAACCACTTCTGGTTCCTGCAGGCGGTGTTCATCATTTTCATGTTTGTCGGCTTGCTGGAGTGGCGCGGTCTGCTGCGCTCGGCGACACGTTTGTACCTGCTGTTCGGGTTCTCGGCGCTGGTGTTCCTGCTGCCGCCGTTCAAGTTCGATGCTTTCGGCATCAACGGTGCGACCTATCTGTTGCCGTTCTTCGTGGCGGGGATGATCGGTCAGGAGAACGTCAGTGCGTTGAAGCAACGCTTCAAAGTCGTCGGCCCTGTGGTGTTCGTGCTGATTTCGCTGACGCTGTTGTACATCGCGGCACTGGATCGCGAGCTGATCATCGATCGCCGCAGCCTGATCGGCCTGACGGTCGGCTGCGTGTCCTGCTTCGCGCTGCTGTCGAGTGACATGCGCTCGAAGGCGCTGACCTGGCTCGGTGGTTACTCCTACGCGATTTTCCTGTTCCATGTGTTGTTCGCCGCCACCTCGCGTTCGGTGCTCGGGCGCCTGGGCATCAAGGACGAAAGCGTGCTGGTGTTCTGCGGTGTGGCGTGCGGGTTGCTCGGGCCGGTGCTGCTGTCGACGATCTTCAGCCGCTTCAACTTCACTTCGGTGTTGTTTCTGGGTGAACGCGCAGCGGCGAAAAAACCGGCGACGGACCTCTCTGCGGCACAGGTTTCGGCTAAAGGAAGCGCTTGATGGTTGCAGTGGATGACGCAGCGCCGGTCGCGGCGTCGGTGGTCGAAGTCGGCGATGCTCGCCAGCGCTTTACCCAGTGGCGCGAAGGCAAGGCCGGGAAGGTGCTGTCGGTCTCGGTGATCGGCGACAGCTACAGCGCCGGGCAGGACTATTACCTCAACAAACTGGTGCAACGATTGGTCGGCGAGGTCGGTTTCGCCGGCCCCGGATACGTCGGTTTCAACCACGGCGCGGCGCTGGGCGGCAGTCATTTCAAATACACCCGCAGCAGCGAAAAATACTTTGGCGGTGACTGGCAGGTGTCCGGCCTCGGCCAGGCCAGTCCAGACAGTCGCACCGTAACCGGGCGCCCCGGTGCATGGCTGCAGATCGATGCGCATCCGAGCGAAACGATAAACACCGCGGTCACTCAGGCAAAGTTGCTGTACCTCGGCAACGGCGAGTCCAGTGAACTGCGCTATCGCTGGTCACCCTCGGCGAACTGGCAACCGCTGAAACTCGGCGGCACGGGTGTGCAGGAAGTCCCGCTGCCAGGCACCTCTGCCACCACGGACTGGTCCTTCAGGCTGGAAGTGGTGAAAGGCGCGCCTACGCTGTTCGGCCTGTGGATGAGCAACGACCGGCCAGGTTTGCGGGTGTCGAAACTGGCGGCGTCGGGTGCGGCATCCGGCGATTTCTATCATGCCGATGGTCAGTGGCAGGCCCAATGGAAAGCGGTGGTGTTGAAGATTCCGGCGGACATCTACCTGATCATGCTCGGCGGCAACGATCAGGGGTTCGGGGTAAAACCCGAGCAATACCTGAAGAACGTCCAGGGACTGGTCGGGATGATCCGCGAGATTCAGCCGGCAGCGAGCGTCAACCTGATCATGCGCCAGGACACCACGCGCTCCAGCGCCTGGCCGATGTCGGCGTATGCGCAAGTGCTGGAACCCTGGGCCCGTGAGCAGCATCTGGGGTACGCCAATCTGCAGTGCGCGTTCGGTACTGACGTCAAACGTTACGCGGCGGCGATGATCGGCCCGGACAAGATTCATCCGGTGCCGGCCACGGGAGGGAAGGTGATTGCCGATTATTTCTATCGGATGATCACGGGCGGCAACGACGGGACTTCCTGCGGCGCCGCCTCTGAATAGGGCTCAGCCCTTGTCGAAGCCGTCGACGTGACTCAAAAGCTCCGCGGTCTTGTGCGGCATCAATTGCGTCACGCAACGGGTTTCCACATTGATGATGATCGCCGGCTCGTTGCAGCAGATGCGCACGCGGAATCGCCAGTCGCTGAGAATCACCTTCAGACCATCGCGGTCATCGACCTCCAGCGCCTGCTCACCATAGATCCGTTTCAGATGAGCGAGCAGGGGATAGGGATCTCGCAGTGGTCGCCGAATGTCCCCGGACGACGGAAACATGCCGATCCGCTCCACCAGCAGGATGGTCCCCAGCCAGGACTCGTTGGCGCTGGGCAACGGCTGATGACGAGACAACCAGCTCATCACCCCGAGGTTGTCCACCTCCCGTTCAATGCCTGTCGAATGTTGTGCAATGTTCATGGTTGCCTCGTCGCAGATAAGCGGGCGCCTTTCAGCGGCCCTTGAGGTAGACGTTGTCGTAGCAGAAGTTGGTCGCCTGCAGGTAACCCTCGGCATCGCCGCAGTCAAAGCGCAGACCCTTGAATTTGTAGGCCAGCACGCAACCGTTCTGAGCCTGTTTCATCAGGGCGTCGGTGATCTGGATTTCACCGCCCTTGCCCGGCTCGGTGTCGGCGATCAGGTCGAAGATATCGGGTGTCAGGATGTAGCGACCGATGATCGCCAGGTTGGACGGAGCGTCCTGCGGTGCCGGTTTTTCCACCATGTGATTGACCCGGTAAATGCCGTCGGAAATCGCCTCGCCGGCGATCACGCCGTACTTGTGAGTCTGGTCGCGGGGGACTTCCTGGATGGCCACGATCGAGCAGCGGAATTTCTTGTAGAGCTGGATCATCTGGGTGAGTACGCCGTCACCTTCCAGGTTCAGGCACAGGTCGTCGGCCAGGACCACGGCGAAAGGTTCGTCGCCAATCAGCGGACGGCCGCTGAGAATCGCGTGGCCCAGGCCTTTCATTTCTACCTGACGGGTGTACGAGAAGGTGCAGGTGTCGATCAGCTCGCGGGTGCCGGCGAGGAATTTCTCTTTGTCGGTGCCGCGAATCTGGTGTTCGAGTTCGTAGCTGATGTCGAAGTGGTCTTCCAGCGCACGCTTGCCTCGGCCGGTGACGATCGCCATGTGCTGCAGACCGGCATCCCGCGCCTCTTCAACGGCATACTCGATCAACGGTTTGTTGACGATCGGCAGCATCTCTTTGGGCATGGCTTTGGTCGCCGGCAAGAAACGCGTGCCATAGCCGGCAGCGGGGAACAAGCATTTACGAATCATAGAAGTTTCCTGAACATTCATGGCTTACAGCCAACGGTGACATTGCAATAAGTTAAAGTTGCAAGTTGTTGAAGCTGTACTTTAATACCTGAGTCAGGTTGTGAGTGACAATGCCTGTCTGATTTATAACGGGGTAATGTTATTAGATGTCGACCTGGTGAATAACAGTTATTTTTAGTCGGTATCTGTCGATAGTGGTGAAACAGCGGGAGTGCTAATAAGTACCGGGCAATACAGTTTGGCCTTTAAAAATATTGTTGGCCAGTGATGGAACTGTTTTTGTTCTGGGTTGTTGTCGCCTTGTTTATGTGAAGCAAGACACATATCAAATAAACAAGGCTTGACACGCTGTTGGCATTTTTCCCACTACGGACCGCGCTATGAAGATTCTGGTAACCGGTGGCGCCGGATATATCGGCTCGCACACCACACTCGCATTGCTTGAAGCAGGTCATGAAGTTGTCGTTCTGGATAATCTTTGCAACAGCAGCGACAGGGCCTTGCATGCGATAGAAGCCATTTGCGGCAAAAGTGCGCTGATGATTCGCGGCGATGTGTGCGACCGGGCATTGCTGGACCGGATATTCCAGCAACATGCCATTGACGCCGTGCTGCATTTTGCCGGGCTCAAGGCCGTTGGTGAAAGCGTGCGCAAGCCGCTCGAATATTACGAAACCAACGTCAGTGGCAGCATCACCCTATGTCAGGCGATGGCGGCGGCAGGGGTTTTCCGTCTGGTGTTCAGCTCTTCGGCCACGGTGTATGGCGAGCCTGAACGGATGCCGATCCGCGAGGATTTCCCCACTGGCATCCCGACCAATCCCTATGGCCAGTCCAAGTTGATCGTCGAAAACGTATTGCGTGACCTGGCCCGGGCCGAGCAGCGCTGGAGCATCGCGCTGCTGCGCTACTTCAACCCGATCGGTGCTCATGACAGCGGCCACATGGGCGAAGATCCGAACGGCATCCCCAATAATCTGGTGCCTTACATCAGCCAGGTGGCGGTCGGCAGCCTGGAGGAGTTGTCGATCTTCGGCGACGATTACCCCACGGTCGACGGCACGGGCGTGCGCGACTACATCCACGTCGTGGACCTGGCGGACGGGCACCTGAAGGCGTTGCAGGCCATCGCCGGGCGCACCGGCATTCACACCTGGAACCTCGGCACAGGTGACGGCTACAGCGTGATGCAGGTGCTGCGGGCCTTCGAGCAGGCGTGCGGAAAACCCGTGCCTTATCGGGTGATGCCACGGCGTTCGGGCGACATCGCCGAAAGTTGGGCGGACGCTACCAAAGCGCAAAAAGAACTGGGCTGGAAAGCCACCCGCAACTTGCAGGACATGGTGACCGACAGCTGGCGCTGGCAATCGAATCACCCCAAAGGCTATCTGGAATGATGGCCTTTTAGTCCAATGTTATTTTCGGTCAGGTTGTTAGATATCGTCGGGAAATTACACTGGCAATGCCTTTTGCAAGTCCGTAGATATAAACCTGCCGTTCGACTTTTATCAGTTGCGTATGACTGTGAAAGAACGGCGGCTCTTGTTCGCGCTATTGGCGACTTGAACTCAACCACCTCTAACGGAACACCCGCAGTACCGGTGCAATGTTAGAAAGGAGTCGATATGAAAAAAGTGATGGCGATTGCCTTGTTGACGATGTTGAGCAACTGGGCATCCGCAGCTGAAGCGCCGCTTACAGCGGTAACCAATGTATCGGGCAGTGTCGCGGCTTCTACAGCGCCTGCTGCCAGTACTGCAATGGTTGCCAGTGCCGTAGCGGCGTCCAACAGTGGTGGAAGTGCCAACGGCGGTACAACGGGTACTACCGGTACCACGGGTACAACCGGCACGCACAACTAACTGAAGTATCTGTTGGAGCAGTACAGGGTCGCCCGACGAAAGTCGGGTGACTTTGTTTTTGGATTCGCCCTTGAATAGCGTAGTGCCATTATGACTCGTAGGTTTTCTCTTTTAATGTTGGCAAGTCTCGCTTTGCAAGGTTGCATGTTTTCCCCCGGTCAGCACCTGAGTACCTTTGGCATCACCCGCCAGGGCGCCAGCGAAAGCAGCCGGGTCGAGCTGATTCCGATCACGCCCAAGCTGATCTCCATGAACCGGGCTACCCAGAAGCGTGAATCGGTGCCGCAGGAGCTGCTGGCGACGCCGGCCGAATACCGCATCGGCAATAACGACGTGCTCTACATCACCGTGTGGGATCACCCCGAGCTGACCGCTCCGTCGGGTGCGCAGCAACAGATCGACGCCAACGGCCGTCTGGTGCGCTCCGACGGTACGCTGTATTACCCGTATATCAAGGAAGTCCAGGCTGCGGGCCGGACCATCCAGCAACTTCGCGACGATATCGAACGACGGCTGTCGGCCTTTATCGCCGAGCCGCAAGTGGACGTCGCCGTGCTGCGTTTTGCCAGCCAGAAAGTCGTGGTCACCGGCGCGGTCGCCAAGGCTGGCCCGCAAGCGATTTCCACCAACCCGCTGAGCGTGGTCGAAGCCCTCGGTTCGGCGGGCATCGACACCAACAATGCCGACTTGTCCGGGCTGTTGCTGACGCGCAACGGGCGGGTCTATCCGCTGAATCTGGATACCCTCAATCAACAGGATTCCGAGTTGCAGAACGTCTACCTCCAGGGTGGCGACAAACTGTACCTGCCGTACAACGACAACAAGCGCATCTACGTGATGGGCGAGGTCAATCAGCCGCGCGCCCTGAGCTTCAAGACGGCGACGATGAACCTGTCCGATGTGCTCGGCTCGGTCGGCGGCCTGAGCCAGACCACTGCCAACGGCAACGCCGTGTACGTCATTCGCGGGGTGGAAAACCTCGATGTGGAACCGGCGAAAATCTATCAACTGGAGGCCGAATCGCCGACCGCCATGGTTCTCGCGACGCACTTCGAAGTGCGCCCCCAGGACGTCGTTTATGTAGGGCCTGCCAACGTGACTCGCTGGAACCGTCTGATCAGCCAGTTGGTGCCGTCGGCATCGATTGTCGGCACGGGCGCTTCCGCTGCGAAGAACTGGAGCGAATTCACCAACAACAGCAAATAAGGCCCGCCTGTGAACATCCTGAAAGTTGGCGTCTGCCTGATGGCGGCCTTGTTGCTGTGTGGCTGTAATCCGCTGATGGTCGCTTCGGTGACCAACCTCAAGTCGGCGGTGGTCGGCCCGGACGATATCGACGTGACGCCGGCCCAGGTGGCCGAGGTCAATTATCCCCAGATCAAACTGACCACGCCGTCCGGTTCCGGGGTGCTGGCACTGGTGCGTGAGCGCGAGGACCTGCAGTTCTGGGTCGCGTCGGGCAAGCAAGTGCTGTTGCTGCGCGACGGTCTTGCGGTGCGCAGCGTCGGCCTGGGCGTGGAGGGCGACCTGGACGGCACGCGGCTGTCCGATGCCTCGCCGTTCAGGCACGGTCTGCAGAACGTTGCCGATGGCCACACCAGCCAGCGCTGGATCGATCTCTACAAGGGCCAGGAAGTCGGGCTGATCGTCAACAGCCGTTTCAGCCGCAAGTCCATGGAAACCCTGAAGATTCTTAACAAGGACTATGCCGTGCTGCGTGTCGATGAGCGTATCGACGTCCCGGCCATCGGCCTGCGAACGACCAACCGTTACTGGGTCGATCCGGTGGACGGTTTCATTGTGCAGAGCGAGCAGCAACTGACCTCGCAACTGCGGGTGAAGATCGTGCAGCTGACCCCTGAACGCAGGCATGCGCCATGAAGCGTCTGAGGGTTCTTTCGGTGTGCTTGATGGTGCTCGCCGGTGCAAGTCAGGCAGCGGTTACCGTCACCGGTGATGTCGCCAATCCCGGGCCGGTGGACTTGCCGCCGGGTGGTCGCCTGACCGATGTGATCAGCGTTGCGGTGCCTAATGCCGAGGGGTACTGGTTGGCGGGTGTATTGCTGCGTCAGTCGCTGCTGGAAGAGCAGACCCGGCTCAAGGTCGGCGTGCTGTTCGACCTGGACGTCTTGCAGCGTATGGCCGATCTGTTCGATCGACCCAGCCGCAAAGCACTCGCCGTGCGCGTGGCCGAGGACGTACAGAAGATGCCGGTCACCGGGCGCCAGATTGCCGATCTGGATCCGGTGGCGCTTGAAGTCGGCTTCGCCCGCAACATTCGTCTGGACGATGGTGATCGCCTGATCTACCCGCCGCGCGTCGATGAAGTCGAGGTGCTGGGGGCCGTCGCCGAACCGTGTCGGTTGCCTTATCAGCCGTTGCTCGAAGCGCGTGAATACCTGAGTGATTGCCATGTGCTGGAAGACGATGCCGACGCCGATTACCTGTGGCTGATCCAGCCCAACGGCGTTTCGCGGCGCGTCGGCATTGCCCACTGGAACCGTGAGAGCGGGCAGTTTCCCGTTGCCGGCAGCAAGATTCTGGTGCCGTTGAAAAACGATGATCTGGATCCGCCCATCCCTGAACTGAATCAGCAGTTGGCCGAATTGATTGCCACGCAGTTGGCTGAGGTGGTTCGTTGAATTTGCGTTTTGCAGCTGTGTTGTTATTGCCGTGCGGCCTGGCCCATGCCGAGCCGCGTATTACCCAGGGTGACTTCGGTGGCACCGGTCTGTTGCAGACGCCCACCGCACGCATGGCCCCGGCCGGCGAATTGAGCGTCAACGCCAACCGCACCGAGCCCTACAGCCGCTACAGCGTTTCGTTGCAGCCGCTGGACTGGCTCGAAGGTTCGTTTCGCTACACCGCCATCACCAACCGCCCGTACGGCCCGGAGTCGATGAGCGGCAACCAGAGCTACAAGGACAAGGCGGTCGACGTCAAAGTCCGGCTCTGGGAGGAAACCCATTGGGCCCCCGACGTTTCTTTGGGCTTTCGAGACGTCGGTGGTACGGGTTTGTTCGCCAGTGAATTCCTGGTGGCCAACAAGCGCTTCGACAACCTGGATTTCAGCGCCGGCATCGCCTGGGGCTACATCGGTAATCGCGGCGACATCGACAACCCGTTCGGCTATCTCGATGATCGCTTCAAGACTCGCCCGGCCCTGGAAGGCACCGGTGACGTCAACGCCGGCTCGTACTTTCGCGGCCAGCCGTCGTTCTTCGGCGGCGTGAGTTACCAGACGCCCTGGGACCGCCTGAGCCTGAAGCTCGAATACGAAGGCAACGACTACAAACACGAACCCAAGGACAACGTGATCAAGCAGGACTCGCCGATCAACTTCGGCGCGGTGTTCAAGGTGACGGACGCACTCGACGTCAGCGCGGCATGGGAGCGGGGCAACACCGCGATGTTCGGGGTCACGTTCCACACCAATTTCGTCAGTCGCAAGGCCCCGGCCAAGACTTTCGATCCACCGCCGGAACCGCTGCCGGCGAAGGCACCGACTACGTCGATGGATCAGGTTGATTGGGCCAATGTGTCGCAACGCCTGCAACAGAATGCGGGCTACCGGGTCGAGCGCATCGCCCAGCGCGATTCGGAATTGATCGTGTACGGCGAGCAGCAGCGCTACTTCCATTCCTCCAAAGCGGTGGGGCGTGCGAGCCGGGTGCTGGACAACAGCGTCAACGACGATATCGACTGGTTCACCCTGGTGAACAAGCGCTACGACCTGCCGCTGGAAGAAACCAGCGTGCCGCGCCAGACCTTCCGCGAAGTGATCAACAACGAGGAGCCGCTGCAGGCGTTGCACCGCACCACCGAGGTCAACCCGGCGATGCCGCACAACGAGAAGACGCTCTACACCCAGCCGTTGCAGCACTTCAGTTACGGCGCCGGCCTGGGCTTCAAACAGAACGTCGGCGGCCCGGACGGCTTGCTCTATCAATTCAGCGCCGACCTCGACGCCGAATTCCGCTTCAACCGCAACACCTGGTGGAGCGGCATGCTCAGCCAGAACCTGACGAACAACTTCGACAAGTTCAAATACGACGCACCCAGCGGCTTGCCGCGTGTGCGTACGGATCTGCGCCAGTACCTGACCACCTCCGACACCACCATGCCGTTATTTCAGGTCAGCCACGCCGAACAACTGGACAAGGATCTGTACGGCATGGTCTACGGCGGTTATCTGGAGTCGATGTTTGCCGGGGTCGGCGGCGAGGTGCTGTTCCGTCCGACCGGCGAGCGCTGGGCGATCGGCGCGGACCTGAACTACGTGCGTCAGCGCGAATTCGATCAAGGCTTCGGCTTGCGCGACTATTCGGTGCTGACCGGCCATATCACCGGCTACACCGACCTGCCTTACGAAACGCTTGCGGCAATCAGCGTCGGGCGTTACCTGGCGGGCGACTTTGGCGGCACGCTGGATATCTCGCGAGAGTTTTCCAACGGCGTGCGTTTCGGTGCCTGGGCGACCATCACCACGGCGGGCAGCGCGGAATACGGCGAAGGTAGTTTCGACAAGGGCATCTACCTGTCGATTCCGTTTGACGAGATGATGAGCATGTCGACCATGCGCCGGGCCAACCTGGTCTGGGCGCCGCTGACCCGTGACGGTGGCGCGAGGCTCAGCCGCAGCTTCCAGCTGCACTCGATGACCGACAGCCGCGAAGACGACATGTTCTATCGCAACTTCGGGAAGATTACCGAGTAAGCCGGGGAGGCCGGGAAGTCAAAACGGGAGCGCTTGAGCTCCCGTTTTGGTTTGTGGTCGATGCCGTTGTCACCGATCATCGGGGTAATGCCGGAGTTTCAACATTACCCGTAACCCTGTGGGAGCGAGCCTGCTCGCGATTGGCGTCAGTTCAGCCGACATCACTGCAACCGACCCAATGCAGGTGCAAGCCTCTCGCCAGCCTCCAAATCCCGCCCACAAAAAAGGGGACTTTCGTCCCCTTGCGATGTTGCTTCCTGAAGCGCTGCGTCTTAGTAAATATCCTTCGACAACAGGGTGAACGGCGTCTTCACCAGAATCTTCAGGTCCAGCCAAAGCGACCAGTTGTTGATGTACTTGAGGTCGATCTCCACACGCTTTTCCATCTTGTCGAGGGTGTCGGTCTCGCCACGGCAACCGCTGATTTGCGCCAGGCCAGTGATGCCCGGTTTGATTCGGTGACGGGCCATGTAGGCGAGGATCTTGCCCGAGTAATAGTTGTTGTGTGCCACGGCGTGCGGACGCGGGCCAACCAGTGCCATGTGCCCCTGCAACACGTTGAACAGCTGCGGCAGCTCATCCAGCGAAGTGCGACGGATGAACCGTCCGACGGCGGTGATGCGCGAGTCGTTGCGGCTGGCCTGTTTGACTTCATGGTCATCGTGCACGCGCATCGAGCGGAACTTCCAGACCTGAATCACCTTGCCGTTCCAGCCATGGCGATCCTGCTTGAAGAACACCGGGCCGGGCGAACTCAGCTTCACCGCCAGCGCGATCAGCAACAGCACCGGGCTCAACAGGATGATGGCCAGCAACGCGACGCTTTTCTCCATCAGGCTTTTGCTCAGGGCGGCGGTCGGGCGGCTGGTCAGCGGGCTTTCGTTGAGGTAGATCGCCGGCAGGCCGTCCACGACTTTCACCGAATGATTGAGCAGCGTCAGGCTGTTCAGATCAGGCACCCAGACCACGTCCACGTTGGCATCCAGCAGATCGCCGTACATGGCTTCGATCTTCGCTGCTTCGGACAGCGACAGCGTGATGTACAGACGGCGGATATCGTGGCGTTTGATCAGCTCCAGCAAGTCTTCCTGGGCACCGACGACCCGTGGTGCATCCGCGTCCAGCGCAGGCACGGTGCCGTTGCTGACCAGCCCCACCAGCGGCAGGTTTTCCTGTTCGCTGAGCTTCTTCGCCAGGCCCAGCGCCAGTTCGCCCGTGCCGACGATCAGGGTCTTGTGCTCGCTTTTGCGTGAGCGCTGGTAGTACTTCGAAAACGCGTGCAGGGGTGCATACAGCAGCGCCTGACCGAGGAAGCCGTACACCGCCCAGTCAAGAATCACCTGGCGCGAGAACAGCTCATCGGCCTTGCAGATGAACGCGATGAAGGTCAGCCCGGCCATGGTCATCGACCAGCCCATCAGCAACCGTCCCAGTCCGGTCAGGTAGTTGTCGCGTTTACGGTAGGCGCCGCTGAACGTGTAGGCCGGAACCGAAGCCAACACCGCCAGCATGGTGCACATCCGGTAATAGAACTCGACCGTCCCGGTGTGCTGTTCGGCCAATATAAACAACAGTGAAACAATAAAGCATTGTGCCAATGCCCATTGGCCCCAGAAGGTAAGTCCCTTGAGGCCTGTGTTTCGGTTGATACGTAGAGTGAGATCCATATGCGATATCCCCAAAAGACTTCCATTCAGGTTTCGACAGTTGAAATCCGAGTCGTCAATCAGACTTTTTTGTTGTAGGTGCCGGTGTCTCGAGGTAACAACATCGGAATGCCGAACTGTCGTCAGTGAATAGACTAAGTTATTGCGGGAAGATGCTGTCTGACGAGTTCTAACAAGATGGCATAGTGCCAATCAATTGATGAGGGAAATAATCGAACGTTAGAAAAGGTCAAAAGGCAGGGGTGAACAAACAATAATCTGTTTGCTATCGTAGGAAGGGTGAGGAGGGAGGCATTACTGAATAAGGAGATTCCAACAAGCAAAGTGCTTTTTTGTTTTTGTTGTTGCACTTGCTTCGGTCACTGGATGTGGAAACTGTGCTTAGGCGACAACTTCCTGGATCAGGCAATAACCGCGATTACGCACGGCGCGAAACAGTCGCTCACCGTTGCTGGCACTTTTGAACTTGTCTTGAAGACGACTCAGGCACATCTCCAGACCCCGATATTGCTCCGGTTCCCGGCCGATGCTGAGAATCAGATCGTCGCGGCTGACAACGCGTTCTTCATGGTGCAGCATTTTTCTGACCAGTGCGGTTTCAAGGCCGGTGAGACTGATCTCGATATCCTCTCGAACAAGGACGCCTTGATCATTGTCGAGATGCCAGGCTTCCGTGACCGGTCGGGGCGTGTCATTGACATCCGAGTTGATTGCCGGGTTGTTCTGAAATGAATGTGTGGATTGTGCCGCCAGCCATTCGGATTCGAGTGTGGCCAATATGCGCTGGGTATCATGTTCAATACGGCGAGCGACGCTTTTCCTTGTGCCGCGCGGGTAATTGAACTCCATGAGCGTGGGAGTGGAAGAGGGCGAAGCAACACCTTCAACAAACATTTGTGCCTGAGACGTACCGAACGAATTGAAACGCTCACTGGAGAGAATGCTCTCGAGTTCACGCTGAGACGCAGAGTTATTGGTCACGACCACAAAATATTTTCTTGGGAGGGTTGTACTGGTTTCCATGTCTCTCTCCTGAATAACGCACCAAATTTGGCTAAAAGGTAATCGGCAGACGAGTTATAACGCGCTCGGAATAATCGACAGGCAGGGTCTGGGCCCAATTATGGCCCGCGATAAGTTCCACTGGGTCTGCTTTCAGAGTAATGATTTATTGTTATGTTTAAGTGTTGCAGCGCTCATTCAATTGACAGCTTTTTATTGGATGGATATTGCAAATAAAGCGGTGAGACCGTGGAGTGTTGTAGCGTTGCATCAGACGTTCCCTCGTATGCTGCAAATGGTGATTTCCCTGACTCAGGCGGTCGAGATCAACCCCCTCATCAGACGGTAGCCATACCCGCGAATGCTCTGTATGGCGTTCGTACCGTACACGTCCTTGATTTTCCCACGCAAGCGGCTGATGGATTTTTCCAGCGCGCGAGGGTCGTAGAAATGCGTGTTGAGCCCCATGATCCCGGCGATTTCGTCATGGCTGAGAATGTGATTGCTGGTTTGCGAAAATGCTTCCAGGATTTTCATCTCGGCAAAGGAAATGTCCAGTTTCCGGCTGGTGTCGGAGAGGCAGATACGGGTCGGGTCCAGTATCAGATCAATGTCACGCAGCCATTCTTCACTGCTGAAGAATTCACTCAGCAACTCACCACCCTCGTCGGAAAGGGCGTTGAGCTTGATGCAGAAGTCTGCCCCGGCAAGATGATATTTGATCTTGTTGTGGGCGCCGCGACCGGTAATCACCGCACAAATGATCGGCTTCAAGTTTCCGGAGCGCAGGTTTCCCACCAGCGCCAGATTGTCTTCCAGGGTTTGCGCAGTATCGATGACGATGAAAATGGCTCGATAGAAGCCGTGATATTCGTTCAGCTGATATGAACTAGTGAAAGAGTCGGCATCCAGTGCCACACCGGTCTGCACATGCCTGGCGATCAGCGCACTGAAGTGTTCGGCCACCGCACGGGTGCGCGCCAGGGTTAGAACACCTGGCGCGTCGTTTGTTTGGTGCGAGCTTCTAGTCGCTAAGTTCCCTGTAAGCATCATGCCTTGACTCGAAAAAGTGCGGACATCGGGATGTTAAAGCACCGGTTCTCATCTGTGACTGACAATTGGTAACATTCGCGCGATTTTTAGACGTGGCTCCCGAGTTTTCTAACAATAATTAAGCTTTTCAAGCTTTTAGTTGATTTTCTCGGGGTGCTGAACTAACGAAACGAACGTCGTTAGATGGTGGCGATGTGCAATGGTGCCACTATTTTGTAATTATGGCGACCGGTTTTTATGTCCGATGGCCAGCACGGATTATCGTCTAAGCCGGGGGGAGTGTGAGCTGGATCACATTTTAAGGGGCGAAGGTTATTTTGGCCATACCGTGAACAAGTTCACAGACAGACGATTATTAACATGCCTTGAGTGTGTCTTTTGATAAGACCTATTCTCCGTCACCGAATCGGGCAATGGCATTGATCTGCCCATTGTTTTATTTCAGATACCCATGCCTGAATGCAGTTGACCGGGCGCTTATGAAGAGCGTTCTGACGGAGGATTGATGGATTTACTGACCTTGTTCAAGGTGTTGGTGTTAGGTGCGGTAGAAGGTCTCACCGAGTTCTTGCCCATCTCCAGTACGGGCCACCAGATTATCGTTGCCGACTTGCTCGACTTCGGTGGCGAACGCGCTATGGCGTTCAACATCATTATTCAACTGGGCGCCATTCTGGCGGTGGTCTGGGAGTTTCGTCCGAAGATCTTCGAAATCGTCAAAGGCCTGCCGACCCAACGCAATGCACAACGCTTCACCGTCAATTTGCTGATCGCATTCTTTCCGGCCGTGATTCTCGGCGTGTTATTCGCCGATGCCATTCATCATTATCTGTTTAACCCGATCACCGTTGCGGTCGCGTTGGTGGTGGGTGGTATCGTGATGTTGTGGGCCGAAAAGCGGAACCATGTCGTGAGTGTCGAGCATGTCGACGACATGGCCTGGTCCGACGCATTGAAGATCGGCTGCGTCCAGTGCCTGGCGATGATTCCCGGCACTTCGCGCTCCGGCTCAACCATCATTGGCGGCCTGCTGTTCGGCCTGTCGCGCAAGGCCGCCACGGAGTTCTCGTTCTTCCTGGCCATGCCGACCATGGTCGGCGCGGCGGTGTACTCCGGCTACAAATACCGCGACCTGTTTCAGGCCGGCGACCTGCCGGTCTTCGCCCTGGGCTTCGTCACCGCATTCATCTTCGCGATGATCGCCGTGCGCGGCTTGCTCAAGTTCATCGCGAACCACAGCTACGCCGCGTTCGCCTGGTACCGGATCGCGTTTGGTTTGCTGATCCTGGCGACGTGGGTGTTTGGGTGGGTGAACTGGACGGAGGCGGCGGCCTGATCACTGACTGCTGATCAGCGCGGCGATGGCGAGGTCGCTCAACTCCGTATCTGGCGATTCCTGACGAAAACGCTGCAAGGCTGACGTGAAATACGCGGCTTGCAGCATGCCGTCGCTGGCGAGGAAATAACGTGCCGCTTCCATTTCCTCTACCGAATACACACGTTTTTTCAGTCCGGAAATGTCCGACATCCCGTCGACCGTGACCATCGTCGTCGTGAAAACCAGAAAACCAGACATCTGGGTGGATTGAAAAGGGCCATCTCCCCCCTCACCGCACCCCTTCAAAAAATCGCAGGATGCGCAGGCGTTGGCATAGAGAGTCGAGAGTAAAGCGAGAAGGGTGAAACGCTTGAATAAAACGCGGCTGAACGCGGGCATAACCAAAAGACATCCTGTCAGTACAACAAAACACCGGGCAACGCTCATTCGTTGCCCGCACGATCAACGCATCGATCAACGACCCGCCAACAACTCCGCCGCCTGATCCAGCAACGCCAGCGGATCCTTGGCCTTGTGAATATCCACCGACAATAACTGCCGAAACTTGCGCGCCCCCGGGAAACCGGTGCCCAGGCCCAGCACATGGCGCGTGATGTGATGCATCGCTCCGCCAGTTGCAAGATGCTCGGCAATATAAGGCCGTAGTTGCGCCAACGCCTCGGCCCGGGTGATCACCGGCGCCGAACTGCCGAACAACTGCTGATCCACCTCAGCCAGCAGATACGGGTTGTGATAAGCCTCACGACCCAGCATCACGCCGTCAAAGGTCTGCAAATGCTCATGGCAGGCCTCCATCGTCTTGATGCCGCCGTTCAGAATGATCTCCAGCTCCGGAAAATCCGCCTTCAACTGCGCTGCCACGTCATAACGCAGCGGCGGAATGTCACGGTTCTCCTTCGGCGACAACCCCTCCAGAATCGCAATCCGCGCATGCACCGTAAAACTCGTGCACCCGGCATCCCGCACCGTGCCGACGAAATCACACAGCTCCTCATAGCTGTCTCGCCCATTGATCCCGATCCGATGCTTCACCGTCACCGGAATCGACACCGCATCACGCATCGCCTTCACACAATCCGCCACCAACTGCGGATGCCCCATCAGGCACGCACCGATCATATTGTTCTGCACCCGATCACTCGGGCAGCCAACGTTCAGATTCACCTCGTCATAACCGTGCTCCTGCGCCATGCGCGCACAAGCGGCCAGGTCCAGCGGAACACTACCGCCCAACTGCAAAGCCAATGGGTGCTCGGCTTCGTTGTGACGGAGGAAACGTTCGTGATCGCCATTCAGCAGCGCGCCGGTGGTGACCATTTCGGTGTAGAGCAGGGCGTTTTTCGACAGGATGCGCAGGAAGTACCGGCAGTGACGGTCAGTCCAATCCATCATCGGTGCGACGGAGAAACGGCGGCGGGGGGGGGCGGGGGGGGCGGGGGGTGGCGGGGGGGGGGGGGGGGGGGGGGGGGAGGGGGGGGGGGGGGCGGGGCGGG
>NZ_JBJJMM010000040.1:0-42515 GCF_046231795.1 Pseudomonas sp. KCJK9016 | reverse complement strand
CCGGCGGGAAGGATACCGAGCATCTGGCAGACAAAAACAGTCAGGATGAACAACATCACCAGAAATACGAAAATTCCCGGATGCCGCGAGACAAAGTCGTCCGAAGGATCGCCGGACGATTCGTACACCGTGGACGGTTCATCCAGCGGATTGCCGCCCAGCACCACCAGCATTGCCGCCACGCCGTCGCTGATGCCTTTGCTGTAATTGCCGGCCTTGAACGCCGGGGTGATCACCTGATGGATGATCACCGAGCTCTGAGCATCGGTCAGCCGGTCCTCCAGCCCGTAGCCGACCTCGATGCGCAACTTGCGCTCGTCCCGGGCGACGATCAGCAGTGCGCCGTTGTTCTTGTCCTTCTGCCCGATGCCCCAGTGCCGACCGAGCTCAACGCCATAATCCTCGATAGTGGCGCCTTGCAGATTCGGTAACGTCACGACCACCAGTTGCTCGCCGGTGGCCTGCTCGTGGGCCTGCAGTTGCTGGCTCAGTTGCGCGCGCACCGCCGGCTCGATCATCTGCGCATCGTCCACCACCCGTCCGGTCAATGTCGGAAACGTCAACTCGGCCCGGGCACTGACGGCGAACAGCCACAGCATCAGCACCAGGCCCCACTTCAAAGCACGCATGGGCATCCCCGGCTCAGAACTTCACTTCCGGGGCCTTGTCCGCGCCGGGGCTGGTGGCTTCGAAGGTCTCGCGGATCGGCAGATCGCTGTACATCACGCTGTGCCACAGGCGGCCGGGAAAGGTGCGGATCTCGGTGTTGTATTTCTGCACCGCCAGAATGAAATCCCGGCGCGCCACGGCGATACGGTTTTCCGTGCCTTCAAGTTGCGATTGCAAGGCGAGGAAGTTCTGGTCGGCCTTCAGATCCGGATAGCGCTCGGACACCACCATCAACCGGCTCAAGGCACCGGTCAGTTGATCCTGGGCCTGCTGGAACTGCTTGAGCTTTTCCGGGTTGTCCAGGGTGCTGGCATCGACCTGGATCGACGTTGCCTTGGCCCGGGCCTCGACCACCGCCGTCAGGGTGGTCTCTTCATGTTTCGCATACCCCTTCACGGTTTCCACCAGATTGGGGATCAAGTCGGCGCGGCGCTGGTACTGGTTCTGCACCTGGCCCCAGGCGGCCTTGGCCTGTTCGTCGAGGGTGGGAATGTTGTTGATGCCGCAAGCGGTCAACAGCATGGCCAGCACCAGCAAGGTGGCGACCTGCAAGCGCGAGCGGTAGACAGGACTGACATTCATCGTTTCGAAGCTCCCTTGCACATGTCATGAACGATCGCGCGCCAGACCTTCCGGGCCGGCTCTTGGGGCATAATCAGCCGCGCCACTGGATTGCAGCGGGCCGATGGGCTAAAAAGAGGCCCTGCGCGATCACGTCGCCGACATTGGCGCCGTCTATTCGGCTGTCGTTTTTTGAATCAGCACCCGAACAACAATAGTCGCTCCCTAAATTTTGGCTGGCCGGTGTTGTAACGCCGTTTAGGCCCTTGAGAAAACTATTCATGAAGAAGCTGTGTTTGCTGGGCCTGTTCGTCAGTCTGGCCAGTCATCAAGTACTGGCCGCCACGACCCCGGTACCTCTGGAAAACAAGGACGCGTTCATCAGCAACCTGATGAAACAAATGACCCTCGACGAGAAGATCGGCCAGTTGCGCCTGATCAGCATCGGCCCGGAAATGCCCCGCGAGCTGATCCGTAAAGAGATCGCTGCAGGCAACATCGGCGGCACGTTCAACTCGATCACCCGCCCGGAAAACCGTCCGATGCAGGACGCTGCGATGCGCAGTCGCCTGAAGATTCCGATGTTTTTCGCGTACGACGTGATCCACGGTCACCGTACGATTTTCCCGATTCCCCTGGCCCTGGCGTCGAGCTGGGACATGGATGCCATCGGCCAGTCCGGGCGTATCGCCGCCAAAGAGGCCGCCGCCGACAGCCTCGACATCACCTTCGCGCCGATGGTCGACGTCTCCCGCGACCCGCGCTGGGGCCGCAGTTCCGAAGGTTTCGGTGAAGACACCTACCTGACTTCGCGCATCGCCAGAGTCATGGTCAAGGCCTATCAGGGCGACACGCCGAGCGCGGCCGACAGCATCATGGCCAGCGTCAAGCATTTCGCCCTGTACGGCGCGGTCGAGGGTGGTCGCGACTACAACACCGTGGACATGAGCCCGGTGAAGATGTACCAGGACTACCTGCCGCCGTACCGCGCCGCGATCGATGCCGGCGCCGGTGGCGTGATGGTCGCGCTGAACTCGGTCAACGGCATCCCGGCCACCGCCAACACCTGGCTGATGAACGACCTGCTGCGCAAGGAGTGGGGCTTCAAGGGCCTGGCGGTCAGCGACCACGGCGCGATCTTCGAACTGATCAAGCACGGTGTGGCCGCCGACGGTCGCGAAGCGGCGAAGCTGGCGATCAAGGCCGGCATCGACATGAGCATGAACGACACCCTGTACGGCAAAGAGCTGCCGGGGCTGCTCAAGTCCGGCGAGATCGAACAGAAAGACATCGACAACGCCGTGCGGGAAGTCCTCGCCGCCAAGTACGACATGGGTCTGTTCAAGGACCCGTACCTGCGCATCGGCAAGGCTGAAGACGACCCGGCCGACACCTACGCCGACAGCCGCCTGCACCGCGCCGAAGCCCGTGAAGTGGCCCGGCGCAGCCTGGTGTTGCTGACGAACCGGAACGAAACCCTGCCGTTGAAGAAAACCGCCAAGGTCGCGCTGGTCGGCCCGCTGGCCAAGGCGCCGATCGACATGATGGGCAGTTGGGCCGCCGCCGGTCGTCCGGCGCAATCGGTGACCCTGTTCGACGGCATGAGCAATGTGATCGGCGACAAGTCGAACCTGATCTACGCCCGTGGTGCCAACATCACCAGAGACAAGAAAATCCTCGACTACCTGAATTTCCTTAACTTCGATGCCCCGGAAGTGGTCGATGACCCGCGTCCGGCGAACGTGTTGATCGACGAAGCGGTGAAAGCCGCCAAAGAGGCCGACGTGGTGGTCGCCGCCGTCGGCGAATCCCGTGGCATGTCCCACGAATCGTCGAGCCGCACCGACCTGAACATTCCGGAGAACCAGCGGGAGCTGATCCGCGCCCTGAAAGCCACCGGCAAGCCGCTGGTGCTGGTGCTGATGAACGGTCGTCCGCTGACGATCCTTGAGGAGAAGGAACAGGCTGACGCGATCCTGGAAACCTGGTTCAGCGGCACCGAGGGTGGCAACGCCATCGCCGACGTGCTGTTCGGCGACTACAACCCGTCGGGCAAACTGCCGGTGACATTCCCGCGTTCCGTGGGCCAGATCCCGACCTACTACAACCACCTGAGCATCGGTCGGCCGTTCACGCCGGGCAAACCGGGCAACTACACTTCGCAGTATTTCGATGACACCACAGGTCCGCTGTTTCCGTTCGGTTACGGCCTGAGCTACACCGATTTCAGCCTGAGCGACATGGCGCTGTCGTCGACCACCCTGAACGCCACCGGCAAGCTCGACGCCAGTGTCACGGTGAAAAACACCGGCAAGCGTGATGGCGAAACCGTGGTGCAGTTGTACATTCAGGACGTTACCGGTTCGATGATCCGCCCGGTCAAGGAGCTGAAGAACTTCCAGAAAATCATGCTCAAGGCGGGCGAGCAGAAAGTCGTGCACTTCACCATCACCGAGGATGACCTGAAGTTCTACAACGCCCAGCTCAAATATGCCGCCGAGCCGGGCAAGTTCAACGTGCAGATCGGCCTGGATTCCCAGGATGTGACGCAGCAGAGCTTTGAATTGCTGTAACGCCCGGGCAATTCTCCACTGTGGGAGCGAGCCTGCTCGCGAACGCGGTTCATCAGTCACATCGACACTGACTGGTACACCGCTTTCGCGAGCAGGCTCGCTCCCATATTGTTTTTGCGATGAGTGCTACCCGCGCCTATCCAGAATATTGACCACCACCCGATCCACCCAGCCCCAGATCCGCTGCTTCACCCGCCGCCACAATGGCCGGCGCTGCCATTCCTCAAGACTTACCTGCTGACTCAGGCCGAAGTCCGTCTCGAAACTCGCCACCACCTCTGCCGTCAATGACGGGTCCAGCGCTTCCAGATTCGCCTCGAGGTTGAAGCGCAGATTCCAGTGATCGAAATTGCACGAACCGATGCTCACCCAGTCGTCCACCAACACCATTTTCAAGTGCAGGAAACACGGCTGGTATTCAAAGATTTTCACCCCGGCCTTGAGCAGGCGCGGGTAGTAGCGATGGCCGGCATAACGCACCGACGGGTGATCAGTGCGCGGCCCGGTCAGCAGCAGACGCACGTCAAGGCCACGGGCGGCAGCCTTGCGCAGGGAGCGGCGGATTTTCCAGGTCGGCAGGAAGTACGGCGTGGCCAGCCAGATGCGCTGTTGGCCGCTGTTCAGGGCACGGAACAGCGATTGCAGAATATCGCGATGCTGGCGAGCGTCGGCGTAAGCCACGCGCCCCATACCCTCACCCGTGTCGGGTACTCGCGGCAGTCGAGGCAGACCAAAATTCGCGTGGGGCTTCCAGGCCCGGCGATGGCGGTTGGCGATCCACTGGCGGTCGAACAGCAATTGCCAGTCGAGCACCAGCGGGCCAGAGATGTGCACCATCACTTCATGCCATTCACTGCTGTCATGGCCCGGCTTCCAGAATTCGTCGGTGAGCCCGGTGCCGCCCACCACCGCCAGCCGCTGGTCGACCAGCAACAGCTTGCGATGATCGCGGTAGAAATTGCCGACCCAGCGCCGCCAGCTCAGGCGATTGTAAAAACGCAGCTCGACGCCGGCGTGGGTCAGGCGCTGGCGCAAAGTCAGGGTGAAGGCGAGACTGCCGTAATCATCGAACAGGCACCGCACTCGCACCCCGCGCTCGGCCGCCAGCACCAGCGCCTGGACTACGGTTTCGGCACAGGCGCCGGCCTCCACCAGATACAGCTCCAGCTCGATCTGCTCCCGGGCCGCCGCGATTTCTTCAAGCATGCGCGGGAAGAATTGCGGGCCGTCGATCAACAGTTCAAAGCGATTGCCGTCACGCCACGGGAACACTGCGCCGCGCATGTCAGCGTGCCGCAAAGATCAGCACCGCACCCACCGGCACCGACAGACTGATGGCCGACAGGCCGGCCATTTTGCGCAGGCTTTCCAGCCCCGGCAGCAGATCGAAGTCCTCGGCGCTGATCACCAGCGGTTCCAGGGTCACCACTTGAAAACGTCGGTCATCGAGGCGGGTGGCAAGCAATTCGGCGGGATATTCGCGCTGTTTGCCATGCAGATTGACGGTCAGCGGCAGGCGCAATTCAAGTTGCGCACCTGGAGCCAGATCGTTGATCGGGCGCAGGTCGATCTGTGTGCTGATGGTCGCTTCGGGGAATTGCTCGATCTGGAACAACTCCTTGCGCATGCGCTCGTCACGCAGCGGAATGCCGCTGTTGATCGAATCCAGTTCGACCTCGACTTCGGCGCGGCCATCGGGATCGACCTTGCCGTGCAGCACCAGAAAGCGCTGCACTTCGGATACGTTGGCGTTTTTCGTGCTGACGAACGACAGCCGCGACGACTCGCCGTCCAGATACCAGTTGGCCTGGGCCGGCAGCGCAGCGGCGCCCAGCAGCAGGCCGGCGAAGGCGTTGCACAGAGAACGGTTGAACATTGAAGACTCGTGGGGGCCGATTTACCTGCACGAACCTTAACTGCCTGAAGCCGGGTTGCAAACCGGCAGTTCATTTTGATGATCAGGGATTGAGACGACAGCCCTGGCGCTCGCCCTGCCATTGGGCACTGTTGCTACGGCCCATGCCACTGGCGCTGACGAGTTTTTGTGCAGCGTCGTCGGTCAGCTCAGCGGGTAACCACTGCTTGACGTAGCCCCGGCAATATCCGGCGTCGTTGTGCATCACGTACCGGCACGAACAATATTCCTTGGCGGTGTACGCGCTGATGATGTCGGGAAAGGCCCACAGGTTTTCCCGCTCATGCCAGCCCCAACCCAGCAGCACGACTGTCAGCACCAAAAGAATGCGTCTGAACAGTTTCATGGCCGCACCGCCCCGAGCACACGTTTGAGCAATTCGTTATGGCCATAGCTGCCGTCGCGGTCATCGCCGTAGCGCACGATCACCAGTTTTTCGCTCGGGATCACGTACAGCGCCTGGCCCCAGTGACCGAGGGCTGCGAAGGTGTCGGGCGGTGCATCGGGCCATGGCGAGGGGGCGCCGTCCGCCGGACGATTGAGCCACCACTGGCCGCCGGCTACGGCTTCGTCCTGATCAGCCTTGTAGCCGATGAAGGGCTGGCGGTTGAACGCCACCCATTCTTCGGGCAGCAACTGCCGGTCGTTCCACCGCCCGTTCCGGGCCATCAGCAGGCCGATCCGCGCCAGATCCCGGGCCGTCAGGTAGGCATAGGAAGACGCGACGAAGGTGCCCGTGGCATCGGTTTCCCAAGTGGCATGGCGGATGCCCAATGGATCGAAAAGCGCTGTCCATGGATAGTCCGGATAACGCTGCGGACCGACCATGGTTTTCAGCGCCGCCGCCAACAGATTGCTATCGCCGCTGGAATAGCGGAAGGCCTGGCCCGCCGGCGCGTAGCTGTCGTGATCGGCGGTGAACGCGGCCATGTCGCGGTGGCCACGGGTGTATAGCATCGCCACCACCGAGGACTTCAGCGGGGCGTATTCGTAATCTTCCTGCCAGTCGATGCCCGAGGCCCAGTGCAGCAGATCGGCCATCTTGATCGCGGGGTGTTTTTCCAGCACCGGGTAAAACTTCGCGACGGGATCGTCCAGTTTGAACAAACCTTCGCCGTAAGCCACACCCAGCACCGTGGCCATCAGGCTTTTGCTGATCGACCAGGTCAAGTGTGGAGTGTCGACGGTGGTTGCGGCGCCATAGCGTTCATAGACGACCTGGCCGTCGCGGACCACCAGCAAGGCATCGGTGCGGATGCCTTGGCGGGTGTTGTCGTCGCGGGCGGGAAAGGCGTAAGCCTCCAGTGCCTCGACGGCCGGGCCGGTGATTTTCGGAGCGACCGGCCATTGCTCGCCCGGCCATTGTTCGGCCTGGACCGTGAAGCTGATCAGCAGCAGAAACAGGGACAGGCCTTTGAACATGGTGAGGGCTCTGGGGATGAACCTGCCAAGCCTAGTCGGCGTTCATGACAGATGTGTGGTGTTTTTGAGGGCGCCTTCGCGAGCAGGCTCGCTCCCACATTTGATCGAGTTCCTCCAATTGGAATGCGTTCGAATGTGGGGGCGAGCCTGCTCGCGAAGGGGTCATTCAATTCACCGCCAACGCCTTGGCCAGCCGTTTGGCCCGAGCCCCCGCCGCCAACTGCATCAACGCCTGATCGCGCTGCCACATCGCCGCCCAATCCGGACGGCTGTCGCGCAACGCCTGTTCGACTTCCGGCTTGAGCCCGTCGAACTGCGCAAACAACCCGCCGAGCAACACATGCCCCGCCGGATTGTTCGGCGGCTGGCGACTGACCTCCGCGCAACCGGCCAACAGCGCCAGCAAGCGCAATTGCAGCGGCTGCGGCCAGCCACTGTCCTGACCGACGCCATATAGCCACGCAGTCATGGCGCTCAGCACATAGACATCTTCAAGGGTACGGAAGGGTTTGACGTAGGCGTCCCAACCGTCTCCGGCGAGCAACTCGCACAGGGCGTCGTCGAGGTGCAGACGACCATGGCTGATGTCCGGCATCAACGGCAGCGCCGGGAGTTTTTCCACACGCACGCCGGACTCGCCGGGGTACACCACCGCCAGACTCAGACGCGGTGATTCGCCGGGTTGCTCACTGCGCGCGGCGATCAGCAGCCAGTCCGCCGCATCGCCGGCGGTGACGAAATCCTTTTGCCCGGTGAGGCGCAGATCCGTGAGGCGGGTCTGCATGTCCGCCGGACGCAGGCTGCGCTGTTCGGTCGCACACAAGGCGCCCAGGCTCGGCGGTGCGCTCGGCCAGAGCATGCGCAACGCCGCCTGATAACCCACCAGAAACGCCAGCCCCGGCGTCGCCATCCGCCGCCCTCCCGCCACCGCCAGTTCGAACGGCGTGACGCTGCCCAGCTGATGCAGCAGCGTGGCGAAACCCTCCGCCAGATCGGCAACGGCGGGCAGGCGTTCGCGACATTCAAGCAGGTTCGACCAGGTCATCAGAGGCTCCTTGTGGGCTGTCATATAAGCATCACCAAACATTCATGGCGATGACACCGGGGCTACATAGCCTGACTTTGCACAACACAGCTGCATAAAGAAAGTCGATCGGCTGTAACCCACGACGGGTTAAAGGCCCGTACGGAGATTCAAATGACTCAGATCGCCCGCATCAGCGACACCGGCAATGAACGCCGCCTGCAAGCCGAACGCCTGATCGGCGCCGAAGCCTTGCAGCAAGCCCAGGCCTTGCGTTTCAACGTGTTCAGCGGCGAGTTCAACGCCAAGCTGAAAGGCGCGGAACTGGGTCTGGACATGGATGACTATGATGTTCACTGCAGCCACATCGGCGTGCGTGACCTGAACACCGGCCGCCTGGTGGCGACCACCCGTTTGCTCGATCACACCGCCGCCAGCAGCCTGGGCCGGTTCTACAGCGAAGAAGAATTCAGCCTGCATGGCCTCGCCGGTCTTCAGGGGCCGATCCTGGAAATCGGTCGCACCTGTGTCGACCCGGCCTACCGCAACGGCGGCACCATCGCCGTGCTCTGGGGCGAACTGGCCGAGGTGCTGAACCAGGGCGGCTACAGCTACCTGATGGGTTGCGCGAGCATCCCGATGCAGGACGGTGGCGTACAGGCGCACGCGATCATGCAGCGTCTGCGCGAGCGTTATCTGTGCACCGAACACTTGCGCGCCGAACCGAAGAATCCGCTGCCCGCACTGGATATTCCTTCCAACGTGATCGCCGAAATGCCGCCGTTGCTCAAGGCCTACATGCGCCTCGGGGCGAAGATCTGTGGCGAGCCGTGCTGGGACGAAGATTTCCAGGTCGCCGACGTGTTCATCCTGCTCAAGCGCGACGAGCTCTGCCCGCGCTATGCCAGGCACTTCAAGGCGGCCGTGTGATGAGCCGGCTGCGAGTGTACGCGCGAATCGCGCGGGTGCTGCTGGTGGTGACGCTGGGCTTGAGCATGGCCAGTGTCTTCGGGGTTTTCGAACGCCTGGGGCTGGCCCATTCGATGCAGCGCCGGCAGCGTTGGTCGCGGTTTTTCATGGCGCGCCTGAGCAATGCCCTGCCCTTTCGCGTGACCGTCCACGGTGAGCTGCCGAAGCAGCCGATGCTGTGGGTCAGCAACCACGTTTCATGGACTGACATTCCATTGCTCGGCATGCTGACGCCGCTGTCGTTTCTGTCCAAGGCCGAAGTACGTACCTGGCCGGTGGCCGGTTGGCTGGCGGCGAAGGCCGGCAGCCTGTTCATCCGTCGTGGTTCGGGCGACAGCCAGTTGATCCGCAAACAGATGACCCGTCACCTGCAAACCGATCATGCGCTGCTGATGTTCCCGGAAGGCACCACCACCGACGGTCGTTCGCTGCGCACCTTTCATGGTCGTCTGCTGTCGGCGGCGATTGATTCCGAAGTGATGTTGCAACCGGTGGCGATCCGTTATCTGCGCAATGGCGAGATCGATACGCTGGCACCGTTCATTGGTGACGATGATCTGCTGTCGCACCTGATGCGCCTGTTCAGCAACGATTGTGGCGAGGTGGACATTCACCTGCTCAAGCCGATTGCCTGTCAGGGTCGGGAGCGCGCGGCGCTGGCATATGAAGCCCAGCAAGCGGTGCAGAAAGCGTTGTTCGGCGAGGTGGCCAAACCGACCGAACCACGCCGCGCAGGCGAATTGATTGCGGCCTGATCAACCACATCTGCCTACAGCTGCCGGCCTGCGAAGTCCTGCAGCTGTGGGTAGAACAAGCGAAAATCATCACTGAGCGGTTCATACAACCGCCGCAATTCCTGCATCGCCCCCGCCAGTTCTTCAGGTTTGCTCAGTCGCCGGGAAATTCCGCGCAGCACCTGCTCCAGCACTTCGAACTCCTGATACGAACCCAACCAGTCATTGGCCACCATGTGCGGCGCGATCTTCGCCAGGCGCTCGGGCAATTGCCGCTCGCTGGACAGCACGCGGTAAACATCGGTGGTGAACTGCCCCAGCGGCCGGTCGGCGTACAGCGCCCAGTCCCGGGCCAGGCAATGGTCGAAGAACACATCGAGGACGATGCCGGCGTAGCGGCGGCGGGTCGAGGTGAACCGCGCCAGTGAAGCGTCCACCAACGGATGACGGTCAGTGAAAACATCGATCTGACGATGCAGGGCAATCGCCGCTTCGATCTCCGGGTCAAACTGGCCTTGCAGCCGCCCTTTGACGAAATCGCCATACAGACTGCCGAGCAATTGACCGGGACGCTGGCCACCAAGGTGCAAATGTGCGAGATAGTTCATGGGCGCAGCTTAGCACCGCGCCCACGTTTGTTTACACCTTACATATCGTTATAACCCGATATACCGATTTACGCGGTCGTCAGATCGAATTCATATTGGTATATCGCGAAATACCGATTTAAAGTTCGCCTCATCGCGATATAACGCTACATACATCACGAGCAACCAGCCATGAACATTGACCTCGACGAAATAATAAAAGCCCTGGCACACCCAGTACGGCGAGACATCCTCAACTGGCTGAAAGACCCGAAAGCCGAGTTTCCGGAACAGATCCACAACCACGAGTACGGCATCTGTGCCGGGCAGATCGACCAACGCTGCGGTCTGTCGCAATCGACCGTTTCCGCCCACCTGGCCACCCTGCAACGGGCCGGGCTGATCAGCAGTCAGAAAGCCGGCCAGTGGCACTTTTTCAAACGCAACGAGGACGTGATCCAGGCGTTCCTCAGCACCCTCAGCAAAGAGCTCTGACCCTTAACGTCAGCCAGCCAAAAGGAACAAACGATGCCCCTCTCACTATTGATACTCGCCTTGAGCGCCTTCGCCATCGGCACCACCGAGTTCGTCATCATGGGCCTGCTGCCCAATGTGGCGACCGATCTCGGTGTGTCGATCCCCGGTGCCGGCTGGCTGGTGACCGGTTATGCCTTGGGCGTGGCGATCGGTGCACCATTCATGGCGATGGCCACTGCGCGATTGCCGCGCAAGGCTGCACTGGTCGCGTTGATGGGCATTTTCATTATCGGCAACCTGCTCTGCGCCATCGCCACTGACTACAACGTACTGATGTTTGCCCGAGTGATCACCGCCCTCTGTCACGGCGCGTTCTTCGGCATCGGCTCGGTGGTTGCCGCCAACCTGGTGGCGCCGAACAAACGCGCGTCTGCCGTGGCGCTGATGTTCACCGGCCTGACCCTGGCCAACGTGCTGGGCGTACCGCTGGGCACCGCCCTCGGCCAGGAAGCCGGCTGGCGTTCGACCTTCTGGGCAGTGACCGTGATCGGCGTGATCGCGCTGCTCGGCCTGATCCGCTTTTTGCCGGCCAAGCGTGACGAGGAAAAACTCGACATGCGCGCCGAACTGGCCGCGCTCAAGGGCGCCGGGATCTGGTTGTCCCTGAGCATGACTGCGCTGTTCGCCGCCTCGGTGTTCACCCTCTTCACCTACGTCGCACCGCTGTTGGGTGATGTCACCGGTGTCTCGCCCCGTGGCGTGACCTGGACTCTGATGCTGATCGGCCTGGGCCTGACCGTCGGCAATATCATCGGCGGCAAACTGGCCGACAAAGGTCTGGCGGCGACGCTGATCGGCGTGTTCATCGCCATGGCCGTGACCTCCACCGTTCTGACCTGGACCAGCATCGCGCTGATCCCCACCGAAATCACCCTGTTCCTCTGGGCCACCGCGTGTTTCGCCGCCGTGCCGGCCCTGCAGGTCAACGTCGTGACCTACGGCCAGGCCGCCCCGAACCTGGTGTCGACCCTGAACATCGGCGCCTTCAACGTCGGCAACGCTCTGGGTGCCTGGGTCGGCGGCAGCGTCATCGCCCACGGCTACGGCCTGACCAGCGTGCCTCTCGCCGCTGCCGCGCTGGCGGTCCTGGCCCTGCTGGTGACTCTGATCACATTCCGCCAGAACGGTAACCCCGAGCTGGCCACCGCTAACTGATTCACTCACTGACTTCACGAGGGTTGTATCTCATGGCAACAATTTTCGATCCGATCAAGCTGGGCGATCTCGAGCTGTCCAACCGCATCATCATGGCGCCGCTGACCCGCTGCCGCGCCGACGAAGGCCGCGTACCGAACGCGCTGATGGCCGAATATTACGTGCAGCGTGCTTCCGCCGGGCTGATCCTCAGCGAAGCCACTTCCGTCACCCCGATGGGCGTCGGCTACCCGGACACCCCGGGCATCTGGTCCAACGATCAGGTGCGTGGCTGGACCAACGTGACCAAGGCGGTTCACGCCGCCGGAGGCAAGATCGTCCTGCAACTGTGGCACGTCGGGCGGATTTCCCACCCGTCGTACCTGAACGGCGAAACCCCGGTCGCCCCAAGCGCCATCCAGCCGAAAGGTCACGTCAGCCTAGTTCGCCCACTGGCCGACTACCCGACCCCGCGTGCGCTGGAAACCGCTGAAATCGCCGACATCGTCGACGCCTACCGCGTCGGTGCGGAAAACGCCAAGGCCGCCGGTTTCGACGGCGTGGAAATCCACGGCGCCAACGGTTACCTGCTCGACCAGTTCCTGCAAAGCAGCACCAACCAGCGCACCGACCACTACGGTGGCTCCCTGGAAAACCGTGCCCGCCTGTTGCTGGAAGTGACTGACGCGGCGATCGAAGTCTGGGGCGCCGGCCGTGTCGGCGTACACCTGGCACCACGCGCCGACTCCCATGACATGGGCGACGACAACCTGGCCGAAACCTTCACTTACGTCGCCCGCGAACTGGGCAAGCGTGGCATCGCTTTCATCTGCTCCCGCGAGAAAGAAGGCGCAGACAGCCTCGGCCCGCAGCTGAAAGAAGCCTTCGGCGGCGCGTACATTGCCAACGAGCGCTTCACCAAGGACAGCGCCAATGCCTGGCTGGCTGAGGGCAAGGCCGACGCGGTGGCATTCGGCATCCCGTTCATTGCCAACCCGGACCTGCCGGCCCGCTTGAAGGCCGATGCCCCTCTCAACGATGCTCGCCCTGAACTGTTCTACGGCAAGGGCCCGGTCGGATACATCGACTACCCAACGCTGTAAGCCACTGCGCCGAAACGCAAAAAGCCCCGACTCGCCAGAGCCGGGGCTTTTTCATGGGGCGCTGATCAGGTTGGGCGCTGACATCTGCTCACAAACATAAAACAAAATCCCTACAAAATACGTAGTTCGCTACGTATCAACTCGATTCGATGAGGTATATAAAAGCAGTCCGTTGCAGCAAGGCGAACGAACAGGGATCTTCTTTCGCCTGCTTGATTGATCCAACCTGATCCGATTTTGCATTTTGTTTCATTTGCGCAGGCCGGGACTCCAGCGCAGCATATCCAGCCCTGTATCGACCCAGCGCTCGGCTTCGGCGTACAGCTCGAAGCTGTCCGGGGCCAGCAGCCACTGATACAGGATGCCATCGATAAAGGCGTGAATGCTGATGGCAGCACGGGCGGTGTCGAGGTCCGCCGGGAGTTGCCCACGATTGACCGCGTTACTCAGTGTCAGCGCGATCCGCACATTGCAATCGAGGCTGGCAGTCCGGCGCTGTTGGCGCAAGTCGCACATTTCATCGGTGAACTCGCACTTATGAAACAGAATTTCGTTGATACGCCGAGTCTTCGGATCCAGCGCAACCTGCTGAAACAAATGAATCAGCAACTGACGCATGCAGCCCAGCGGATCCAGCTCGTCCTCGCTTTCGCTGGCCTTGGCCAACTCGTCCAGCGGCTCACGCAGCGTCTCGAGCATCGCCTGCAACAGATCCGCCTTGTTGCTGAAGTGCCAGTAGATGGCACCACGGGTCACACCGGCCAGGCTCGCAATGTCGGAGAGCGTCGTGCGGGCCACGCCCCTTTCGAAGAAAGCTTTCTCGGCGGCTTCCAGAATCTGGCTTCGCGTTTCCTGAGCTTCCTCTTTGGTACGACGAACCATGGCAGTAAAACCTCAAACAGAATGGTTCAGGGATGACTGAGTATCCGCTGAATAAAAAGGGGTGGATCTCTCGCGAATCACTTCCCCGGCCTACAATTTCAGACCTTGCCACGACTTTTGTAACCGGTTGGGTACGCAGCCAAGGTGTTTACAAACAACCATGAACGTAAGTATATTCCTTAGCAAGCTACTTATCCACCCGGCACCCATTTTTTACCCTTCCACATTTCTTGTGCGCTTTTCGCGCGCCTGACCCGAGGATCTTCATGCAATTCAAGCCAGCTGTTACCGCTCTGGTCACTGCCGTCGCCCTGGCATCGCTGCTCAGCGGATGTAAAAAGGAAGAGGCGGCTCCCGCCGCACCACCTCCTCAGGTCGGCGTCGTCACCCTGCAACCACAAGCCTTTACCCTGACGTCGGAACTTCCGGGCCGCACCAGTGCGTTCCGCATCGCTGAAGTCCGCCCGCAGGTCAACGGCATCATTCTCAAGCGTCTGTTCAAGGAAGGCGGCGATGTCAAAGCCGGCCAGCAGCTGTATCAGATCGATCCATCGGTCTATGAAGCGACCCTGAAAAGCGCCGAAGCCAACCTGCGTTCGACCAAATCGATCTCCGACCGCTACAAGCAACTGGTCGATGAGCAGGCCGTGAGCCGTCAGGAATACGACACGGCCGTGTCCAACCGCCTGCAATCGGAAGCTTCGCTGCAGAGCGCGCAGATCAACGTGCGTTACACCAAGGTCTACGCGCCGATCTCCGGTCGTATCGGCCGTTCTTCGGTCACCGAAGGTGCGCTGGTCAGCAACGGTCAGGCAGATGCGATGGCGACCATCCAGCAACTGGACCCGATCTACGTCGACGTGACGCAGTCCTCGGTCGAACTGCTGGAGCTGCGCCGCGAGCTGGAAAGCGGGCGTCTGCAGAAGGCCGGTGACAACGCCGCCGCGGTCAAGCTGACCCTCGAAGACGGCAGCCAGTACAAGCTCGACGGTAAGCTGGAATTCTCCGAAGTGTCGGTCGACCCGACCACCGGTTCCGTGACCCTGCGGGCCGTGTTCCCGAACCCGGATCACACCCTGCTGCCTGGCATGTTCGTGCGCGCCCAGTTGCAGGCCGGTGTCAACGCCGCTGCCATTCTGGCACCGCAACAAGGCGTGACCCGTGATCTCAAGGGCACCCCGACCGCATTGGTGGTGGGTGCGGACAACAAGGTCGAACTGCGTCAGCTCAAGGCCAGCCGCACCGTCGGCAGCCAGTGGCTGATCGAAGACGGCCTGAAAGCTGGCGATCGCCTGATCACCGAAGGACTGCAGTTCGTGCGTCCGGGTGTCCAGGTCAATCCGACCGAAGCGACCAACGTCGCCAAGAACCCGGCACCCGCCAAGGCAGCTGACAAGGCCTACGGCGGCAAAGGGGAGTAACTCATGTCGAAATTTTTTATCGACCGTCCGATTTTCGCCTGGGTAATTGCCCTGGTGATCATGCTGGTCGGGGCTCTATCGATCCTCAAGTTGCCGATCAACCAGTACCCGAGCATTGCGCCACCGGCCATTGCGATTTCCGTGACCTATCCGGGTGCTTCGGCACAGACGGTCCAGGACACCGTGGTGCAGGTCATCGAGCAGCAGCTCAACGGTATCGACAACCTGCGTTATGTGTCGTCGGAAAGTAACTCCGACGGCAGCATGACCATCACCGCGACCTTCGAGCAAGGCACCAACTCCGACACCGCGCAGGTCCAGGTCCAGAACAAGCTGAACCTGGCCACCCCGCTGTTGCCGCAGGAAGTGCAGCAACAGGGTATCCGTGTGACCAAGGCAGTGAAGAACTTCCTGCTGGTGATCGGCGTGGTATCGCGTGACGGCAGCATGAGCAAGGACGACCTGTCCAACTACATCGTGTCGAACATGCAGGACCCGATCTCCCGGACCGCTGGTGTCGGTGACTTCCAGGTCTTCGGTGCCCAGTACGCGATGCGTATCTGGCTCGATCCGGCCAAGCTGAACAAGTACAACCTGACCCCGGCCGATGTCAGCGCAGCGATCTCGGCGCAGAACGTCCAGGTGTCTTCCGGTCAGCTCGGCGGTCTGCCTGCACTGCCTGGCCAGCAACTGAACGCCACGATCATCGGCAAGACCCGTCTGCAGACGGCCGAGCAGTTCAAGGCAATTCTGCTGAAGGTCAACCAGGATGGCTCGCAAGTGCGTATCGGCGATGTCGCCGACGTCGGTCTGGGCGGTGAGAACTCCAGTATCTCGGCGCAGTTCAACGGCAAGCCGGCCTCCGGTCTGGCGGTGAAACTGGCCAACGGCGCCAACGCTCTCGACACCGCCAAGGCCCTGCGCAAGACGATTGACGACCTCAAGCCGTTCTTCCCGCAAGGCATGGAAGTGGTGTTCCCGTACGACACCACCCCGGTGGTGACCGAGTCGATCAAGGGTGTGGTCGAAACCCTGGTCGAGGCGATCGTACTGGTGTTCCTGGTGATGTTCCTGTTCCTGCAGAACTTCCGCGCCACCGTCATCACCACGATGACCGTGCCGGTGGTATTGCTCGGCACGTTCGGCATCCTCGCTGCCGCCGGTTTCAGCATCAACACCCTGACCATGTTCGGTATGGTATTGGCCATCGGCTTGCTGGTGGACGACGCCATCGTCGTGGTGGAAAACGTCGAGCGGGTGATGGCCGAAGAAGGCCTGTCACCGAAGGAAGCGACCAAGAAGTCCATGGGCCAGATCCAGGGCGCACTGGTCGGTATCGCCCTCGTCCTGTCGGCGGTACTGCTGCCGATGGCGTTCTTCAGCGGTTCCACCGGTGTGATCTACCGTCAGTTCTCGATCACCATCGTCTCGGCCATGGCCCTGTCGGTGATGGTGGCGCTGATCTTCACCCCGGCGCTGTGCGCCACCATGCTCAAGGCAATTCCGAAAGGCGAGCACGGCACGCCGAAACGCGGTTTCTTCGGCTGGTTCAACCGCAACTTCGACCGCAGCGTACGCAGCTACGAGCGGGGTGTCGGCAACATTCTGCAGCGCAAGGCACCTTATCTGCTGGCCTACCTGCTGATCGTGGTCGGCATGATCTGGCTGTTCACCCGCATTCCGACGGCGTTCCTGCCGGAAGAAGACCAGGGTGTACTGTTCGCCCAGGTGCAGACCCCGGCCGGCTCCAGTGCCGAGCGCACCCAGGTGGTGATCGACAATATGCGCTCCTACCTGCTGGACAAAGAGGCCGGTGCGGTTGCCTCGGTGTTCACCGTGAACGGCTTCAACTTCGCCGGTCGCGGCCAGAGCTCCGGTCTGGCGTTCATCATGCTCAAGCCGTGGCACGAGCGTGACGCGAGCAACAGCGTGTTCGCCCTGGCGCAACGTGCCCAGCAGCACTTCTTCAGTTTCCGCGACGCGATGGTGTTTGCCTTCGCTCCGCCGGCCGTACTGGAGCTGGGTAACGCCACCGGTTTCGACGTGTTCCTGCAGGACCGCGCCGGTATCGGTCACGAAAAACTGATGGAGGCGCGCAACCAGTTCCTCGGCATGGCCGCGCAGAGCAAGGTGCTCTACCAGGTGCGTCCGAACGGTCTGAACGACGAGCCGCAATACCACCTGGAAATCGATGACGAGAAGGCCCGCGCCCTGGGCTTGAGCCTGTCCGACATCAACAGCACCCTGTCGATTTCCTTCGGCAGTAGCTACGTCAACGACTTCATCGACCGCGGTCGGGTGAAGAAGGTGTACGTGCAAGGTCAGGCCGGTGCGCGCATGAGCCCTGAAGACCTCAAGAAGTGGTACGTGCGCAACAGCGCCGGCACCATGGTTCCGTTCTCCGCGTTCGCCAAGGGCGAGTGGATCTACGGTTCGCCGAAACTGGCGCGCTACAACGGTGTAGAAGCGATGGAGATCCTCGGTTCTCCGGCGCCGGGTTACTCCACCGGTGAAGCGATGGCCGAAGTCGAAGCCATTGCCAAGAAACTGCCGCCGGGTGTGGGTATTTCCTGGACCGGTCTGTCCTACGAGGAACGTCTGTCCGGCTCGCAAGCGCCAGCGCTGTACGCTTTGTCGCTGCTGATGGTGTTCCTGTGTCTGGCAGCGCTGTATGAAAGCTGGTCGATTCCGATCGCGGTCATGCTCGTGGTACCACTGGGGATCATCGGTGCATTGATGGCTACCAGCCTGCGCGGTCTGTCGAACGACGTGTACTTCCAGGTGGGCCTGTTGACGACCATCGGTCTGGCGGCTAAAAACGCCATTCTGATCGTCGAATTCGCCAAGGAACTGCACGAGCATGGGCGCAGTCTGCGTGATGCGGCGATCGAAGCCTGCCGCATGCGTCTGCGACCGATCATCATGACCTCGCTGGCTTTCATTCTCGGTGTAGTACCGTTGGCTATCTCCACCGGTGCCGGTTCGGGCAGTCAGCACGCGATCGGTACGGGCGTGATTGGCGGTATGCTCACGGCCACGATCCTGGCGATTTTCTGGGTCCCACTGTTCTTCGTCACTGTGTCGTCCATGGGCCAGCGCAAAATTGCCGGCGAGGATGACACCATCGAAACTCCTAAAGAGGCTGGCCAATGAGCAAGTCGCTACTCTCCATCGCAATCGCCGCCTTCGTGCTGAGCGGCTGCTCGCTGATACCGGATTATCAGCGGCCTGAAGCACCGGTGGCCGCGCAATTCCCGCAGGGTCCGGCGTATTCGTCGGCCCAGGCACCGGCGCAGGCCGCTGCCGAGCAGGGCTGGAAGCAGTTTTTCCATGACCCTGCCCTGCAACAGCTGATCCAGGTTGCCCTGGAAAACAACCGCGACCTGCGGGTCGCGGCGCTGAACATCGACGCCTATGCCGCTCAGTACCGCATCCAGCGTGCCGATCTGTTCCCGGCGGTTTCCGCCAATGCCAGCGGCAGCCGTCAGCGGGTACCGGCCCGTGCATCGCAGACCGGTGAAGCGACCATCAACAGCTCCTACACCGCCACCGTCGGCATCAGCGCCTACGAACTCGACCTGTTCGGTCGGGTTCGCAGCCTGAGCGAGCAAGCGCTGCAACAATACTTCGCCACCGAAGAAGCGCGCCGCAGCACCCAGATCAGCCTGGTGGCCAGTGTGGCCAACGCCTACCTGACCTGGCAGGCCGACAAGGAGCTGCTGAAGCTGACTCAGGAGACCCTCGGTGCCTTCGAGGAAAGCTACAAGCTGACCAGTCGCAGCAACGAAGTGGGTGTAGCTTCGGCTCTGGACCTGGCGCAGTCGCGTACCTCGGTGGAAAACGCCCGTGCCCAACTGGCGCGTTACACCCGCCAGGTGGCCCAGGACGAAAACAGCCTGACCCTGCTGCTGGGCACCGGCGTGCCGGCCAACCTGCAAGCGGCCAGACCGCTGTCGGATGACCTGCTCAGCGACGTTCCAGCCGGTCTGCCGTCGGATCTGCTGCAACGCCGTCCGGACATCCTTCAGGCCGAATACAACCTGAAGGCGGCCAACGCCAACATCGGCGCGGCCCGTGCCGCGTTCTTCCCGAGCATCAGCCTGACCGCCAATGCGGGCAGCCTGAGCCCGGACCTGTCCGGTCTGTTCAAGGGTGGCTCGGGCACGTGGCTGTTCCAGCCGCAGATCAACCTGCCGATCTTCAACGCCGGCAGCCTGCGTGCCAGCCTCGACTACGCCAAGATCCAGAAGGACATCGGCGTGGCGAACTACGAGAAGTCCATTCAAACGGCCTTCCAGGAAGTTGCCGACGGTCTGGCCGCCCGCCAGACCTACACCGAGCAGTTGCAGGCCCAGCGTGATTTCGTCGCGGCGAACCAGGACTACTACCGTCTGGCCGAGCGTCGCTATCGCATCGGCGTCGACAGCAACCTGACCTTCCTCGATGCCCAGCGTCAGCTGTTCAGCGCCCAACAGGCCCTGATCACCGACCGCCTTGCGCAACTGACCAGTGCGGTCAACCTGTACAAGGCCCTGGGTGGCGGCTGGAATGCGCAGACCGCGCAGAACGAGCCGCTGAAAGAAGAAGCGCCGAAGATGAAACTGTTCTGATCGTGTCGCGATAAACAAAGAGCCCACCCTTCGGTGGGCTTTTTGTTGTCTGCGCAACGCCTTCAGCCGCCGACACCGTTGAGCAGAAACACCGGTTCTTCCAGATAGTCGAGTCCCAGACGGTTTTCGAACATTTCATCGCGCAATGCCGCCGTGGTGAAGCATCCGAGATTCAGCCCCGTGGCCACCAGGGAAAACGTCTGGCTCAAATGCCCGGCATCCATCAGCGCCACCCGCAGCGCGCGGCTGAATTCGTATTTCCAGGCCAGCCGCTCGACCCGCGCGGTAGACACAAATACCGCTGCCGCATCTTTCACCCAGGGTTGCCCGCCACAGGCCTCGCCTATCCAGCTCCGAGGGTCCTCCCGCGACAGCAATTCCAGGCCATGCCGGCGCACCGAGTAGTGATAGAGCCCCCGCTCGAAACCCTGAACATTCATCAGCACCGCATACACCTCGGTGACTTGCAGCGAGCCACCGGAAGGCGAGGTCCTCTTCAGGAAAAAGTCGCCCATGCCGTTCGGTTCCATGGCCGTCACGCCCCAGGTGTAATAGAGCAGCAGAGACAGCTGCGTCGGGGTCAACGGCTTGTCGCTGAACGCCCGGGACGTACGCCGGGCACAGAGTGTATCGAGCAGCGTTGCTTCGGCGATGGTCTCACCGGGCACCAGCAACGGGTTTTCCAGCGCAATGAAGGGATGCGAGTGATAGTCCTTGAAGGAGGAAGGCTGACGCTGCTGCGAAGCTTTCTTCTCAAGTTCGGCCTCGAGTTCGACGACACTGACATAAGGCGTCTGCAGGCCGGTGCGGGTACTGAGGTAGAACTCCAGCGCCGCTTCCCAGCGAGACCAGAGCTGCATCGGTTGTCTGTGAACCCGATCGCGCCGGGGCGTGACGGATTGCACGATTCCCTGGTTGACCAGCGTGTGCAGGAACGCCAGATTGTTGCCCTGCCCGGGCCCCTGCAGAATTTCCGGCAGCATCAAGGCACTCTCCAGCGTGTTCGGAACCATGAAGTGGTTCAACAACGGCAGCAGGGTCAGGCAAAACTCCAGGCTCAGCCCCGACTGCCGGTCTCGCAGGACGAAGGATGACGATCCGACACTGATCCATACGCTGCCCCTGAGTCTGAGCAACGCACGGGGTTCGAGGGCCGGAGCCTCCGGTTCGGAGGGTGAGTCGCGGCCCTGCCAGAACAGCACCCTGGGCTTGAGGCGCTTGATGTCGCGAATCAGGCACTGCAGTTGCGCGTCGTTGTCCCTGTCGGCGATATCCCACTCCAGCGTCACCGCCCGCACGGGAGACAGCGCAAACAACTGCGTCAGCAGATCCCAGTCCCGGCGCGGATGACCGGTGTGGACTTCAATCAGGCGGTCCAGCGGCAACGAACGCAGATAATCGTTGAGGTCATATCCCTGAGCCTTTGCGGTAGCGATGGCGCTGTCCAGATCCAGCAGAAACCCCGCACCGCTGCGCTGCACCACGCTGGAAATGAACTCGCCTTCCGACTGTTGCGCCGCATCCGCCAGTGAAAACAGGCGCGGAGCATTCTCCAGCACCAGCGGCGTCGCGGTCAGTGCTTGCAGCTCAAGGGCGTTGGCGACCACCGTATCGGCCACTTCCGCAGCCAGGGTCGGCAAAATGAAGTGCTGGGTGTCGCCGCCATGAAACCGCGACCAGGAAATGTGCTCCGCCAGCCAGGGGGAGCGGGTTCTGTCGCACAGCCGTCGGGTCATCTGCAGAAACTCGCGATCCATCGCGATACCCACACTGCCCAGCGACAGGCTGGAGGAATGCAGCAGGCTGGGCGTCTGCTCCCCGACCTCGAGCAAACGCGGTTCGAGAATACTGTGGGTCGGCTGAAACTCCAGGTAATCGAAATACGGCAGACCTTCGGCGAGGATTCGTTCGAGGGCCGGATCGGCGGCATGATCGGCAACCCGGTAACGGGGCAAGTGGTACTCCAGCCCTACCCCGGCCTCGGGATATCGCGAAGCATCGAACATCGTCATGTTTGCCTCCCGGCTCAGGCCGTTGCGCCCAATACCGGCGGCGTCGTGGTCAATGTCGGTGAGGCGGCCAGCCGCCCGGCATATTTGCTCTCCATGGCCCGGACTTCGGCGGCCAGGTTGTCCAGCAACTGGCGCCCGTGGGGTGTGAAGTCCTCACTGGCTTGAAGGTCCGGCAAGGCGCGGATCAGTCCTCGCAGAATGAACAGCAAACGGTTCTGTGCCCGCTGCAACTCCTCGGCGGAACGCGATCGCACCCGTTCCATGTACTTGACCAGCGCGATGTACACGTAAAACGCATGAAAGTAGCCATACAGATCACGCTTCTGCCCCGACCACGGCAAACTGAATGACGGCTCCTGCGAGGCATCAGGGTCGACCACGGCGGACACTTCGACGATGTGATAGAGCAACTGGTGAGTCGCCTCATGCACCAGGGATTCTTCAAGATCAAGGATCGATTCGTCCCGGCCTGCCAGGAGAATGACGCCGGTGTAGCGCGAAGCCGAACAACTGCGGAAAGCACCGTCCGGCAGGAAACAGATGGATTTGATCAGAGTCTTCATCTGTTCACGGCAGGCCGGCCAGGTGTGTTCGATCCGCAACAGGGCAATTTTCACCACGTCGGCAAAGAAGCGGCTGGAAAATCCGCCACGCTCCAGGCGTTTGCGTGTCGCTTCGTCTTCCGGGAACTCGTAGCTGGGTGGAGTGGCCTGCATGATCAGAGGATCGGCATCGAACCGGTAGACCGGCGGATCGCTCTGAACGGCAACCGAGGTGTTGCGCTCCTTGACCCTGTCGAGCATGTCGGAGAATTCCAGCAATGCCTTTTCAAGTTCCACCGTATTCTCTGACTTGCCGACCAGATAATGATTGGTCAACCGAAAAGCCTGTCCCGCCCATATCTGAAAAACCGGATCATTGATAATCGAAGACTGCTCACGAGGCGGCAACAATACAAGTTCCACTGCTCGCTCGAAGAATGCCGACAATCGCGAATCTTCGCCAAGCAGCTTGAACAGCTCGGCATATAAAACCATGAATACAGTGAAACGATTGCGACTGACATGCTCAAGTAATAACTCAAACCTGGAATACCGTGCATCTGCAAGAAACGTATTCGCTTTAAACAAGTCATCAACCGTCGAATCAAGTTCGCCGTGGTTTCCAATATCCATTTTTCAACCATCCTTTCAGTCAGGCGGTAATGGTTTCGCCATGGTCAGACTGGCGATTTCATAGCCCAGTTTTTCATAAAGACCACGGGCCGGCAGGTTGCGGCCAAACACATGCAGACGCATTTCCTGGCATCCGTTGCGGCGAGCCCAGTTTTCGGCAGCCAGCATGGCTCGACGGGCATGACCCTGACGGCGTTCACCAGGTTCGATATAGATGTCCAGAATGAAGGCAATCGGTTTGCTGCCGACGTGCCGCCGGGCAATCCACAATTCGCCGAAGCGCCGCTGATTGTCCCGGAGCACCCAGAGCTGATGGCCTTCGGTGAGCCGTCCCTGGTCCAGCAACTGTGCGAAAGCCGTGGCGGAACGATGTGGTGCCTCTGCCTGACTCCACTCTCCCGAAGCGACCATGCCTTGAGCGTACTCCTCGACCGCCCTTTCGGTGAATGCCGCAAATTCCGTGTCGTCCATGGGAACCAAGGTGACAGACATACAGCGCTCCCTCCCTGTTCGAGTGTGTACAGGCGGGCCATTTGGCGTGTGACAGAAGCGGATCGCTGCTCCGTGACACGCCAAACGGCCCCCGGGCATCAATCCATCCGTGCCTGAACCTGCTGTTGCTGGTCAAAGATCGCAGCGGCTCCCAGTTTGTCGCGAATACCCGCCCCGGCAGTGCCCAGCTTTGTCACATCAATACTCTTGACGGCGCCCAGTTCGGATGCGCTCAAATGCACACCAATGCCCTTGGCCGCGCCTTCAGCATCCTTGTGCAACTGTTCCGCAAAGTCCTTATCAATAAGGGCACGACCGACTACCGTCGCGAGACGTTCCTGATTAACTTTTGCAGGCATGTTATCTCTCCTTGTTATCAATAATTAATCTCTCGAAAGTGACAATCAGCCTCCCTGCCCCCTTCGAGAATCTTGAATATAGCAATGCCCCTTTCCTTTGCCAGTTACTACACAGTATCCGGTTAAATCTTTTCACGATAAGCGATAACGCCAATTATCAAGTTGAACCCGCGATTAATTGCCCGGCCTTTATTGCAATAACTTCTGTAGTTTATCTCCTACAACCAAAGAAATAATTACATCCACAGTTGCCATTATTGGAACGCCACCGAAACAGCCCATTAACACGAAGCACAAGTACGGGTTTTCATTAAGAATGTGTACCTGGCGAGAAATAAAATCATCGTCGATTAGCGTTCGATAATCGCACACTACCCCGCTCACCCCGATTGAATCCCCTCGCCGATCCCCCTCACCATTGCCAACAACAAAACCAATAAAAAGGCTCCCCCCATGACGACACGTCCTCACCGCTCGGGCTGATCCGCCCTTCTTTTCCTCACATCCCGTTTCTTGTCTGCAACCTCAGGTTGCGGCCACGCACTGCTGCACCCCGAACAATAAGAGAGACCCGAGCCCATGACCCATTGCAAAACCCCTTGCGCACTTCGCGGCCTGATCGTCCTGGCACTGACCAGCGCCGCTTTACCCGCCGTAGCCGAAGAGGCCGGTTTCATCGACGGCGCCAAGGCCAGCCTCAACCTGCGCAATTTCTACATCAACCGCAACTTCACCAACCCGACCAAGGCCCAGGGCATGGCGCAGGAATGGACGCAGAGTTTCATCCTCGACGCCAAATCCGGTTTCACCCAGGGCATCGTCGGTTTCGGCATGGACGTTTTGGGTTTGTACTCGGTGAAACTCGATGGCGGCAAAGGCACCGGCGGCACGCAACTGTTGCCGCTGGATCATGACGGTCGCCCGGCGGATAACTTCGGCCGCACCAACGTGGCGTTCAAGGCCAGGCTGTCGCAGACCGAAATCAAGGTCGGCGAATGGATGCCGGTGCTGCCGATCCTGCGCTCGGACGACGGCCGCTCGCTGCCACAGACCTTTCGCGGCGGGCAAATCACTTCGAAGGAAATCGATGGCCTGACCCTGTACGGCGGCCAGTTCCGCGCCAACAGCCCGCGCGACGACAGCAGCATGAGTGACCTGTCGATGTTCGGTAAACCGGCGTTCACGTCAGACCGCTTCAACTTCCAGGGCGGTGAATTCGCATTCAATGACAAACGCACGCAGATCGGCCTGTGGAACGCCGAGCTCAAGGACATCTACAGCCAGCAGTACGTCAATCTGATCCACAGCCAGCCACTCGGCGGCTGGACCCTGGGCGCCAACCTCGGCTTCTTCTACGGCAGGGATGACGGCAGCGCCCAGGCCGGCAAGCTCGACAACAAGACCTGGTCGGGAATGTTCTCCGCGCGATACGGCGGCAACACTTTTTACGTCGGCCTGCAAAAACTCACTGGCGACAGCAACTGGATGCGGGTCAACGGTACCAGCGGCGGAACCCTGGCCAACGACAGCTACAACTCAAGCTATGACAACGCTCGGGAACGCTCCTGGCAGATTCGCCACGATTACAACTTCGTCGTCCTCGGCCTCCCCGGCCTGACGCTGATGAACCGCTACATCAGCGGCGACAACGTGCACACCGGCAGCATCACCGACGGCAAGGAATGGGGCCGCGAATCGGAGCTGGGCTATACCGTGCAAAGCGGCGTGCTCAAGGACCTGAACGTACGGTGGCGCAACTCGACCCTGCGTCGGGACTACAGCAATAACGAGTTTGACGAGAACCGGGTAATCGTCAGCTATCCGGTCAACCTGCTGTGAAGCTGACAACGGCGCTCCTTGCGGGCGCCGTTGTGACCGCTGGTCATTTCGATCTGGCAGGTTGCCAAGGCGAAGATACAGTTAACCAGTGCGTCTGAACTCTCCAGCCCGAAGCAGGAGCCCTTTTCTCTTCCGTTATCCCCGGATGCTGTACGCGAAGCACACCTTGGCCACGGAGGTCAGGTATGAGCAAGCGAATAGTTATCGTCGGTGGCGGCGTAGGTGGAACCATGCTGGCCAATCAACTGGCCGGCAAGCTGTATCCCGAAATCCTGCGCAGCGAAGTCTCGATCAAGCTGTTGTCGGATTCCCCCGATCATTACTACAAACCTGCGTTCATGTACGTAGCGTTCAACTCGTTCTTCAAGGAAGAACTCAAACGCCCGGAACGCTCGTTGTTGCGACCTGAAATCGACTTTCAGGTTGAAAAGGTCACATGGTTCGACTTCAAAAACCAACGCCTCAAGACCCGTAGCGGCAAATGCCTTGACTACGACTTTCTGGTCATCGCCACCGGATGCGTGCCCGCACCGGAACGCATCGAAGGCTTGAAGGAAGCCGGCGATCATTTCTATCAATACGATCCGGCGCGCCAACTGGCACAGCGTCTGAGCACGATTGAAAACGGCCGGATTTTCATCACCGTGTCGTTCCCACATACACCCAACGTGCCGCATCAATGCGGAATTGCGCCGGTAGAGACGACATTGATGGTGGATGATCTGCTACGTCGACGGGGTGTGCGCGACAAAGTGGAAATCATCTACACCTACCCCGGCACCGCCCAGTTGTTGCGCAACTGTCTATTCCTGCAACGACCGACCGGAGAGATTCTCCCCGGTATTTTCGACAAGCTGGGCATCAAGTATCAGCGCAGCTTCACCCTGAGCAGGGTCGATCCGGACGCGAAAATCGCTTACTCCGAGGAAGGCCAGGAACAACCATTCGACATCCTGATGGCGACCCCTCCGATCCGTGCCGTTGATGCCGTGCTGGAATCCGGAATCTCTCGGGCACCGAATAACGAAGGCTGGTTACCGACCAATCACGAAACGCTGCAGGTCTATGGCCTGGACAGGGTCTACGTGATCGGCGATGCCGTTGACCTGCCCGTGAGCAAGGCTGGAGGCGCCTGTCATAACCAGGCGCCAGTGATCGCCAACAATATCGCCGCCGAAATCCGTCTGGGGCACCCCGTCAGTGCCTATGACGGTCGCGTTCAGGCCGTCGCGCAAATGGGCCTGCAAGCCGGAATGCCGCTTTGGTACGACTACAGCCGTGACGTACTGCCGACGCCACCGACCAAACTCGGCGGCCTGCTGCGCAACGGCTTCAATCGCGGTCTGTACTGGGCGGTGGCCCGTGGAATGCTTTGACCCTGCACAGGGAGGAGTGATTGCTGATGAACACGTCAGAAGAACTGTCGGCCACACCCGGCTACACCGCCCTTATGGCCAGGTTGCAACCATTAATTGAGGGCGGACGGCTGGACAACATTGTCGACCTGCTTTCCCTGCTGTCGGATCTGGTCGATCTGCTGGATGAGGCCATGGTGGAAAAACTGGCCCTGCTTTTCGAACAGGCGGCGGCCTCCAGCTGGGCAGCGACCAATACCCTGCGTCTGGCCAGGGCCGAAACCGTGGCGCAAGCCAAACCGCCAAGCCTGTATACCCTGCTCAAACTGTTGAACGATCGCGATACGCGCAAAGGTTTGGCCGTTGTCCTGAAAACGCTCAACGTCATCGGAAGACAACTGTAATTCGCCAGAGAGGATCACCTCATGCACGTAAAACCCGAAACGCGGGGATTGCCCTGCACTGTGTGGGACGCCAGGGCCTACCAGCAGTTTTCCCGTCTCAGGCAACAGCCGGTCGATGAATTGCTCGGTCGTGTCGACCTGGATAATCCTCAACGCATCTACGACCTTGGTTGCGGCACCGGAATTGCCACGCAGGTTCTGGCAGATCGCTGGCCCCGGGCAGATATCAAGGGCATCGACAGTTCGCAAGACATGCTTCAGGTCGCCCGCTGTCTGCCGATCAAGGCGCGCTGGCAACACGCCGAGCTGCAACACTGGAAACCCCGCAAGCCAGCGGACCTGTTGTTCGCCGCTGCCGTGCTGCATTTCATCGATGACCATCAAACGCTGTTGCCGGGATTGCTTCGCCACCTCAACCCCGGCGGATGCCTGGCCGCGCACATGCCCGACTGGCGCGATGCGCTTTGGTATCGCCTGATGCTCGATACCCTCGAGGATGCCGGCGCCGGTGGCAAACCGCTGGGCAGCGCGCAATTGCGCCAGCGCATGGCGGCCCGGCCGTTGTTATCGCTGGAGGATTACTATCGCTTGCTCGCGCCACTGACCCGGTCGCTGGAGATCTGGGAAACCGAGCAGTTGCAGGTGGTCGACGGCAAGTCGCCGGTTTATGACTGGGTGAAAGTATCGGCACTGCGGCCGGTGATGCAGGGGCTGACGCCAGAGGAACAGGCGCGCTTCATCTATCACTATCTGAGGCGGGTGCATGCGCATTATCCGCAGGAGGACAATGGGCATACCTTGTTTCCGTTCAAGCGGATATTCATTGTCGCCAAGGTGTGAAGCTCAAAGGATCGCAGCCTTCCACAGGCTGCGATCCCTCGAGTTCGGCGATCACTCGCGTGATTCGGTACCCAGCTCATCCCACACCGATTCGGCCAGATGAAACGTCGCATTCGCCGCCGGAATCCCGCAGTAGATCGCGCTCTGCATGATCACTTCCTTGATCTCGCCACGGCTCACGCCGTTGTTGGCCACTGCGCGCAGGTGCAACTTGAGTTCGCCCTCGCGGTTCATGCCGATCAGCATGGCGATGGTGATCAGGCTGCGGGTGTGGCGCGGCAGGCCCGGGCGGGTCCAGATGTCGCCCCAGGCATGCCGGGTGATCATCTCCTGAAACTCCGAATTGAATTCGGTCAGGGTGGTCAGGCTGCGGTCGACATGGGCATCGCCGAGTACCGCCCGGCGCACTTGCATGCCGTCGTCGTAACGTTGTTTCTCGTCCACAAAAGTCCCCTCAATCAGCCAGCAGGAAGCTCAGCACGCGGTCGCTGAACGCGTCGCCGGCCTGAACGTTGGAAAGGTGCGCCGCGTAAAACTCCGCATACTCGGCGCCGCGCACATGCTCCTGAATGAAGTGCCCGCCGGACGGTGGCGTCACCGCATCTTGCGTACCGGCAATCACCAGCAACGGAGCCGTGATCGACGCCAGTTGATCGCGCAAATCCGCATCACGCACCGCCGCGCAGTTGGCGGCGTAACCTTCGGGATCAGTGGCCGCGAGCATGTCGGTGATCTGCTTGGCCGCTGCCGGATTGGCTGCCGAAAAATCGGGCGTAAACCAACGGGCAATCGACGCATCGCGCAACGCGACCATCGCCGCCGGACCGTCGCGCAGCACGGTTTCGATACGCGGATTCCAGACCGAGGGATCGCCGATTTTCGCGGCGGTATTGCAGACAATCAGTTTGTTCAGACGCTGGCCGGCGTTGATCCCCAGCCATTGACCGATCAGCCCGCCCATCGACAGACCACAGAAATGCGCACGTTCGATGTGCAGCGCATCCAGCAGCGCCAGCACGTCGCGGCCCAGTTGCTCAATGCTGTAGGGGCCCGGCGTCACCAGCGACCGGCCGTGACCGCGAGTGTCGAAACGCAGCACACAAAAGTGCTCGGTGAACGCCGGCATCTGGGCGTCCCACATGTGCAGGTCGGTGCCCAGCGAGTTCGACAGCACCAGCACTGGCGCACCGGCCGGACCTTCCAAGGTGTAATGCAGTTCGCCATCGGCGAGTTGAACGAAAGCCACAGCCCTCTCCTTTCAGTCAGACAATGCGTTGTGCTCGGCCACAGCCCGCTCGACCCAGCCCTGCGCCTGACCGAGGTAATGGGCAGGATCGAGCAGATGATCCAGTTCGGCTGCGCTCAGTTGCGCGGTCACTTGCGGCTCGTCGCCGAGAACCGCACGCAAATGGCGTTGTTCGGCCACTGCCCGTTTGCAGCACTGTTCGAGCAGATGATGCGCAGTGTCGCGGCCGACCCGTTGCGCGAGGACGATGCTCACCGCTTCGGCCAGCACCAGACCTTGAGTCAATTCGAGGTTGCGGGTCATGCGTGCGGCATCGACCTCAAGCCCTTCGGCCAACAGCCGTGCCTGTTGCAGCGCGCCCGACACCAGGCCGCAGATTTCCGGCAGGGTTTCCCATTCGGCATGCCACAGGCCGAGGCTGCGTTCGTGTTCCTGGGGCATGGCACTGAACAGGGTCGAGACCAGACCCGGCACACGGGTCGCCGCGCCGATCAGTACCGCCGCGCCCACCGGGTTGCGCTTGTGCGGCATGGTCGAGGAACCGCCCTTGCCCGGTGCCGACGGTTCGAACACTTCCGCCGCTTCGGTCTGCATCAACAGGCTGATGTCGCGGCCCAGTTTGCCGAGGCTGCCGGCGATCAACCCGAGGACCGCGCCGAACTCGACGATGCGATCACGCTGGGTGTGCCAGGGTTGTTCGGGCAGGGTCAGATTCAGTTCTTCGGCCAGGGCACGGGCAATCGGCAACGCCTGTTCGCCCAGCGCCGCCAGGGTGCCGGATGCACCGCCGAATTGCAGTACCAGCAGGCGCGGCTTGAGTTCGCGCAGACGCTGACGGCTGCGGGTCACGGCACCGAGCCAGCCGGCGATCTTCATGCCAAGTGTCACCGGCGTCGCGTGTTGCAGCCAAGTCCGCCCGGCCATGGGCGTCGCGGCGTGGCGCTGTGCCTGAGTGGCGAGGGCGTCGGCCAGTTGCGCCAATTCCCCTTCAATCAATTCCAGCGCCTGACGCAATTGCAGCACCAGCCCGGAATCCATCACGTCCTGGCTGGTGGCGCCCAGATGCACGTAGCGCTCGGCCTCGACATCTGTCGCGGCAATTCGCTTGCCCAACGCCTTGACCAGCGGAATCGCCGAATTGCCCGCTGTGGCGATGGCTTCGCCCAACGCGGCGAAATCGAACAGCCCGGCGCGGCAGGCGTTTTCGATGGAGGCTACCGCACTCGCCGGAATCACCCCGACCCGCGCTTCGGCCCGGGCCAGAGCGGCTTCAAAATCGAGTATCGCCTGCACCCGGCCCTGATCGCAGAACACGTCGCGCATTTCGCGGGCAGTGAAGTAGGCATCGAACAATTGATTGCCCGGTCGCTGAGTCATAAACAGTCCTTGCCGGCGCGGGCCATCGCGGCCCGCGCACTTCGGTTTAGAGATCGTGATGCAAGTACGCCGCCTGCTTCGGCAGACGCAGGCTGAACAGGAACGCCACCGCCATCATCACCGTGACATACCAGTAGAAGGCGTTTTCCATGCCCCCGGCTTTCAGGCTCAGGGCCACGTATTCCGCAGAGCCGCCGAAGATCGCGTTGGCCACCGCATACGCCAGGCCGACGCCAAGGGCGCGCACTTCCGGCGGGAACATTTCGGCTTTTACCAGGCCGCTGATCGAGGTGTAGAAACTGACGATCGCCAGCGCCACGGTAATCAGCACGAAGGCCAGGACCGGACTGCTGACGCTTTTCAGGCTCAGCAGGATCGGCACGGTGAACAGCGTGCCGAGGGCGCCAAACCAGAGCATCGAGTTACGCCGCCCGATCCTGTCGGCGAGCATGCCGAACAGCGGTTGCATGCACATATATAAGAAGAGCGCGCCGGTCATGATGAAGCTGGCGGTCTTGGCGTGCATGCCGGCGGTGTTCACCAGGTACTTCTGCATGTAGGTGGTGAAGGTGTAGAAAATCAGCGAGCCGCCGGCGGTATAACCCAGCACGGTGATGAATGCAGCCTTGTGATCGCGGAACAACGCACCGATGCTGCCGGCGTCCTTGTGCTCACGGGTTTCCTTGTTGGTGGTTTCTTTCAGCGTGCGACGCAGGAACAGCGAAATCAGCGCCGCCACCGCGCCGACCACAAACGGAATCCGCCAGCCGTAGGCCCGCAGTTCGTCTTCGGAGAGGAACTGCTGCAGGATCACCACCACCAGCACCGCCAGCAGTTGCCCGCCAATCAGGGTCACGTACTGGAACGAAGCGAAGAACCCGCGCTGCCCCTTGAGTGCCACTTCGCTCATGTACGTTGCCGTGGCGCCGTACTCGCCGCCCACCGACAAGCCTTGCAGCAGACGCGCGAACAGCAACAGCAACGGCGCCCAGACGCCGATGCTGTTGTAGGTCGGCAGACAGGCGATGAGCAACGAGCCGAAGCACATCATCAGAATCGAAATCAGCATCGAGTTCTTGCGCCCGTGTTTGTCCGCCACCCGACCGAAAATCCAGCCGCCGATCGGGCGCATCAGAAAACCGGCCGCGAACACGCCGGCGGTGTTGACCAGCTGCACCGTGGGATTGTCCGAGGGGAAGAACGCCGGGGCGAAGTAGATCGCGCAGAAGGCGTAGACGTAGAAGTCGAACCATTCGACCAGGTTGCCCGAGGAGGCGCCGACAATCGCGAAGATGCGCTTGCTGCGCTCTTCGCCAGTGTAGTGAGTGGTGGTAGTTGTCATTGTTATTTACTCGAAGGGGACACGTGAAAGTCTAGACACACTTCGCAACAGTCCCGTTCCACAGATACTCATGCGCTGCAAATCCCTGTGGGAGCGGGCTTGCCCGCTCCCACAGGATTCGTGTCGGATCAATAATCGAAGAACACGGTTTCCGCATCAGTGCCCTGCAGGATCACATTCCACTGATAAACGCCCTCTGCATCCGGCTTGGCCAGCAACGTGGTGCGGCGCTCGGCCGGCACGCATTCGAGCAGCGGATCATTGACGTTCGCCGGATCGCCTTCGAAGTAGATCCGGGTCAGCAGGTGTTTCACCAGGCCGCGAGCGAACACCAGCACCACCAGATGCGGCGCCTGGGTCGTGCCTTTCAGGCCTTCGACCGTACCGGGTTTGATCGTGGTGAAACGAAACCGCCCTTCGGCATCTACCGGCACCCGGCCGAAACCGTCGAAATTCGGGTCGAGCGGCTTGGCCTGCTGGTCTTCCGGGTGGGCATATTTACCGGCAGCGTTGGCCTGCCAGACTTCGAGCATGGCATCGTTGACGACATCGCCGTTGCCGTCCAGCACTTGTCCGGTGATCGCCACACGCTCGCCGAGGGTCAGCGCACTGGCGAGGTTTTCGCGGTTCAGCCAGGTCAGGCCGATGTGGTAATACGGCCCGACAGTGTGGGACGTGGTCGCAATCAGGGTCATCTCATTTCTCCATCGGCGTGGCTTCGCGGCCGCGCAACACGATGTCCCAGCGATAAGCGAGGGCGTAGGACGGAATGGTTTTTTCCAGATCGAAGGCAGCGATCAGGCGTTCCTTGGCCGAGGTGTCCGGCACGCAGTTGTAGATCGGGTCGTACGCCAGCAGCGGATCGCCCGGGAAATACATCTGCGTGACCAGGCGCGTCAGGATGCTCGGCCCGAACAGCGAGAAATGCACGTGCGCCGGGCGCCAGGCGTTGTGGTGATTGCCCCATGGATAGGCGCCGGGCTTGATGGTCTGGAACTGGTACCAGCCGTCGGCATCGGTCACGGTGCGGCCGGTTCCGGTGAAGTTCGGGTCCAGCGGCGCGTCGTGCAGATCGCGAGCGTGGTTGTAGCGACCGGCGGCGTTGGCCTGCCAGATTTCCACGAGAATTCCCGGCACCGGCAGACCGTCTTCGTCGAGCACGCGGCCATGAATGATGATCCGCTCGCCCAAGGGTTCGCCGGCATGCTGGGCGGTCAGATCGTTGTCAGTTTCGGCCACACGCTCGGCACCGATGGTCGGGCCGGTGATTTCCGACAGCGAATGCGGCAGAAACACCAACGGTTTGGACGGCGAGCGCAGATTGGTGGATTGATAGGTCGGGTGCAGGTACGGCGGCTGGGTGCCTTCCTGCGGGCGGCGGTAACCAGGCTTGTCAGTCATTTCGCTTTCCTCTGTTCTTTTTCGTCACGGCTTGCGTCAGACGCGTTCGATGGCCAGGGCCAGACCCTGGCCGACACCGACGCACATGGTCGCCAGACCTTTCTTGCCACCGGTCTTTTCCAGATGATGCAGCGCGGTCAGCACCAGACGCGCGCCGCTCATGCCCAGCGGATGACCAAGGGCAATCGCGCCACCGTTCGGGTTGACCTGGGCTGCGTCATCCGCCAGCCCCAGTTCACGCAATACCGCCAGCCCCTGGCTGGCGAAGGCTTCGTTGAGTTCGATCACATCGAAATCGCTGACCGCCACACCGAGGCGCTCGGTAAGCTTGCGCACCGCCGGCACCGGGCCGATGCCCATCACCCGTGGAGCGACCCCGGCGCTGGCCATGCCCAGCACTTTGGCACGGGCGGTCAGGCCGTGTTTTTTCACCGCTTCGGCGCTGGCCAGGATCAGCGCGGCGGCACCGTCATTCACACCCGACGCGTTGCCGGCGGTGACGGTCTTGTCCGGGCCGTTGACCGGTTTCAGTTTGCTCAGCGCTTCAAGTGTCGTGTCGGCGCGGGGATGTTCATCCTGGCTGACCACGGTTTCGCCTTTCTTGTGGGCGATCCGCACTTCGACGATCTCTTCGGCAAAGTAGCCGGCAGCCTGGGCGGCGGCCGTGCGTTGCTGACTGCGCAGGGCGAACGCGTCCTGATCCTCGCGCGACACTTTATAGTCGTCGGCGACGTTATCGGCGGTCTGCGGCATCGCGTCGACGCCGTACTGCGCCTTCATCAGCGGGTTGATGAAACGCCAGCCGATGGTGGTGTCTTCCAGTTTCATGTTGCGCGAGAACGCCGCGTCAGCCTTGCCCATCACGAACGGTGCGCGGGACATCGACTCGACGCCACCGGCAATCGCCAGCTCCATTTCGCCGCTGGCGATAGCGCGGAACGCGGTGCCGATGGCGTCCATGCCCGATGCGCAAAGACGATTGAGGGTGACACCGGGCACGCTCTCCGGCAGCCCGGCCAGCAGCAGCGCCATGCGCGCCACGTTGCGGTTGTCTTCGCCGGCCTGGTTGGCACAACCGAGGAACACTTCGTCGAGGGCGTTCCAGTCCACCGACGGATTGCGTTCCATCAGGGCCTTGATCGGCACCGCTGCCAGGTCATCAGCGCGCACCGCCGCCAGACCGCCACCGAAACGACCGATGGGGGTACGAATCGCATCGCAGATATAAACGTCACGCATCATGCTTCTCCCGGAGCCTGGCCGTGGGCCGCTGCAGTGCGGGCCTCAAGATCGCGCAGAGCCGTCAGCTCCACCTCGGTCGGTTCGGCAGTGACCGCAACGCTGTCGGCGAACCGGATCGCCCAACCGGTGGCGGCGACCACTTTCTCACGGGTCACGCCCGGATGCAGGGCGGTCACCACGAACTCGTTGGTGCCCGCTTCCGGTTCCATGATGCACAGGTCGGTGATGATGCCGACCGGACCGGCACCCGGCAGGCCCAGACGTTTGCGCGAATCGCCGCCCTCGCCATGGCCGACCGAGGTAATGAAATCGAGCTTGTCGACAAACGAACGCGCCGACTGCTTGAGAATGATCAGCACGCTTTTGGCGGAACCGGCAATTTCCGGCGCGCCACCGGCACCCGGCAGCCGGACCTTCGGCTGGTGATAATCACCGACCACCGTGGTGTTGATGTTGCCGAAACGGTCGACCTGCGCTGCACCCAGGAAACCGACATCGATGCGCCCGCCCTGCAGCCAGTAGCGAAAAATCTCGGCGGTCGGCACGACGGTGTCGGCGGTTTCCGCCAGCTCGCCGTCACCGATCGACAGTGGCAACACACTGGGTTTGGCGCCGATCGGGCCCGACTCGTAGATCAGCACCACGTCCGGTGACGAGGTCAGGCGTGCCAGGTTGGCGGCTTTCGACGGCAGGCCGATACCGACGAAGCACACCGAGCCGTTCTTCAGGCGACGGGCCGCGGCGACGGTCATCATTTCGTTGGTGGTGTACGTCATTATTTGGCCTCCGAAGCAGCGGCCAATCTGGCCTGAAACTCGCTGAAGTCAGCGCAGCCATGGATGTATTCGTTGATCCATGCGGTAAACGTCTCACGGTCGCGGGCGATCGGATCCCACGCCTGATAGAAACGGTTGTCACGCTCGGTGTAACCGTGGGCGTAGGACGGATGCGCGCCACCGGGTACATGGCAGACCGCGCTCAAGGCCCAGGTCGGCAGCACACAGGCGTTCATCGGCGCGTCGAGGTTGTCGACGATTTCTTCGACGGTGACGATGCAACGCCTGGCGGCCAGTGCGGCTTCTTTCTGCACACCGAGGATGCCCCACAGCAGCACGTTGCCCTGACGGTCGGCTTTCTGGGCGTGGATCACGGTGACGTCCGGACGCACCGAAGGCACGGCGGCCAGCACTTCACCGGTGAACGGGCAAGTGACGGATTTGATCAGCGGGTTGACCTTCGGCAGATCCGAACCGGCGTAGGCCCGCAGCACCGCGAATGGCAGACCGGAGGCACCGGCGACGTAGGCGTTGGCGAGGTCGGCGTGGCTGTGCTCTTCGATTTCCAGCGCATGAGGCCATTGTTTCTCGACCGCGTCTCGCAGGCGATGCAGCGAACCCACACCCGGGTTGCCGCCCCAGGAGAAGATCAGTTTGCGGGCGCAACCGGCACCGATCAGTTGGTCATAGATCAGGTCAGGGGTCATCCGCACCAGGGTCAGATCTTTCTTGCCCTGACGAATGATTTCATGACCCGCCGCCGTAGGGATCAGGTGCGTGAAGCCTTCGAGCGCGACGGTGTCGCCGTCGTTGACGAATCGCTTCACCGCGTCGTGCAGCGAAAGAATCTCAGCCATGGAGCGGGCTCCCGTTTTTCCAGTGAATCGCCAGTGATAAAAAAGGCGCGAGGTCATGCGCCGGAGTCACTGAAGATTAAGCCGCTGATTTTCGCCAAACAATCCGATAATCGACTGAGTGTTCGTTTATCGAACAGATTGTTATCAACCTAATGATCGCCCCGGGTGCGGGACGATCCATCTTGATATCAGGTTGCGTCCGCGTGACTGACCAGGCCCTTGATGACCACCGCTGCTGTCGCCAGCCCCGCCGGGATCACCAGTGCCGTCAGCACTTGTTCGAAGTTCCAGCCCAGGCCCAGCAGGGTCGCGCCCATCCATGCACCGAGAATCGCACCGAAGCGGCCGATCCCCAGCATCCACGACACTCCTGTCGCACGGCCCTGGGTCGGATAAAACCGCGCCGCCAGCGACGGCATTGCCGATTGCGCGCCGTTGACGCACATGCCCGCCACCAGTACCAGCGTGGCCAGCAACGTGATGTTGCCCAGGCTTTGCCCGACCGCGTAGGCAAACACCCCGGCCAGCAGATAGAAAATGCCGATGACCTTGTGCGGATTGAACCGGTCCATCGCCCAGCCTACGCCCACTGCGCTCAACACCCCGCCGAACTGGAACAGCGCGCCGATGAAGGCCGCCTGCTCCATGCTCGCGCCGCTGTCACGCATGAGGGTCGGCAGCCAACTGGTCAACAGATAAACAATCACCAGGCCCATGAAGTAAGTCAGCCACAGCAGCAATGTCCCGACGCTGTAGGTGCCGGAGAAAATCACCGCGAACACATTGCGGGCTTTTACGGTTTTCTGTTCCGGCACGCTGAAGCTCGCCGCCTGGGCGACGATGGCCGGGTCGATCGGTGCGAGTGTCTTGCGCACCTTGTCCGTGCCGCGATTGCGTACCACCAGATAGCGCGCCGATTCCGGCAACCAGGCCAGCAATACCCCGGCGAGGATCAACGGCAGGATTCCGCCGATCAGCAACAGACTGTGCCAGCCGAACGCCGGAATCAGCTTGGCCGAAATGAATCCGCCACCGGCCATGCCAAGGTTGAACCCACAGAACATGCTGGTCACCAAAAGCGACTTCTTGCGCTCCGGAGTGTATTCCGACAACAGCGTGGTGGCGTTCGGCATGCCCGCGCCCAGTCCCAGCCCGGTGAGGAAACGCAGCACCAGCAATTGCTCGACACTGGTGGCGTAGGCCGAAGCCAGGCTGAAGGCACCGAACAGAAAAACCGCGCCGACCAGAACGACTTTTCTTCCGAAGCGGTCAGCCAATGGCCCGGAGCCCAATGCGCCGAAGACCATGCCGATCAGCGCGGCGCTCATCACCGGGCCGAGGCTGGCGCGGTCGATGCCCCAATCCTGGGACAAGGCCGGCGCAATGAAACCCATGGCCGCGGTGTCGAGGCCATCGAGGAAGACAATCAGGAAACACAGAATCACCACGCGCCACTGATAGCGCGAGATCGGTTGGGCATTGATGAAGGACTGCACGTCGAGGCAGTGACCTACAGCGGACTGAGGCTGGTTCATTATTTTTATTCCACGCAGAAAACGCAGTCGAACGGCGACCGGCCGATGACCGGCACGGACACAAGTCTATAAGGAGGGAATCAGGCGTTGCGCTGAAATCGGCAACAGGACCGGGAACGGCGACAGTCGGGGAACGTGCACATGGGAAGTTGCCTCTTGTCATTATTATGGAAGTCGACGATCCGGCGGGCTCACTCACTGCGGTGCCGGATGACGCTGCCGCGACATTAATGATCCGAGGGTTTTAGCGTCAATTCGATAAACGCAACTCTGTGCGTTTATCGAACAGCTTCATCAGGCGAACAACTGCGCGCTGAGGTCGCGGCTGGCGCTCAACAGGCCCGGCAGAAAACGTTGTTCCAGTTCGCTCCGACTGACGCGACCGGCATGAGTGCTGACATTGAGTGCGGCCACCACCTGGCCGGAAGCGTCGTACACCGGCACCGCGATCGAACGCAGGCCCTGCTCCAGTTCCTGATCGACGATGCACCAGCCTTGCTGCCGTACCTCTTGCAGACAGGCGAGCAAGGACTCGGGGGTGTGCAACGTACGACTGGTCTTGGCCACCAGTTCGGCGTGGTCGAGGTATTCGCGCAGCGAGGTGTCGTCCAGCGCCGCCAGCAGGATCCGGCCCATGGACGTGCAATACGCCGGCAGCCGCCCGCCCACTGACAGATCCACCGAGATCAGGCGCTGGGTCGTGGCCGAACGTGCGATATAAAGGATGTCGTCCCCTTCCAGCGTGGCCATGTTGCAGGCTTCATGCAGTTGCTCGCTCATGCGGTCGAGGTACGGTTGGGCGGAGACGGCCAGCGGCGTCGACGACAGATAGGCGTGACCGAGGGTCAGCACTTTGGGCAACAGAGAGTAAGTACGGCCGTCAGTGGTGGCGTAGCCGAGTTTGATCAGCGTGTGCAGGCAACGGCGCACGGCGGCGCGGGGGATTTCCGTACGGTGACTGATCTGGGCGATGGTCAGGTGACGTTTGCGCTCCTGAAACGCCTGCACCACCGCCAGGCCGCGGGCCAGGGAGGTCATGAAGTCAGGATCGCCGGTCATGGCCTGGATGCGCTTGGCCGGAGAGGCAACGATCGGCGGCGCCACTGACGTAAAGGAATTGCGCATTTGATCGTTCATGTCGGGGACCTTTTTTCCTGTACGGATCGACGGCTATACAAGCGGCTCGGGAACCGATGCACAAGCACCAGCCTGCCAACTTCGGGCGATTATCGAACCACCGACCGATAATCGCAATTGACCCACAGGCCACAGGCCGACGATTTTTAACAACTCCTTACTTCCGGGTCCGGACCCTTAGTTGTTCGGCTATTGGCGCCAGAAACACATCACTGGTGAACAAGGTCGCAACTACTGCTGACAATTGCGAGTCACAAAACAATCACACATCCGGAACCGTTTTTAACTTGGCAAAGATAGTCAATCCCGAATCGGCCGCTATAATGCCCCTTAATGGCGTCGCGCTTTTATCTGCCGCCGACACCATTCGCTGAAGCAATGTCCGTTGCATTCAGCCCGGCCAGCGCCTGACGTTCATCACTCGTGCACCGCCAGCGCGCTCGCTGAAAACCGGAAACTGATGCTGCGTCAGTTTTAATCTGGTGTCGTAGCCGCCTGCAACATGGAAGTCCTGGCCACTTTGCCGATTGCACCGCTGCCCGTTAGAGCAGTGACTTGTCGGCGAACCGGTCAATCGATTCGTTGCAGTGCGTTTCACCAGACATTTATCTCAACTCATACAGGTAGCACTGTGACGAAAGACGAACTGCGCGCGGAACTTGAGCGCCAGGAACAACGTTACAAGGAAGTTTACGGCGGGGAAGTCACCACCTACGCCGCCCAGCCCGAACCGGAACGCAAACCCTGGCGCAAACGCGCCACTGTTCAGGATCAGGTCTTCCAGCAGGAACTGCAGAAGATGGAAAAGGAACTCAAAGCCGAAGAGCCTTGAAGTCGTCCTTTGTATCTTTCGAAGGTCAGCGTACTCACCGGGTTACAAGCACGGTGGACTGACGAGGCCTTGCGCGCCCGCTACCCGCGGGCAGCGGCCAGCTTCCCCGTATTGCGCGGGTCTGGAGCATGTCAGACACGTCTTTCAGTTTTTTCATACAAGATTCCGCCCCCTCCCGGACACCCGTCGGTTCGCCACCTCTTTACGTTTTTCCCAATTGAATCAACAGGTTGCAAAACCCTGCAAAATGCTCGGGCAATGCACCTTGATACAAATTAATTGAGCGAAGAAGGTGACCGATGAGCAGGTAGGGGATCGATTTCCAGTCTTTTCTGGCATAATCGCGCCCCCTTATGACCGGGTCAGAAAACCTTCATGATCGATTTATTCAGCGGACTGGATGCCTGGGTGCTTGTGAGCCTCCTGCTCGCCCTGACATTTGTCCTCGCCTTCGAGTTCATCAATGGATTTCATGACACCGCTAACGCGGTAGCCACTGTTATCTACACCAAAGCGATGCCGCCTCATCTGGCGGTGTTCTTCTCGGGCGTGTTCAACTTCCTCGGCGTATTGCTGGGCGGCGTCGGCGTGGCGTATGCCATTGTCCATCTGCTGCCGGTAGAACTGTTGATCAACGTGAATACCGGCCACGGCCTGGCCATGGTGTTCTCGCTGCTCGCCGCCGCCATCGCCTGGAACCTGGGTACCTGGTACTTCGGTATCCCGGCTTCCAGTTCCCACACCCTGATCGGCTCGATCCTCGGTGTCGGCCTGGCCAACGCCCTGATCAACGATATTCCGCTGGGTGATGGCGTGAACTGGCAGAAAGCGATCGATATCGGTGCTTCGCTGGTGTTCTCGCCGATGGCTGGCTTCCTGGTCGCCGCCCTGGTGCTGATCGGCCTGAAATGGTGGCGCCCGCTGTCGAAAATGCACAAGACGCCGGAACAGCGCCGCAAGATCGACGACAAAAAACACCCGCCGTTCTGGAATCGTCTGGTGCTGGTAATGTCCGCAATGGCCATGAGCTTCGTGCACGGCTCCAACGACGGTCAGAAAGGCATCGGCCTGATCATGCTGGTACTGATCGGTATCGTCCCTGCGCAGTTCGTGCTCGACCTGAACAGCACCACCTACCAGATCGAACGTACCCGGGATGCGACCCTGCACCTGAGCCAGTTCTACCAGCGCAACGCTTCTTCCCTCGGCGAGTTCCTGGCCCTGGGCAAAAGCGTGGAAGGCGACCTGCCGGAAAAATTCCGCTGCAACCCGCAGCAGACCGAACCGACCATTTCCGCCCTGCTCCACACCCTCAAAGGTGTATCGGACTACCACTCGCTGCCGGCGGAAAGCCGCATCGAAGTGCGTCGCTACCTGCTGTGTCTGGACGATACAGCGAAGAAAGTCGCCAAACTCCCGGGGCTGGAAGCGCGTGAAAAAGCCGACCTCGACAAGCTGCGCAAAGACCTGACCACCACCACCGAATATGCCCCGTTCTGGGTGATTCTGGCAGTCGCCCTGGCCTTGGGTCTGGGTACCATGATCGGCTGGAAACGCGTGGTCCTGACCATCGGCGAGAAAATCGGCAAGCAAGGCATGACCTATGCCCAGGGCATGTCGGCGCAGATCACTGCCGCGAGCATGATCGGCCTGGCCAACATCTTCAGCCTGCCGGTGTCCACCACCCACGTCCTGTCCTCGGGCGTGGCCGGCACCATGGTCGCCAACAAAAGCGGCCTGCACAGCGGCACTGTGAAAACCATCCTGCTGGCCTGGGTCCTGACCCTGCCGGCCACCGTGGCCCTGTCGGCCGGCCTGTTCTGGCTGGCATCGAAGGCGCTGGGCAGCTGATAGATCGTGGTAATGAAAGAGGCGTGATTCGAGAGGATCACGCCTTTTTTGTTGCCTTCAGAAATGGAACGCGGAGCGTGGGAACGATCAATGTTTTGGTTTTGGCTTTCCACCACTCAACACAATGAGCGTTAGCTCGAGTACCGCTTTTTGATCTTCGGGCGACATCGGAAGGCTGAGTGGAGGGATTCATCCGGGGGTGGGAGCGCAGCGACCGTTTGGCGAAGCCAAACACATCGAGAGGAGGTGCAGCGAAGCAAACCGTAGGCGATGCCCCCCGGATGAATCCCGGAGCGAAGGAA
>NZ_JBJJMM010000039.1:0-42523 GCF_046231795.1 Pseudomonas sp. KCJK9016 | reverse complement strand
AGTGTGTTTGGGGGGGCGGGGGGTTCCGCCCGGGGGGGCGGCCGCACACAAAAAAAGGGGGGGCGCCCCCGCGGCACAGGGGAGCGACCCCCCTTCCTCGCCACAACAAGCCAGTCCGACAGATAAAACAGCCGGTTACTTAGTAGCGGTAAGCGTGCGGCTTGAACGGGCCTTCGACGGTCACGCCGATGTAGTCAGCCTGTTGCTTGGTCAGTTTGGTGACCACGCCACCGAAGCCACGAACCATTTCCAGGGCCACTTCTTCGTCGAGTTTCTTCGGCAGTACTTCAACGGTCAGACGCTCGGCTTTCTGGGCTGGCGACAGGTCGGCGTACTTCTGGCCGAACAGGAAGATCTGTGCCAGAACCTGGTTGGCGAACGAACCGTCCATGATGCGGCTCGGGTGACCGGTGGCGTTGCCCAGGTTCACCAGACGGCCTTCGGCCAGCAGGATCAGGTAGTCGTCGTTCTGCGCATCGAACGCGCCAGGGCCGGTACGGTGGATCTTGTGTACCTGTGGCTTCACTTCTTCCCATGCCCAGTTCTTGCGCATGAAAGCGGTGTCGATTTCGTTGTCGAAGTGACCGATGTTGCAGACAACGGCGCGCTTCTTCAGGGCTTTGAGCATGTTTGCGTCGCAAACGTTGACGTTGCCGGTGGTGGTCACGATCAGGTCGATCTTGCCCAGCAGCGCCTTGTCGATGCTCGCTTCGGTGCCGTCGTTGATACCGTCGATGAACGGCGAAACCAGTTCGAAACCGTCCATGCAGGCTTGCATGGCGCAGATCGGATCGACTTCGGAGACCTTGACGATCATGCCTTCCTGACGCAGGGACTGGGCCGAACCCTTGCCCACGTCACCGTAACCGATGACCAGCGCCTGCTTGCCGGACAGCAGGTGGTCGGTGCCGCGCTTGATGGCGTCGTTCAGGCTGTGACGGCAGCCGTACTTGTTGTCGTTCTTGGACTTGGTCACCGAGTCGTTGACGTTGATGGCCGGGATGCGCAGTTCGCCCTTGGCCAGCATGTCCAGCAGACGGTGAACACCGGTGGTGGTTTCTTCGGTCACGCCGTGAACGCGGTCCAGAACCTGTGGGTATTTCTTGTGCAGCAGCTCGGTCAGGTCGCCGCCGTCGTCGAGGATCATGTTGGCATCCCAAGGCTTGCCATCCTTCAGGATGGTCTGCTCCAGGCACCACTCGTACTCTTCTTCGGTTTCACCTTTCCAGGCGAAAACCGGGATGCCGGCAGCGGCGATGGACGCGGCGGCCTGATCCTGAGTCGAGAAAATGTTGCAGGACGACCAGCGCACTTCGGCACCCAGGGCAACCAGGGTTTCGATCAGCACGGCGGTCTGAATGGTCATGTGGATGCAGCCGAGGATTTTTGCGCCCTTGAGCGGCTGCTCGGAAGCGTACTTGCGGCGCAGACCCATCAGGGCCGGCATTTCCGACTCGGCGATGATGGTTTCGCGACGGCCCCAGGCAGCCAGGGACATGTCGGCAACTTTGTAATCGTTAAAATCTGCAGGCGTGATAACAGCGCTCATGAGAGCCTCCATTCGTAATGTATGCGAATGGGCGCCGTTGTGCGTTTAGTGTCCGGCCTGAGCCGGTCAACGCCCCATCCGAGCCTGACAGGTTGAACCTGCTGCAGCGCCCCTCGGACAGGTGGCGGGAAAACGGTATCAAGTGAAGGTTACCGTTTTGAAACGGGGGCGATTATAGCCGTCTGGACTGATCTTCCAAAGGGTTTCTGTCGGCCAAATGAAGATCGCTAATAGCGACCATAGTAGAAGGCTCATGGAGCATGACCGCTCAGTCTGCCAAGATGGCCCCATCATTCGGCAAGACGCTCAGGAGTGAAGATGAATTTCCACACCCGCAAGTGGGTAAAACCCGAAGACCTCAACCCCAACGGCACCCTGTTCGGCGGCAGCCTGCTGCGCTGGATCGACGAAGAAGCGGCGATCTACGCCATCGTCCAACTGGGTAACCAGCGCGTGGTGACCAAGTACATTTCCGAGATCAACTTCGTCAGTGCCTCGCGCCAGGGCGACATCATCGAACTGGGCATCACCGCCACCGAGTTCGGTCGCACCTCGATCACCCTGACCTGCGAAGTGCGCAACAAGATCACTCGCAAAAGCATCCTGACCGTCGAGAAGATGGTCTTCGTCAACCTCGGCGAGGACGGCCTGCCGGCGCCGCATGGGCGGACCGAGATCAAGTACGTCAAAGACCAGTTCAAGGATGACGAACTCGTCACCAAGTGACATCGGCGAGGCCTTCTTCGCGAGCCTGCTCGCGAAAGCGATGTGGCAGGCAATGTAGATTCATCTGCCTACTGAACAGCCGGGAACCGCTGGGGTCGTAGCTAAATGCCCACCACGGTCTCCACGCCATGACTACACCAACAGAAGGCAAGACCCCCGACCTCTCGGCAAAGGAACGGCACGAAGTCGAAAAAAACCAGCCGCCCCGGGCGGCGGTGCTGCATGAAATCATCCGTAAACAGGGCGATCAGGAACTGGAGCGCAGCATCGCCGCGCTGTGGTGGTCGGCGCTGGCGGCCGGGCTGACCATGGGCCTGTCGCTGATGGGCATGGGATTACTCAATTCACGTCTGCCCGAGGGCGACGAATTCAAGGTGATCGCCAGCTTCGGCTACTGCGCCGGTTTCCTCGCGGTGATTCTGGCTCGCCAGCAACTGTTCACCGAAAACACCCTGACCGCGGTCCTGCCGGTCATGACCAAACCGACGCTCGGCAATCTCGGCCGGCTGATCCGGCTCTGGACAGTCGTGCTGTTCGGTAACCTGTGCGGCACGATTCTGGTGGCCTATGTGATGCTGGAACTGCCGATCTTCGACAGCAAGACCGACATCGCCTTCCTCGAAATCGGTCGCAAGGTCATGGAAAACCATGCCAGCCAGATGTTCGCCAAGGGTATCGTTTCCGGCTGGATGATTGCCACCATGGTCTGGATGATCCCGTCCATGGAAAGCGCGAAGATGTGGATCATCATCCTCATCACCTACCTTATGGCGCTGGGTGACTTCACGCACATCGTGGTTGGATCGGCGGAGGTGTCGTATCTGGTATTTGCCGGCGAGTTGCCGTGGCGTGATTTCTGGGCGGTGTTTGCCGGGCCGACCCTGGCGGGGAACATCATCGGCGGCAGCTTCATCTTCGCCCTGATCAGTCATGCGCAGATCCGCAGCGAAAGCGGCGCACCGAAAGAGTCTGCGGATCCGGCCGAAAAGCCCGATCCGCAGCAGATCAGAAAATGATCAGTGGTGCGCCGGTCCGGCAGTGGTCGCCGGTTCATCATGGGTGGCGTGCCGAACCAGCTTGCCGATGGTCAGGCCCTGCAACAGGATCGATGACAGCACCACGATGTAGGTGATGCTCAGCAGCAGATCGCGCTCCGGACCCAGCGGCAAGGCCAGTGCCAGTGCCACCGAAACCCCGCCACGCAAGCCGCCCCAGGTCAGGATCCGAATAGTGCCGCGCGGCACCGTGCGCCAGCGGCGCAGCAGGACAATGGCCGGTGCCACGGTGAGCAGGCGCGACAGCAGAATCGCCAGCGCCAACAGGCTTGCCGCTGCCACGTGCAGCCAGTTGAACGGCAGTAGCAACAGCTCCAGGCCGATCAGTGCGAACAGCAAGGCGTTGAGCATGTCGTCGAGCAATTCCCAGAAGCCGTCCAGGTATTTGCGCGTCATGTCGTTCATCGCCAGGTTACGGCCCAGGTTACCGATGATCAGACCGGCGACCACCATCGCAATCGGCGCCGACACGTGCAACTCGGTGGCCATCGCCGAACCGCCGATTACCAGTGCCAGGGTCAGCATCACTTCAATCTGGTGCTGCTCAATGCTTTTGATCATCAGGTAGACCAGGTAACCGATCAGCCCGCCGAACAGCACGCCGCCGATGGCTTCATGGGCAAACAGCAGGGCGGTGGCACCGACGGTCGGAGTTTCGCCCAGTTGCGCGATGCCCAGCAACACGGTGAACACCACCACGGCGGTGCCGTCGTTGAACAGTGATTCGCCGACGATTGTGGTTTTCAGCGGTTTCGAGGCATTGGCGGTACGCAATACACCGAGCACCGCGATCGGGTCGGTCGGGGAAATCAGTGCGCCGAACAACAGGCAGTAAAGGAAGCTCACGTGCCAGCCGAACAGGGCGAAGATGTAATAGGCGAGGCTGCCGATCACGGCGGTGGCGATCAGCACGCCGATAGTCGCCAGCAGGCCGATCGGCCAGCGGTAGCTGCGCAGGTCGTTCAGGTTGACGTGCAAGGCGCCGGCGAACAGCAGGAACGACAGCATCCAGTTCATCAGCAGATCACCGAAGTCGATCTGGCCGATCAGTTGCTGCACGCGTTCTTCAAGGCCGGGATAACCGAGCAGGCTCAGGCCTTGCAGCAGCAGGGAAAACATCAGAGCGGTCACCATCACACCGATGGTCGGAGGCAAACCGATGAAGCGGAAATTCACGAAGGTGAGCAGGGTGGTGAGGCAGATGAAAGCGGCGACAAGTTCAAGCATCCGGGGTCCTTTGGATGGGAGGTGAAAAGACAGCGCGCCGGTTCGTGGGCGCAAGGGTTGGATGGGTAGACACCGGGCGGGGGCACAATTGTGTATTCCCGGGCAGGATTTTCGGGATTTTGTCTGCGCACAACCGGGTGTATCGAGGTCACTTGACGTATAAACATCGCCTGACACATCGCGAAGCAAAGACCTGATCAAGTGGCTCAGGTTCAACAACAGGAATGAAGGAGCGGGACGTGCTGGCGACAGCTCTGGTGTTGATGGCGGCGTTGCTGCACGCCGCATGGAATACCCTGATCAAATTCAGCGCCGAGCGCCTGCTGGTGGTGGCCTGCATGGACACCGTGGCGCTGTTGTTCGTGGCGCTGGCGTTTCCTTTCATAAGCTTGCCACCGGCAGAGATCTGGCCGTGGATTCTGGCCTCGGCGGCGTTCGAGCTGCTGTATCGCTACCTGTTGATCCAGGCCTATCGGGTCGGCGACCTGGGGCTGGTCTATCCGTTGATGCGCGGATTGTCGCCGCTGGTGGTGCTGGCGCTGACCCTGATCTTCGCCGGCGAAGTACTGAACACCCAGCAAATCTTCGGAATCATGCTGATCCCGCTGGGCATGGCCTGCCTGCTCTGGCAGGGCGGTGGCGGGAAACACTTGCCATGGTCAATGCTGCCGGTGGTGGCGCTGATCGGGCTCTGCATCGGTTGTTACACCTACATCGATGGCCAGGCTTTGCGGCGTTGGTCGCATCCGCTGGATTATCTGGTCTGGGTCACGCTGCTCAGTGCATGGCCCTTCCCGTTGCTGGCGTGGGTCGCCAGGCGTCCGGCGTTCAGGCTGTTCTGGCGCGAACAATGGAAGCTGGGGCTGGCGGTCGGATTCTGCGTGTTGTTCAGCTACGCTCTGGTGCTGTGGGCGATGCAACTGGGTTCGATTGCCGAGGCTGCGGCATTGCGTGAAATCAGCGTGATCCTGGTGGTGCTGTTCGGTATGCGCTACCTGAAAGAACCTTTCGGCCGGCCGCGGCTCTTAGCCTGTGGGCTGGTGCTGATCGGCATGCTGGTGATGAAGTTCTGACCCGCCAACACTCAAAAAACCGAAGAAGGACGGCGTTATGACGGTGGCTCTGTGGTGTGTTTTCATTGCGATTTTTCTGCCCTATGTGTGCACGGGCGTGGCCAAGGCAGTCGGTGGTTACCGGCTGAGCGACAATCACGATCCCCGGGACTTCCTTGAAAGCCTGAATGGTGTGGCCCGACGGGCTCACGCGGCGCAATTGAACAGTTTCGAAGTGACACCGGCCTTTGCAGCGGCGGTAATCGTCGCGCACCTGGTGGGCACCGCGCAATTGGTGACGGTCAATGTGCTGGCAGTGCTGTTCATCACCAGTCGCTTGCTTTACATCATCTGCTATCTGGCGGACTGGGCGATTCTGCGGTCGCTGGTGTGGTTTGTCGGGATGGGGCTGATTGCCAGTTTCTTCTTCGTTTCAATCTGAAGCCGAAAGGATCGCAGGCTGACGAGGCCGGCGATCCTTCGCGCAGCGCTTACTGCTTGTCGGCCACCTGCGGCACTTGCGGCAACGCCGCGCCTTTCGGCCAGAGCATCCAGATCTGCCCCTGCTGCTTCATATCGCCGGCCAGTTGCCCGGCGGCATCGCCGGTGCCCCAGAACAGATCCGCCCGAACCTCGCCAGCAATTGCGCCGCCGGTGTCCTGCGCGGCCACCGGGCGTACCAGTGCCGTACCGTCAGGGCGTGTGGTCGACAGCCACAACAGACTGCCCAGCGGAATCACCTTGCGATCCACCGCCGCGCTGTAACCGGCGGTCAGTGGCACATTCAACGAACCGCGCGGGCCTTCGTTGCTGTCCGGGTTGCGGGTGAAGAACACATAACTCGGGTTGCTGCCCAGCAGTTCCGGGATGCGCGACGGGTTGGCCTTGGCCCAGTTGCTGATCGCGCCCATGGTCACGTCCTCTTTCTTCAGTTCGCCCTGTTCCACCAGCCAGCGTCCGATCGGACGGTATGGGTGACCGTTCTGGTCGGCGTAGGCGATACGCAGTTGTCGGCCGTCATCGGTCTGAATCCGCCCCGAGCCCTGGATCTGCAGAAATTGCAGGTTCATCGGATCGGTCAGCCACGCCACCACGGGCGCCTTGACGCCTTTGCTCTCGATGGTCGCGGCGTCGTCGTAAGGTTTGAGCACGCGGCCCTCAAGTCGTCCGCGCAGGCGCTTGCCTTTCAGCTCCGGGTAAATGCTGTCCAGGGAGACGATGATCATGTCTTCAGGCACGCCGTACACCGGCACATTGGCGGTGGTGGTTTGCGTCAGGCTGCCGGGATAGACCGGTTCGTAGTAACCGGTGATCAGCCCGTTGGGGTTGTCATTTTCGGCGCGCAAGCCAAACACATCGAGGTGTTGCTTGAGGAACGTGCGGATATCGCCAGCGCTTTGCGGCACATTGGCCGCCGCCGCGCAGGTGGCGCCCCAGATCGGGTCAGCCTTGAGTCGGGTGCAGGCGCTGCGCCACGAACCGAAGCCGGCCACCAGATCGTTGTCGGAAACCGCAGGCAGAGATTCCCAGGTGGCGCTGGAGTAAGTGGCCAGTGCGTGGGTTTTCGGCTTGGCACTGTCGCCGCCGGTGCAGCCGGCGAGGATCGCCAGCAGCGGCAGGGTTGCGACGAGCGGGTGGCGCCAGGCCTTGAAACGGCTGTTCATGGAGAATTTCCTGTGTCGATTGCAGGCGTGCTCCATGCGCGCCAGCAACCCATATTATTAATAGGGCTATTGGTGTTTGGCGGTGACGCGAGGATACTGGCCGCCGAATTCCGTGACCTGAAGCCACCATGACTCTTAAAAGACTTTCTGTTGTATTGCTGGCCTGTCTGACCTTGTCCGCCTGCGGCGGTGTCGACCCGAATTCCCCGCTGGGCCAGCGCAAGGCGATCTTCAAGCAAATGCTCAAGACCGGCGAAGACCTGGGCGGCATGCTGCGCGGGCGCATCCCCTTCGACGGACCGAAATTCACGGAAGGCGCGGTCAAGCTCGATGCGTTGTCCCATGAACCGTGGAAGCATTTCCCGTCGGTGCGCGAAGAAGATCACACCAGCGCCAGGGACGATGTCTGGCAGCGACAGGCACGTTTCCAGGAAATGGCCCGCACCCTTGAGGCGGCCACCGGTGAACTGGTGATCGCCAGCCAGGTTCAGCCGTACAAGGCCAGCAACCTGGGGCCGGCGGTGCAGAAGGTCGAAGATGCCTGCAGTGCCTGTCATAAAGAGTTTCGGGATCATTGATCCTGAGGCGCGGTGACGGAGAAAGCTCTGTCACCGCATATGGCCTGCCGAATTACTTGTCCAGTTCGTCCAGCGCGTCCTGCAATTCCTTGCGCGACTCGGCGAGCTTGTTCTTGCGCTTGTCGATCTTCTCCGGGTCGCCTTTCTTCATGGCCTTGTCGAGGTCGGCCTGGCGCTTGCTCACTTCATGCTTGGCATCGAGCACCTTGTTTTCGCGTTCCTTCTTCAGGCCGGCATCGGTGCAGTGTTCGGTGACTTCGCGCAGGGCGGTTTCCAGGCCGGCCTGCTGGTCAGCGTTGCCACGGGATTTGGCCTGTTCGATCTGATTGATGATGCCTTGCTTCTTGGCGGCACAACCGGTCAGGCCCGGGGCGTCTTCGCCAGCCATCGCGGGTGCGGCCATTACGCCGCAAAGAGTCAGCATGGCGAGCGGTGCGAGAAATTTCATAAAAGCTCCATGTGCAAAGGCAATCGGGTCGGGAAAGCACTGCGCTGTTGGAGCGCTTCGGCGACCGTTGGGTTCCCGGCTTGCCGGGATGCATGTTCAGAAGCCGTCGATTCCGGCGGCACGTAAGGTTTCACTCAGGGCCAGCACCTGCGGGTCGCGGAAAAAAGCGCTCAATTGCGCCGCGCGACCGGGGCCGATTCCGGGTTCTGCCTGCCATTGTTCGGTATTTCGTTGTGCCAACGCTTGCCATGAATCAGCCAAAGAGGCCTGACCGGTCGGCGGCAGCCCGAGGGCCTTGAGCCACTGGGTGAACGGCCGCTGGCGAGCGCTGTGAAAACTGTGGAGCAGGCGGGCGCTGCTGCGCTCGCCGAGGCCGGCAATCTTAGCAAGCTCTGGCTCGTCGAGGGCCAACCAATCCAGCAGGTTGTTCAGGCGGCCTGTATCCAGAAGTTTCTCCCACGTACCGCGACCGACATGGGGCAGTGCCAGTCCCTGTTTGCCGCCAAGCCAGGTCAGGCGCGCGAGGAATTGACTCTCGCATCCGGGCGTCGGCTGCCAGCAGCTCAGGGAGTGAAAGTCACTTGTGAGCGGCACCTTGAGCTCGACACGCTCCGGGCTGCGCAGCACAACGCTGTCGAGCCGCGGAATGGTCATTCCAGCCAGGCTGATCGCCACCTGATCACCGGGACGAATGTCCAGTTCCTGCCAACGATTGAAAGAGCTGACGCTGACTCGTGTGATCTGGCGGTCATCGAGCCTGACCGGCGCCAGTTCCAGCACGGGAGTGATACGCCCGGTGCGGCCGACCTTGAAATCGACCTTGCGCACATCGGCCAATGCCTGGGCGAACGGGTATTTCCAGGCCACGGCCCAATAGGGTGGGCGCGCCTGCCAGCGTTCGGCGGGAGGACGCTGGCTCTGCCGCAAGACGATGCCGTCACTGGCGAACGGTAGTGGCGAGCGATACCAGTGATCGCGCCACTTTTGCGCATCGGCAAGGCTGCTGACAGGGTGGCTGTAAGGTTCTGTCGTGGCGAAGCCCAGTGTCGTCAGCCCGGTGATTCGCTCTTTCAGGGTGTTCGGTCCCAGCGGCCAATCCCATACGAAAAGCCCGATACCCGCTGCCTGTTCGACGCTCAAGTCCTTGCGTCCCATCAGGCCGGCAACGGTCGCACGGGCGTTGGCACTGCCGGTGCGGGCCTGGATATGGTCATTGAGTCGCCAATAGAGTTCGCCCTGCACCGACAGATCCAGAGGTTGTGTCAGCTGTCGGGGAACGGCGTTGATCTTCTGTGCCGAAGCCGTCCAGTCCTGCCCGCGAACGCCGTCACCGCGACTGATCGCCTGCTGCAACCGCCCGGCGCGGTAGATCAGCGTGACAGCCACGCCATCGACCTTGGGTTGTACCCAGACCTCCTTGCGGTCACGCAGCCATGCTTCGACGTTTGCTGCGTCGTGAAGCTTGTCGAGGCCGGTATGGGCGATTGGATGCGCGATCGGACCTGATGCGGTGCTTAATGGCTTGGTCGGTGAAGGCAGTCCGAGGCACTGGCGCCATTCGCCGAGCCGGATGCGGGACTGGTCATAAAGTTCGTCGGCAATCAGCGAGCGGCCTTCACGGTGATAAGCATCGTCCCATCTATCGATCTGCTGTTGCAGGGCGGCGATTTCGCTTCGGGCCCGGTCGGCAGCCCAGTCCGGGCAATCGTCAGCGAAGGCGCCGAGGTGGATGGAGAACAACAGGAAAATACAAAAAAGGCGCAGTGTGGCAAGCATCTTGAGCGTCCTTGCTCAGGGAGATACCTGAAGGCTAGCCCGAATTTTCCAGCGGGCCGGACGGCTGTTTTGCCGGGTGTTTCGCGGCCATGAAAAAGCCCCGCACGGCGCGAACCGTGCGGGGCTTTTCTGTACCGCCAGGGAAGGCTTACAGGCCGGCAGCGGAACGCAAGGCGTCGGCGCGGTCGGTTTTTTCCCAGGTGAAAGTGGAGAAGGTGTCTTCGCCAACAGTCTTGGTCTGCGGTGTACGACCGAAGTGGCCGTAGGCTGCGGTGTCCTGGTACATCGGGTGCAGCAGGTCGAGCATGGTGGTGATTGCGTATGGACGCAGGTCGAACACTTCACGGACCAGTTTGATGATCTTGTCATCGCTGATCTTGCCGGTGCCGAAGGTGTTCAGCGAGATCGAGGTAGGCTGGGCCACACCGATCGCGTAGGAAACCTGGATCTCGCAACGCTCGGCCAGGCCGGCAGCCACGATGTTCTTGGCAACGTAACGGCCAGCATAGGCAGCCGAACGGTCAACCTTGGATGGGTCCTTGCCGGAGAACGCGCCGCCGCCGTGACGGGCCATGCCGCCGTAGCTGTCGACGATGATCTTGCGACCGGTCAGACCGCAGTCGCCTACCGGGCCGCCGATGATGAACTGGCCGGTCGGGTTGATGTGGAACTGGGTGTCCTTGCTCAGCAGTTCGGCAGGCAGTACGTGCTTGACGATCAGTTCCATCACGCCTTCGCGCAGGTCGTTGTACGACACTTCAGGGTTGTGCTGGGTCGACAGCACCACGGCGTCGATACCGACAACCTTGCCGCCTTCGTAACGGCAGGTCACTTGCGACTTGGCGTCCGGACGCAGCCATGGCAGCAGGCCCGATTTGCGGGCTTCGGCCTGGCGCTGTACCAGCTGGTGCGAGAAAGTGATCGGTGCCGGCATCAGCACGTCGGTTTCGTTGCTGGCGTAGCCGAACATCAGGCCCTGGTCGCCGGCGCCCTGGTCTTCAGGCTTGGCACGGTCAACACCCTGGTTGATGTCAGGGGACTGCTTGCCGATGATGTTCATCACGCCGCAGGTGGCGCCGTCGAAGCCGACGTCGGAGCTGGTGTAGCCGATGTCGCAGATCACGTCACGAACGATCTGCTCCAGGTCGACCCAGGCACTGGTGGTCACTTCACCGGCAACGATGGCCACGCCGGTCTTGACCAGGGTTTCCACGGCAACGCGTGCGTGCTTGTCCTGGGCGATGATGGCGTCCAGCACTGCATCGGAAATCTGGTCGGCGATTTTGTCCGGATGCCCTTCAGACACGGACTCGGAGGTGAAGAGGGAGTATTCGCTCATCTCGATGTTTTCCTGAATTTACCGATGGTGAGTGTCGCCAGCCGGCCGCTGAAAGTGGCGGACCTGGATCTGGAAACCATTACGTAAGCCTACATAGAGGCTTTCCCCGGGAACGAGTCCCGCAGCGGTGGCCCAACGGGCCAGATCGTCCTGTTCAAACCCCAACCACAGATCACCGCAGGCCTCCCTGGCCCAACTCTGGTTGTGGCTGCATAACTCTGTCACGAGCAGGCTACCGCCCGGTTGCAGCAGGCCGGCCATGTGCTTGAGCGCTTCGGCCGGCGCAGCGAAATGGTGCAACACCATGTTCAGTACCACGCAATCGGCCTGAAGGCTTGTGCCATTCAATGCATCGGCCAATCGCAGGCTGACGTTAGTCAGCTTTTCACGTTCACACACCTGTCGCGCCAGTTCGAGCATCGCCGCGCTGTTGTCCAGTGCGGTTACGGTGCCGAAGCGGCGTGCCAGTTCCGGCAGGAATGCTCCATCGCCGGGGCCGACTTCGATGGCCGAGGCTGCACCATCGAAATTCAGTTTGTCGAGCAGGGCCAGCACGCTGTCGCGGTACTGCGGGAGGCCGGCAATCAAGTCCTGCTGAGCGCGGAATTTTTCTGCAACCCGGGCGAAAAAGTCCTGGCTGGCAGCGGCCCGTTGTCCGTGGACCTGGCCAATGCGCGCCTGCACATCGTCCGGCAGCGCCAGATTGTCGACTTCTTCTAACAGGGCGCTGTGCAACTTGCCGCCCAGCAGCTCGGTATGGGGCAGGGCGCGGCGATAAAAAATCGCGTTGCCTTCGCGGCGGGTGGCCACCAGATCCGCCTGTGCCAGCACCTTCAGGTGGTGGCTCATGCCGGACTGACCGATACCGAAAATCTGTGCCAGCTCCAGTACGCCGAACGAATCGTTGGCCAGGGCGCGCAATACGTTCAGCCGCAGCGGATCGCCGCCGGCCTTGCACAGGGCCGCCAGCTCGTCGCAATCGTCATGGCGAATGGAAGGCACACGTAAATTCATAGGGCCGCAGTCTAGTGATGGCCGAAAAACACCGCAAGGGCAATATCAAAAAGTTTTGATATTGCTCGATGGATGGCACTTCTCACGGACCGGCCAGCTCTACAAACGAACAGCGGAAAGGTTTCATCAACCGAAACCGATGTTATCCATGGGAAAAACGCCTCCGGATGACTATCTGTCATTGCCCCGAGGCGCTCGGGTGAGGGAAAATGCCCTCCTTTTTTCCGTTTCAATCCATTCACACCCAGGAGATCAGCGATGCCTAGCCGTCGTGAGCGTGCCAACGCCATTCGTGCCCTCAGCATGGATGCCGTGCAAAAAGCCAACAGCGGCCATCCCGGTGCCCCCATGGGTATGGCAGATATCGCCGAAGTGCTTTGGCGCGACTACCTCAAGCACAATCCGAGCAATCCATCGTTCGCCGACCGTGACCGCTTCGTGCTGTCCAACGGCCACGGCTCGATGTTGATCTACTCGCTGCTGCACCTGACCGGTTACGACCTGTCGATCGACGACCTGAAGCAGTTCCGTCAACTGCACAGCCGTACCCCGGGCCACCCGGAATTCGGTTACACCCCGGGCGTTGAAACCACCACCGGCCCGCTGGGTCAGGGCCTGGCCAACGCCGTGGGCTTCGCCCTGGCTGAAAAGGTCCTGGGCGCACAGTTCAACCGTCCCGGCCACAACATCGTCGACCACCACACCTACGTGTTCCTGGGTGATGGCTGCATGATGGAAGGCATTTCCCACGAAGTCGCTTCCCTGGCCGGCACTTTGGGCCTGGGCAAACTGATCGCCTTCTACGATGACAACGGCATTTCCATCGACGGCGAAGTCGAAGGCTGGTTCACCGATGACACGCCGAAGCGTTTCGAGTCCTACAACTGGCAGGTGATCCGCAACGTCGACGGTCACGATCCGGAAGAGATCAAGACCGCCATCGAGACCGCTCGCAAGAGCCCGCTGCCGACCCTGATCTGCTGCAAGACCACCATCGGTTTCGGTTCGCCGAACAAGCAGGGCAAGGAAGATTGCCACGGCGCCCCGCTGGGTGACGCGGAAATCGCCCTGACCCGTCAGGCGCTGAACTGGAACCACGGTCCGTTCGAAATCCCGGCCGACATCTACGCCGAATGGGATGCCAAGGAAAAGGGCCGCGCGGTCGAAGCCGAGTGGGACCAGCGTTTCGCTGCCTACTCCGCCGCGTTCCCGACCGAAGCCAACGAGCTGATCCGTCGCCTGAGCGGCGAGTTGCCGGCCGATTTCTCCGAGAAGGCCGATGCCTACATCGCTGACGTCGCGGCCAAGGGCGAAACCATCGCCAGCCGTAAAGCCAGCCAGAACACCCTGAACGCGTTCGGCCCGCTGCTGCCGGAAATGCTGGGCGGTTCGGCCGACCTGGCCGGTTCCAACCTGACCCTGTGGAAAGGCTGCAAAGGCGTCAGCGCCGAAGACGCGAGCGGCAACTACATGTACTACGGCGTGCGCGAATTCGGCATGACCGCGATCATGAACGGCGTTGCCCTGCACGGCGGTCTGGTGCCTTACGGCGCGACCTTCCTGATGTTCATGGAATACGCCCGCAACGCGGTGCGCATGTCCGCCCTGATGAAGCAGCGCGTGATCCACGTCTACACCCACGACTCCATCGGTCTGGGCGAAGACGGCCCGACGCACCAGCCGATCGAGCAACTGACCAGCCTGCGCAGCACGCCGAACCTCGACACCTGGCGTCCGGCCGATGCCGTTGAATCGGCGGTGGCCTGGAAGAACGCTCTGGAGCGCAAGGACGGTCCGTCGGCGCTGATCTTCTCCCGTCAGAACCTGCAGCATCAGACCCGCGATGCCGGCCAGATCGCCGACATCAGCCGTGGTGGCTACGTGCTGAAGGACTGCGCGGGCGAGCCTGAGCTGATCCTGATCGCCACCGGTTCGGAGGTGGGTCTGGCCGTTCAGGCCTTCGACAAACTGACCGCACAGGGCCGCAAGGTGCGCGTGGTTTCCATGCCATGCACCAGCGTGTTCGATGCCCAGGACGCCAGCTACAAGCAATCGGTCCTGCCGTTGCAGGTCGGTGCGCGTATCGCGATCGAAGCGGCTCACGCCGACTTCTGGTTCAAGTACGTGGGTCTGGAAGGTCGCGTGATCGGCATGACCACCTACGGCGAATCGGCTCCGGCTTCGGCTCTGTTCGAAGAGTTCGGCTTCACCCTGGAAAACATCCTGGGTCAGGCTGAAGAGCTGCTGGAAGACTGATACAGATCAGGTGTCGTCTTAACTGACACCATCGCGGGCAAGCCCGCTCCCACATGGGCGATGCAGATCCTTGTGGGAGCGGGCTTGCCCGCGATGGCGGTCGGTCGGGCAACATCGCTCTGACTGATACACCACGGTAATCGAGAACCCCATGCCTCAACCGCGTCCCTACAAAGTTGCACTCAACGGCTACGGCCGGATTGGTCGTTGCGTCTTGCGTGCGTTGTTCGAGCGAGGCGAGAAGGCTGGCTTCGAGATTGTCGCGATCAACGATCTGGCCGACATGGCCAGCATCGAATACCTGACACGCTTCGACTCCACTCACGGTCGGTTCCCCGGCGAAGTGAGGGTCGACGGCGATTGTCTGCATATCAATGGCAACTGCGTGAAAGTCCTGCGCAGTGCCACCCCTGAAGGCATCGATTGGGCGTCGCTGGGCGTCGATCTGGTGCTCGAATGCTCAGGCGCCTGGCACACCCGTGACGACGGCCAGCGTTTCCTCGACGCCGGCGCGCCGCGTGTGCTGTTCTCGCAGCCGATGGCCAGCGAGGCGGATGTCGACGCCACCATCGTTTACGGCGTCAATCAGGATTGCCTGACCGGCGACGAACTGCTGGTGTCCAACGCTTCCTGCACCACCAACTGCGGCGTGCCGCTGCTGCGTCTGCTGGACAAGGCGATCGGCCTGGAATTCGTGTCGATCACCACGATCCACTCGGCGATGAACGATCAGCCGGTGATCGACGCCTATCACCACGAAGACCTGCGCCGCACCCGTTCGGCGTTCCAGTCGGTGATCCCGGTGTCCACCGGTCTGGCGCGGGGCATCGAGCGCCTGCTGCCGGAACTTGCCGGGCGAATCCAGGCCAAAGCCGTACGCGTGCCGACGGTCAACGTGTCCTGCCTCGACATCACGATGCAGACCGCGAGCGACACCGACGCCGATGAGGTCAACCGGATCCTGCGCGACGCCGCCACCAGCGGCCCGCTCAAGGGCCTGTTGGCTTACACCGAACTGCCTCACGCAAGCTGTGATTTCAACCATGACCCACATTCGGCCATCGTCGATGCCAGTCAGACCCGCGTTTCCGGCCCCCGGCTGGTGAACATCCTGGCCTGGTTCGACAACGAATGGGGTTTTGCCAACCGAATGCTGGATGTTGCAGAACACTATCTGCAGACAGCGACTTCAAAAAAACCGTAGGAAGTGCGACCCATGACCGTGTTGAAGATGTCCGACCTCGATCTGCAAGGTAAGCGCGTATTGATCCGCGAAGACCTCAACGTCCCAGTCAAGGACGGTGTTGTCACCAGCGATGCGCGTATCCTGGCTTCGCTGCCGACCATCAAGCTGGCCCTGGAAAAAGGCGCGGCGGTGATGGTCTGCTCGCACCTGGGGCGTCCTACCGAAGGCGAGTTCTCCGCCGAGAACAGCCTCAAGCCAGTCGCCGACTACCTGAGCAAGGCCCTGGGCCGCGAAGTGCCGCTGGTGGCTGACTACCTGGGCGGCGTTGACGTCAAGGCCGGCGACATCGTGCTGTTCGAAAACGTGCGCTTCAACAAGGGCGAGAAAAAGAACGCCGACGAACTGGCCCGGCAATACGCCGCCCTGTGCGACGTGTTCGTGATGGACGCTTTCGGTACTGCTCACCGCGCCGAAGGTTCGACCCACGGTGTGGCCAAGTTCGCCAAGATCGCTGCTGCCGGCCCGCTCCTGGCCGCTGAACTGGATGCACTGGGCAAGGCCCTGGGCAATCCGGCCAAACCGATGGCGGCCATCGTTGCCGGTTCCAAGGTCTCGACCAAACTCGACGTGCTGAACAGCCTGAGCCAGATCTGCGATCAACTGATCGTCGGCGGCGGTATCGCCAACACCTTCCTCGCGGCAGCCGGTCATCCGGTCGGCAAATCGCTGTACGAGCCGGACCTGCTGGACACCGCCCGCGCCATCGCCGCCAAGGTCAGCGTGCCGCTGCCGGTGGACGTGGTGGTTGCCAAGGAATTTGCCGAAAGTGCTGCAGCGACGGTGAAACTGATCGGTGACGTGGCCGCTGACGACATGATCCTCGACATCGGCCCGCAAACCGCGGCCAACTTCGCCGAACTGCTGAAGTCGTCGAAAACCATCCTGTGGAACGGTCCGGTCGGTGTGTTCGAATTCGACCAGTTCGGCAACGGCACCAAAGTGCTGGCCGAGGCCATCGCCGAAAGCGCAGCGTTCTCGATTGCCGGCGGTGGCGACACCCTGGCGGCCATCGATAAATATGGCGTGGCTGAAAAGATCTCCTACATTTCCACCGGCGGTGGCGCGTTCCTCGAATTCGTCGAAGGCAAGGTGCTGCCGGCCGTTGAAGTCCTGGAAAGCCGGGCCAAGGCCTGAGGCCGCCCGATTGACCAGGCAAAGGAGTGTTCAGATGGTCAAGTCGTTAGCGCTGTTGTTGCTGACCGGTACATTGGCAGCCTGCGGGAGTCACCCGAAGGCAGCGCCTGAGCCGGCACCCGGCGAGGACCGGAAAGGCTGCTACCAGGCCGACTGGCAGGCCGAAACCAACCCGGTGCTGAACAAGCGCTCGGGGCCGGAAGGCCTGGACAAATACGAGACGCAAACCCCGGCCAAGGAACATGGTTGCCCTTGACCGGTCTGACTCTTTAACTCAGGGCCGGCGGCGTGCGCTGCCGGTCGAGGAACACGGATGAAAGGCTTGATCGCCGTTGCGGCGCTGGGATTGTTGGGTGGTTGCGCGCAGTGGAACCCGTTCCAGTCGTCCGCTCCTGTGGACAACTGGACCACCTGGACCTGCGACAGCCAGGCCAAGGTGCTGTGGCGCTACACCGACGCCGGCCAGAAGGAAGTCGATGTACGGCTGGGCGGCGGCGATCAGGTCTATCGCCTGAAAGAAGAGCCGGGCGCCTCGGGCGCGTTGTACAGCGACAACATGCTGGCGTTTCACATCAAGGGTAATGAAGGCCTGGTCTACTGGGTCGCTACCAATGATCTGATCGGTCGGGGCTGCAAAGCGCAGTAATCGAATACGCCGCAGATTCATTGTGGCAATGGCCTTTGTGGCGAGGGAGCTTGCTCCCTCTGGAGCGCGAAGCGATTCCAAAACCTTGCAGCGCGGTGTTTCAGATTGTCCGTGTTGACAGGTTTTACGACTGCTTCGCAGCCGGGCGCGAGCAAGCTCGCTCGCCACAGGTCAGCTGGACACACGATTTTGCTTTATCGAATCACCAGGCCGGGCCTCAACCCCCGATCTGCAATCACTTGAATAGCCGCCGCCGCTCCGGCAGGCTGGCACGATTAACGACCCAAACCGGGAGAGAGACACACAATGGCACTTATCAGCATGCGCCAGATGCTGGACCACGCAGCCGAGTTCGGCTACGGCGTTCCAGCCTTCAACGTCAACAACCTTGAGCAGATGCGCGCCATCATGGAAGCCGCTGACAAGACTGACTCCCCGGTGATCGTCCAGGCTTCGGCCGGCGCTCGCAAATACGCCGGCGCGCCGTTCCTGCGTCACCTGATCCTGGCCGCGATCGAAGAATTCCCGCATATCCCGGTGTGCATGCACCAGGACCACGGCACCAGCCCTGACGTCTGCCAGCGTTCCATTCAACTGGGTTTCAGCTCGGTAATGATGGATGGCTCCCTCGGCGAAGATGGCAAGACCCCGACCGATTACGAATACAACGTCCGCGTGACCCAACAAACCGTTGCCATGGCTCACGCCTGCGGCGTTTCGGTAGAAGGTGAGCTGGGCTGCCTGGGTTCCCTGGAAACCGGCATGGCCGGTGAAGAAGACGGCATCGGCGCCGAAGGCGTTCTGGATCACAGCCAGATGCTGACCGACCCGGAAGAAGCCGCCGACTTCGTCAAAAAGACTCAGGTCGACGCCCTGGCCATCGCCATCGGCACCAGCCACGGCGCCTACAAGTTCACCAAGCCGCCTACCGGCGACGTGCTGGCCATCGACCGCATCAAGGAAATCCACAAACGCATCCCGAACACCCACCTGGTGATGCACGGTTCCTCGTCGGTTCCACAAGAGTGGCTGGCGATCATCAACCAGTACGGTGGCGACATCAAAGAAACCTACGGCGTACCGGTTGAAGAAATCGTCGAAGGCATCAAGCACGGCGTGCGCAAGGTCAACATCGACACCGACCTGCGTCTGGCATCCACCGGCGCCATGCGTCGCCTGATGGCCACCAACCCGAGCGAGTTCGACCCACGTAAATTCTTCGGCGAAACCGTGAAGGCGATGCGCGACGTATGTATCGCTCGTTACGAAGCCTTCGGTACTGCCGGCAACGCTTCGAAGATCAAGCCGATCTCGCTGGAAAACATGTATCAGCGTTATCTGAAGGGTGAGTTGAACGCCAAGGTCAATTGAGACTGGGTGTTGAGCTGATTTGAAAGAAACCCGCCGTGAGGCGGGTTTCTTTTAGGTGATGGTTTTGTGCGCGTCACCCGAAAGTCAGCGTAAACGGCGCTGCTGCTTGCTCAATGGCATTGACCACATGAGGCGCCTGTTCCCGATACTGTGGATAGCGCGCAAGCACCGCTTCAACCGAGGCCAGCAATCGCTGAATGCGCGCCCTCGGCTCCTCGATCTCACAGGTGTGGGCAAACTCCAGCAAACCCTGTCGGGAGGCAAACATCGACTTGTTGCCCGCCAGATCCAGAGCCAGAACATCCTCCGGAATATAAGCCGTGGTGTTGACGATGTCGTAAGCCGGCGCCAGACGCGCATCGCGCTGAGTCGGTTCGGAGTAAAGCAATCCATAGTTTTTCAAATGAGCGTCGCCATTCCCGACAATGCAGCTCAAGGCAACGCTATCGAAAAGTTGATCAAGTGATGCGCGTACATGCTTGGCCGGGCAGTACACGCGGATGGCTTTGGCGATTGCCGCATAGCTTTTGCTGTACTTCTGGCTGGCCGACAACCCCATCAACACCGCCATGTCTTCAAAACCGATCGGGTTGAGCTGATCATCACGGTCAAAGCGGCGCATGACGAACAGCTTGGCATTATTGGAAAGGTAAAACGGCGGAACGGGAATACCCGCTTCTTTCGCCATGGACATGCAAAGAAACTCGTTGATTGCCAGACCGGGAAACTCGTCTCGGCCACTTTTAATAATCAAATCCGAGGTTTTCGAGGTCACGCGGGGTAACGTGGTTTCTTGTCGTTCCGGAACCAGCAATTTTGGCTGAACACCTGAGATACCCGCCCGCAGGATGTAGCGATCCATAAGGCCGGCAAAGATATCCTCCGTGCCGTCCCACGTCAGAATCTCCTCAAGTTTTTCTCCTGGAAATTGTTGCTCTTCCAGCAAGGCATCAACCGTTTCAGAGCGCACTTGAACCCTGCCGATGGGCGAAGTGCTACCGGAAAGCGCCAATAGAAGCATGGGATCGACATTCACCGTCTTGGCCAGACGATTGCGCAGTTGCTCCAGCACGTAGCCTTCCGGCAGGTTCATCTGAAAAATAGGGTGCAGTTCTCGCCGGCGAAACTCGTCATGCCGCACTGGCATCGACAGGCTGATAGCCACATCTGGCGATGCATCGTCGTGATAACGGAACGTGAAGTCCTCATCATCGGTGAAAAGCCTGCCGCTATGCCCCTCAGGTGTACTGATTTTGAGAGAGGTCATCTTCATCAGAATAAATCCCCGAGTTCTTCAAGGGTTGGCATGGCGGCTGGGACGACGGCGAGTTCGCAATCCAATGCACCAAGGACGCGCGCATAGGCGATCATGCCGACAGAAAGGGTGCCTTTTTCTACGGCGATGACCTTGTATCGTGTCAGCCCGGCGAGGTCGGCTAGCTGAGCTTGGGTCAGGCCTCGGCCGATGCGTTTTTCGCGCAACTGGTCGCCAAGGCGAGCGATCAACAAAATATAATCCATGTGTTGTTACCGGAACATCAATAGTTGAATGTTACGTTAGCACAACATTTTGGCAGCGCTACTGTTTTGAGGGCCTAATGCAGACGTGTGGTAACGACCGCATCAAGGAAATCCACAAACGTATTCCGAATACCCACCTGGTGATGCACGGTTCCGCAAGAGTGGCTGGCGATCATCAACCAGTACGTTGGACATCAAAGAAACCTACGGCGTACCGGTTGAAGAAATCGTCGAAGGCATCAAGCACGGCGTGCGCAAGGTCAACATCGACACCGACCTGCGCCTGGCATCCACCGGCGTCATGCGTCGTCTGATGGCCACCAACCCGAGCGAATTCGACCCGCGTAAATTCTTCGGCGAAACCGTGAAGGCTATGCGAGGTATGTATCGCCCGTTACGAAGCCTTCGGTACCGCTGGCAACGCTTCGAAGATCAGGCCGATCTCGCTGGAAAGCATGTATCAGCGGTATTAGAAGGGTGAGTTGAACGCCAAGGTCAATTGAGACTGGGTGTTGAGCTGATGGAATAAAAATCCGCCGAGAGGCGGATTTTTTATGGGTTTCATAAAACTTCTCCAGTTGTTTCATATCATTGTCAATAAATAGGATTAAATGATTCTATATATTTTGCTCCAGGAGCTTACGGTTGTTACCCCGGTTTTTCCTGTCTGAGTATAGTAAAACTCATAGTCTCCCGGTTGCGGTCGTACGATTGTAACCGTTTCTAACATGTAAATGCCTGCCTTCAGGTTGCTTAGTAATGTGGTGGTAAGTTTATCGCTATAAATTGGATTGTTCGAAGGAGGCCCTGCAAGTGGATCCAGGTAAAAGTTGATGATGTCGTCTGCTCGGGTGTTGCTATGCAAATACGCAAATGGAGAAAATGTGCTATCTGAGAAAAACAAAGCGGAAGGCGCAAGGCCTACAAGTATATTCGGCGGAACTGAAGTATTTATGGATGCCATCGTGTAGGCTGCTGTTGAAGGTGTTGGGATTAATGAATATGGCGAAATCTGGGTTGAGATCTGTCCCATGTTGTTGTCTCCTTTTAAATTGTTGATTTAATTGAGGTTAATTGGCTTATGGTAGAACTTGCTCGATATAGGCTGATGTAAATACGTCTATTATGTTTCCGTTAGCGGATATCAAATTTCCGTAAATCTCAAGTTTACCTACTCCCAAAGCCTTCTGGTCAGGCACGCCGACCATTGCGACTAATGGTCTGCTTGGGTTGAGGCTAGTTACTGTGTATGAATATGTCTTGCTGTTTGTGGCATTATTTGTGGTTGTGTTATCAATAAAAATCTCTACTTTATCCCCAAGTTGCGGCGATAGTGTTTTTGGAATTTTTACATTGAAACCGCCAAGGTGTTGATATTGATCATAGGATTTGCTGAAGGATATATAAGCTATGTTGCTCTTGTTGGTTGGTTCAAACCCGATTTTTGGTTCTGCTGGTATATCAGTGTCCGAAACAAAAAGATCGGGTGCTGGGGCTACTCTGTAAATTGGCATGAGGAAACTCCATTTTTTTTGTCAGCCTATCTGTATGTGAGATAGGGTTTATAAAATTTACTTCTTAAATTCTATAAATCAGAAGTAAGCTGTGCATGAGAATTTACTGTCGTTTTTGTAGCCATATTCTTGGGCGATCAGGGTTGTATTTTTTGATATTGTTATTGAAAAATACTGATCGGTATATAGGCACTACGCCGGCGTAGGAAATCACGCCTCCTGGCTCTGGGTGGAAGTTATAGATGTCAATGGTTGAGGGGCCGGACGTAGATATATAACTCGAAGTCGTTCCGTCTTCGAGTTGAATCGGTGTATAAAAAATGGGGTCGTAAGATTCTATATGTATAATGCTGTTCACCTCGTAAATGGAAAGATTGTATGTTTTATTGTCGGTTGTCTGAACGTGAACCTCCTTAGTTGTGGGGTCGGCCCAGATATCTATTGCTGTAAAAGTACCGCGTGAGGTACATATTTCAAAAATGTCGCCGGGCTCCGGTGAAACAAGGGTTCTTGAAGCTCCAAAGGTGAATGCCATAAGATCCTCAACTCAGCCCCATGTTCATAATTTAGATAATTACAAGGCCATGGGGCTATATTTTTCCAGTTTGGAATTTTTCTGGCTAACCCAGAACCAGAACGTCCACCGGCCTAAGAGACGATGGCGAGGTGAAATCAGCAGGCAAAAGGAAAGTACATTCTTTCACTGAAAAAGCACGTGGCCTGTTTCCTGTTGATGTCCCCTGCACGATAAAAGCTCCAGCTTTTCTATCAAGTCCTACTAGTTTTACATCTTCGTATATGTTCGTGGCTGTTTGAAATGTAATTGTGTCACCCACTTCGAGGGCCAGATTGAAGCCTAGAGAATCGATAGTTTGCATGATGGCTAGTCCAGTATTTAGTTTGTTTGATTTGTGATGGCGATAATGGGCAAGGTTGTATCCAGTTTTCTGCCCCATACATTGATATATGATCCTGGTGCGTTTACGTATGGGGTGTACGTGTTGTAGTTGTTGATTTCATAGTTGTTAATTACAGAGTAAGGTGCATTTATGTAGATTCTGTTCGTCTTTACATCAACTTTTGTCACGGTCCCCGTGGCTTCTTCCATAACTTCTATTGTCCCCCCCTGCATATCGACAGCTCTAAGGGTTGCCTTGCGCGCGATTTGTCCTTTTGGACCGAAAAATAACCACCATCCCAGCGGAACCAATGCAACCCCCTGAGTAGGCTGTACAGGTGTTGGAGGCGGCGGTGCGGACGGAAAAATAACTGGACCTTGATTGATTACGGTTGAGTTCGGTGCATAAATAGTTGCCATGTTTATAACTCCGGTTTGTTTACTGAAACTTGATTTTCTGTGTGTGTGTTTTGATGTTATGCGACTGTCAGAGATTGCAGTTCGTTAGATATTTTATTAGATCGTTCTCCTTTGTTTATTTTTTCATGATTGCTACAAATACATTTTCCTCGCAATTTGAATTGGTGGAGACTCCGGGCTGAATAGGAACGGTTGCGGACACTTAGTATTCGATGGGCGGAAAAATAAGTATATGTTGTGCGCCTTTATTTCGTAATGAAGGTGACGCCGAACTGAAGTGCCAAGTGATATACGTGAGGGGCATTTTTTGAACCGCTCTCGCAGTTTAATTCAAAGACACTATCAAGCATTTTTTTCGCGTCTAAGTGGTTAATTGTATAAGTTGTTTCTGTTGCTACTCCTCCAGTGGTCGGGTCGATCGCCACGGGAATTGTTGCGATTGGCGCTGAACTCGGGTTTCCTGTCACAGGTAGCCGATCTTGATAGATGTTTATTATGTCGCTGGGTAACCAGCTTGAATGACGTGGGATGAGTATATTTATAGGCTGGTTGTTGAAGATATCGGCGAATGGTTTTTGAGTGAAAAATGGTGGTGGGCGAAAGTTTGGGGCAGCTAATTTTGGTGCTTGGCCGATCGAAAGCGGGCGAAGGGTTGGCGTAGCCATCGGAGGAACTCCTTTATCAAGATGATTTAAATTATTGGCAGCCGGTGAAGGTAGCGCTACTGTCAAAGCTGACAGTTTTATAGATGTTGTTGAGCTAAAATTTTTATTTTTTATTCTGTTTTGTGAGGTCGTAGGAAGTTCGGTAACCTAAAACGATGGTTGTCCAAATACTTTTCAATTGAATAAAAAAAGCGCCCGGTACTAAGCGCCGAGCGCGTTGTATGCCAAGTGTAAATCCGCATTGAAGCCCAAACAGCGTTAAAGTCAGCTAGGTGTCATTCGGGTTAGGAATGGGTTTAGGAGTGCTGTGCAGCTCTCAGTTCGGCTCCACATGATCCAGCGCCTGGCTCACCGCCAATTCCCCCAGCATCACCACTTGCGCGATACCCAGCGCGGTCTTGCGGTGGGATGCCGGCAGTATCGCGGCGAAGTTGTTGAGCATTTCGCTGGCGGAGCCGAGGGTTTCGCTGGCGTTGGCCAGCAGGGATTCGGTGTTGTAGGCGGGGTTGGCGAGGAACATGGGGGCGGGTTCGTTGACGGTGGCCATGATGCGGGCGCCGGGGCAGAGGTAGTGGTCGAGGGCGCGTTCGGCGGCTTCGTTGAGTTTTTTGGGGTCGAGGGAATCGTAGGGGGAGGCCGGGTCTGTGACCGGCGGATGAGGCGTCGATTGAATCATGTTTCGTCTCCGGGAAATGGAGCCGACACCGGATCGCTACTAAACGATGGGGTGGCAGCTGAACGCAGGTTAGTAGACCGGGGAGACGCGAACCGGCGCGCCCGAAAGCGCCCTGCGTACAGCTACCATCAAGCGCAGATATCGAGATATCTCACTTTCTGGAGTGCAAATACGCCTCGCGAACCCTCGGGCTACTAAACCCGATCACTGCGAATCAGTGACCCGAATCAAGTTACCGACGGCCCTCCAGGCGCACAAGCCGGCGGATTCTGGCGTAACGGTAGGCCGCGACGCAAGCCGTTGTAGGCTTCGGGAAGTAACAGTTGCAGCCTTTAAACAGCGACGTTTAAAGGGGTATGACTGGCATAAATAGCCTGTGGCGAGGGAGCTTGTCGGGTCGCCGCATCGTCCCGCCAGGGCGCGAAGCGGCCCTGAAAAAGCGAGGTCTGCTGCGCAGCCCTGCGGGACGATGCGGCGACCCGACAAGCTCCCTCGCCACAGGGGTAGTCCGGTAGGACTATTTATCGTGATCGATATCCAGCTTGCTGAACGTTACCTGCCCACCCTCGCTGGTGTACCCGGTGTTGTCCTGCACATACACGCCGGCCTTGAAGTACAGCGGCCTGTTTCGCCATGTCGCGCTGATTTGCGAGTCCCACTGATACCCGGCCGCGCTGATGCCCAGCGCACCACCGGGGCTCAGGTGAATCAGGTAGTTGAATTCGCGATCCAGTTTGATCCCGGTCGCCAGGGTAATCACCCGGCCTTCGTCATCATCCGGGTGCATCCGCACCTTGATCACCAGGTTGCCGGACTCCAGTTTGCTCTTGTATTGATACTCCAGTTTCACCAGCGGCTTCTGGCTTTCATAGGCGTGGATCTGACCGATGACGATCTTGCCGGAGCTGGGCACCTTGTTGACCGCGAGGGTTGCGCGCAGCAGGTTGTCGGCGTCCGGGTAGTACCAGTTGCGCAACGTGCCGTTGCTGAAGGTTTCTCGCAGTTCGGTGCGCGGGTAGATGGCGTTTTCGGTTTTCGAGCCGGTCACCGGGGACCAGAAGAACAGGGTGCCGGTGTCGGAATGGAAGTACTGATCCTTGAAGCCGTTCACCAGCCGGGAGGTTTCGACGGTTTGCGGCGGGCTGCCAACGGGAACACTGAGGTTCCAGGTTGCGAGGTCGATCATGTCGGTTCTTCCACTGGTTTTCTGCTGCACGCGCGTGCCAGACGCTCTGGCCCGCGCCTCTTGAGGGCGGCCTTTATAAGCGTAGAGGGATTTTTTGTTAACGGCCGTCTGGCGGATGATTGGCGCCAACATCCTGTCGAAATGCCATGTTTCCCGGTTTCCGCGGGCTGCAGGGGTGACCGTTAGTCGGCTACTCATGAGTTTGATTACATGATGGCCTGATGACAGCTACTGCTTTTGCATATCCCGGACTAGAGTGAAGGCTCAGCAAGAGTACGGTTTTCACGAGAAACCGGCCGCGTCCCGTTAGGATGTCCCGACAAGAGAAGCAGCATGGAATGCGCGCAAACCCAGCCAGGTGAAGGCAGCTCCGTCCTTTTGATCGTTGATGATTACCCTGAAAACCTGATCAGCATGCGCGCCTTGCTGCAGCGTCAGGACTGGCAGGTCATGACCGCCGCTTCCGGTTTCGAAGCGCTCAACCTTTTGCTCGAACACGACATCGACCTGGTGCTGCTGGATGTACAGATGCCGGGCATGGACGGTTTCGAAGTCGCGCGCCTGATGCGCGGCAGCCAGCGAACACGGCTTACGCCCATCATTTTTCTCACCGCCAACGAGCAGTCCCAGGACGCCGTGATCAAGGGCTATGCCAGTGGCGCGGTGGATTATCTGTTCAAGCCCTTCGACCCGCAAATCCTCAAACCGAAAGTCCAGGCGTTGCTGGAGCATCAGCGCAATCGCCGGGCGTTGCAGCGTTTGAGTCAGGATCTGGAATCGGCGCGGGCCTTCAATGCGTCGGTGCTGGATAACGCCGCCGAAGGCATTCTGGTGTTGGCCGAGGATGGACTGATCCGCTTCGCCAACCCGGCGATTTCCCGTTTGTTGAATGCGCCGGTGAAGGAGCTGGAAGGGCAGGAGTTTCTCGATTTCCTGCAGAAACCGCATATTCCGCTGTGGGCCGATTCCGAGTTTTACGCCAGTTACAAACGTGGCGAAACACTGCGTTTACACGACGCACTGCTGCGAACCGTACCGGGCCAACAGGTGCCGGTGGCGCTGTCCTGCGCCGCGTTGCCGAGCGAGCAGCACGCGATGGTGGTGACGGTGCTGGACATGTCGGTGGTGCGTCATCTGCATCAACAGCTTGAGTTTCAGGCCGTCACCGATCCGCTGACGGGGTTGCTCAACCGCCGGGGTTTCTACCAGACAGTGGAAAACCTGCTGTTGCGTGGTGAGCGCACCGACAGCAGTTGGGTGCTGATGTACCTCGATCTCGACGGCTTCAAACGGGTCAACGATTCCCTCGGCCATGACGCCGGCGATCGGGTATTGCGCTGGGTCTCCGAACAACTGAAAGCCTGCCTGCGGCCATTCGACATTCTGGCGCGGATGGGCGGCGATGAGTTCACCGCGTTGCTGGACCTGGAGTTTCCCGAGCAGGCGGCGAAGATCGCCGAGAAACTCATCGAACGGGTGTCGATCTGTCAGCAGATTGAAGGGCTGGATATCGCGCTGGGTGCCAGTATCGGCATCGCCACGTACCCGGATTGCGGTAATAACCTTGATGGCTTGATGCGCGCCTCGGACATCGCCATGTACGAGGCCAAGCGGGCCGGGCGTCAGCAGTATCGCTTCTACGATCATGAGATGAACGGCCGCGCCCGTTCACGGCTGATGCTGGAAGAAAGCGTGCGCACCGCCATCGAGAACCGCGATTTCAATCTGGTGTATCAGCCGCAGGTGGCGATTGGCGACGGCAGGATTCGCGGTTTCGAAGCGTTGCTGCGCTGGCAGCATCCGAGTGTCGGCGATGTCCCGCCGGGGCTGTTCCTGCCGTTGCTGGAAGAGGCCACGTTGATCAGCCGGCTCGGCAGCTGGATCTATCATCGCAGCGCCGGGCAGCGTAAGGCCTGGGAGGCGGAGTTCGACCAGGATCTGGTGATCGGCGTGAGCCTGAGCAACACCCAGTTCGGCCTGCCGAATCTGGTGACCGAATTGCGCCAGGTGCTGGAACGTCATGGCTTGCAGCCGCAGCAGATGGAAGTGGAAGTCACGGAAGAGGCCTTGACGGTCAACCCGGACGATACCCGCAAACAGCTGAAGCTGCTGCGCAATCTCGGTGTGCGGGTGGCGCTGGACGATTTCGGTTCCGGCTCGTGCTCGCTGTCGCATTTGCGGGATCTGGATCTGGACACGCTCAAGCTCGATCGTCACTTGATCGCCCGATTACCCGACTCGACCCGGGACGCTTCGCTGGTGCGCAGTGTTATCGCGCTGGGCAAGGAATACGGCTTGCTGGTGATTGCCGAGGGCGTGGAAACCGTCGAGCAGTACCAATGGCTGCAAGCTCACGGTTGTGAATATGTGCAGGGGTTCCTGGTGGCGCGGCCGTTGGTCGCCGAGGACACCACACGGTTTGCCGAGCCTTTCGACTGGAGCGCGCTGGCCGGTTGAATTCGCTACACTGGCGGCCTTTTCATGACCCGTGCCGCCCATGACTGCGTTGAAATACCTCCAGGCCTATCCCGCGCCTTTGCAGGATCAGGTGCGCCGATTGATTGCCGAAGACCGTCTCGGCGATTACCTGAATCAACGCTATCCAGGTCGCCATGACGTGCAGAGCGACAAGGCGTTGTATGGCTATGCGCTGGATCTCAAACAGGAATTCCTGCGCAACGCACCGGCCATCGACAAGGTCTTGTTCGACAACCGCCTCGACCTGACCCATCGCGCACTCGGCCTGCACACTACGGTGTCGCGGGTGCAGGGCGGCAAACTCAAGGCAAAGAAAGAAATTCGCATTGCCTCGTTGTTCAAGGAGGCCGCGCCGGAGTTCCTGAAGATGATCGTCGTGCACGAACTGGCGCACTTCAAGGAGTCGGACCACAACAAGGCGTTCTATAAATTATGTGAGCACATGCTGCCGGGCTATCACCAGATCGAGTTCGATCTGCGGGTGTACCTGACGTGGCGGGACATGCAATAAAAAATCAAGAAACGGAGCGCAGGCATGGACGTGAGCAAGACCAAGAGCAGTTTCTATCGGCGCTTGTACGTGGCGTATCTGATCGACAGCGGCCTGGCCAGCAGCGTGCCGGCGCTGACCGACGTCACCGGCATGCCCCGGCGCACGGCGCAGGACACGATTGCGGCGCTGGCGGATCTGGATATCGTCTGCGAGTTCGAGCAGGAAGCGGGCGCGCGCAATCATGCGGGGTGCTACCGGATTCGTGAGTGGGGGGCGATTGATCGGGGATGGATCGAGCGCAATTTGCGGCAGATAAAAGCGGTGCTTGAGTATCCCTGACTGATGTTGCCCTTTCGCGGGCGCGCCCGCGAAAGGGCAACATCAAGACCGCCGCATACCAATATGCGGAATGTCATCCTCCAGATATTCCTCACCCGCGACGACGAACCCGTACCGCCCGTAATACCCCTGCAAATGCGCCTGGGCCGACAGATAGATCGGCACTTCCGGCCAGCGCTTCTCGGCCTGTTTCAGCGCCTGTTCCATCATTTCGTGGCCCAGCCCTTTGCCCCGTCCTGCCGGAGCCGTCAGCACGCGGCCGATCACTACGTCACCGCCCTGGGATTCAGGATCCAGCAAACGCAGATACGCCACCAGTTGATCGCCGTCCCAGCCCATCAAATGGCAGGTGTCACCGTCCAGATCCTGTCCATCGGGGTCCAGGTAGGCGCAGCGCTGTTCGACCACGAATACTTCCGAGCGCAATTTCAAAAGGGCGTACAGCTGTTCCAGCCCCAGATCGCTGTGATGTTTGCAGACCCACTCGATTGTCATCTTCCGATTCCTTGAACGTCGTCGCCCGATACTAAGCGCCACGTCGAAATATGTCTGTATGGCTGAGAAATCTGTGACAAAGGCCAAAATGCCATCATTCCCTTCTGGCGGCGTCGACATCTTTGTGTAATCTGCTGGGAAGCGCTGTGCAACGGCTTCAATGAGCTAATGTTAGGTCCTGGGACTCACCGTTGGGGGGATCTTGGGGTTTTGACTGAAAACACGCCGGGCGGCCCGCCCGCTAAGGATTTTCAAGCATGCCGCGATTGCATCGAGCGTTGGCTTTGATCGGATTGCTGTTGCTGGGTCAAAGCGCTGCAGCGGAAAAATTGCGTCTGGTGTTCGACATCTGGCCGCCCTTTACCGATGTCACGCTGGTCAACGGCGGGTTGGCCACGGACATCGTCAGTACGGCCCTGGCCCGGGCCGGCTATGCGAGTGACTATGAACAGGTGCCATGGGCGCGGGCCATGCTCGGCATTGGCGAGGGGCGTTACGACGTGCTGGTCAACGCCTGGTACAACGACGAGCGCACGAAACTGGGGCAGTTTTCCGACGAGTACCTGCTCAACCGCGTGCGTTTTCTCAAGCGCAAAGACACGCCCATCGAATACAACAATTTGCAGGAGCTGCACACCTACCCGATTGCGGTCGTGCGCGGCTACGCCTATTCGGCGCCGTTCGATGCCGACTCGGCGTTGCAGAAAGTGCCTGTGCATAACTTCGCCATGGCCGTTCGCATGCTGGCGGCGGACCGGGTCAAGCTGACCCTGGAAGACGAATACGTCGCCCGTTATTACCTGGCCCGGGAGTCACCCAAGGTACGCAACGCCGTGGAGTTTCTGCCCAAACCATTGAGTGAAAACAGCCTGCACATTCTGGTCAGCCTGAAAAACCCGGAGCACGAAAAAATCGTGGCCGGGTTCGACAAGGCCATTGCGGCGATGAAGGCTGATGGCAGCTATGACAGGTTGCTGAGGCAGCACGGCATGTAGAGGAGAGCTTCGAGCGACCGCTTTAAACCTCCTTGATCAGGTGCGCCGCCAGCGTCCGCAACGGACCTAGCTGGCGGCAGATCAACGCCAGTTGCGTCTGCACCAGTCGCTGACCTTCGTCTGTCTCGTCCGCCATTTGCTCAAGCTCATTGGCCAGCGCCTCTTCCTCATCGCTCTGGATCGCGATCGGCGTTTTGCTCGCCAGGCCCTGGGCGATTTCGTCGATGCTGCTGGCCAGTTTCACCCCCGCGCCATCGATCAGATGCTCACGCACCTCCGCCGGCAACTGGGTTTCCCGGTGCGCGCCAAGGCCCGACAGGTAGCTGAGCAAAGTGTGCGACAGCACCAGGAAGCGGAAGCCGACATCGGCTTCTTTGCGAAAATGCCCCGGCTCCATCAGCATGTTTGCCAGCGTGGTCGACAACGCGGCGTCGGCGTTGTGCGCGTTGCGCCGGGCGAGGCGATAGGCGAGGTCGTCGCTCTTGCCGGCGGCGTATTGCTGCATGATCTGGCGCAGGTAGATGCTGTTGCAGGTCAGGGTGTTGGCCAGCACCTTGTTCAGGCGCCGACCCTGCCAGTCCGGCAGGAACAGAAATACGGTCAGCCCCGCGATCAGACTGCCGAGCAGGGTATCGAACAGCCGTGGCACAAACAGCCCGTAGCCGTCGCCGACCTGGTTGAAGCAGAACAGCACCATGATCGTGATTGCCGCGGTGGCTACGGTGTAGCGGGTCGTGCGGTTGGTAAAGAACACCACACCGGCGGCGATGGCGAAACACGACTGCACCAGTGGGCTGGGGAACAGATCGAACAGCGCCCAGGCGATGGTCAGACCGATGGCGGTGCCGAGAATCCGCTGGCCGAGCTTGCGCCGGGTGGCGCCGTAATTCGGCTGGCAGACGAACAGTGTGGTGAGGATGATCCAGTAGCCCTGCGACGGGTGAATCAGATGCACCATGCCATAGCCGATGCTCAACGCCAGCGGCAGGCGCAGGGCGTGGCGGAACAGCAATGACGTCGGCGTCAGTTGGGTGCGCAGGCGAGTCAGCACATCCTTGAAGTTGCGCGGCGAGCGGTCGAGCAGGCTGCTGTCGGTGGCGTCGGCCAGGGCATCGGGGTTGCTCGCGTCGCTGAGCAAGCGGTCGAGGGTGCCGAGGTTGGCCGCCAGCGCGCGCAGCGAACGCAACAGGCCGCGCCAGGCCGGGTTGCTCTGGATGCGCAGGTGTTCGAGGGAGGCGTGCAGGTCGTTCAGGGCTTCGGCAAAACTGGCGTCGTAGACGAACGGCTGGCGCATTTGGATCGATTCGGCCAGCGCCCGGCAGGCCTTGCCTTGCTGACGCAACAGACGCTGGCAGCGGAACAGTACGTCGCTGTGAAAAAACGCTTCGGCCAGCGCGTTGTATGGGTAGTGCGAAGAGCTGGCGCGTTCGTGGATGTCCTGAGCGAGGAAGTACAGCTTCAGGTAGCGACTGACCTTCGAGCCGGGACGCCCATTGCCGACCCGATGGAGAATGATTTCCTTGGCACTGTTCAGGGCTGCGACAACACGGCCGTTCTGCTGGGCGAGTTCCAGGCGCCGCGCTTCGACATCCAGCTGACGGATCGGCTCGAACAGCGAGGCTTTCAATTTCAGGTAATAACCCAGTTCACGGAACAGCCGCGCCAGGCTCTGCTGCACCGGCTGGTTGGAAAACATCGCCTGCCACAGCACCGACAGCAAGCCGTACCACGCGGCGCCGGCCACCAGCAGCATCGGTTCGTGCCAGAAATCCGTGACCGCGCCGCCGCGCTGGTCGACGCCGATCATGGTGTAGACGGAGAGAATCAGGGTCGCCGAGGCAATCGCGCCATAACGCTCGCCGAGCGCACCGAGCATGGTCAGGCCGAAACTGGCCAGCGCCAGGGCGATGACAAAAACGATGGGGTAGGGGAAGAGCAGTTCCACCGACAATGCCGCGACGCTGAAACACACCAGCGTCACCGCCAGTGCATTGAGGCGGCCCTGCCAGCTGTCGTCGGTCTCGGCCAGGGCGCTGGCGATGATCCCGAGGAACAACGGGATCAGCAGCCCCATTTCATCCTGATACCAACACAGCGCCATGCTGCCGGTCAGGGCGATGAACACCCGCACGCTGTAGCTGAATTTATCCAGCGCCCACAGGCGCCGCAAAGACTGACGAAACGAGGTCGAGGACATGAAGTGCGAAGGCCTTCCGAGGCGATGCCGCTAAATTGAGCCAGTAATGACGCCGACGCAATGGCGCCGATCACATCCGACAGCAAAAAGTGTTCCGCACGACCTTCAAGTCAGACGTATTGCGCCGCCGCGTAACCCGATGCCCAGGCCCACTGGAAGTTGAAACCGCCCAGGTGCCCGGTGACATCCAGCACTTCGCCGACAAAGTACAGGCCCGGGCTTTTCAGCGATTCCATGGTCTTGGACGAGACTTCGCGGGTGTCGACGCCACCGAGGGTGACTTCGGCCGTGCGGTAGCCTTCGGTGCCGGCCGGGACGACCTTCCAGCTGCCGAGCTTCTCGGCGATGTCCGCCAGTTCGGCGTGGGTGTATTGCTTCATCGGTTTGGAATCGAACCAGTTGTCCGCCAGCAGGTTGGCCATCTTCTTGGTGAAGATTTCCCCGAGCAGGGTTTTCAGTTCGCTGTTAGGACGTTCGGCAGTCTGCTGTTGCAGCCAGCTCGCGGCGTCGTGGTCGGGCAGCAGGTTGATCTCGACGGTGTCGCCGGGCTCCCAGAACGAGGAAATCTGCAGAATCGCCGGGCCGCTGAGGCCACGGTGGGTGAACAGAATGTTCTCGCGAAAGCTCTGGTCGTTGCAGCTCACCAGACAATCCACCGAGGTGCCGGACAACTCGGTGCATAGCGCCTTGAGCTGATCGGTGATGGTGAACGGCACCAGCCCGGCGCGGGTCGGCAGCAAGTCATGACCGAATTGCTTGGCGACTTGATAGCCGAAACCGGTCGCACCCAGCGTCGGGATCGACAGGCCACCAGTGGCGATGACCAGCGACTGGCACTGGATCTGGCCGAGGGTGGTGTCGAGCAGATAACCGCCTTCGACTTTCTCGATCGTCTGGATCGAGGTGTCCAGATGCAGATTGACGCCGACCTGATCGCACTCGTCCAGCAGCATGCCGAGGATGTCGCTGGACTTGTTATCGCAGAACAGCTGACCGAGTTTTTTCTCGTGATACGGCACGCCATGCTTGGCGACCATGCCGATGAAATCCCACTGGGTGTAGCGGGCCAGCGCGGACTTGCAGAAGTGTGGATTCTGCGAAAGAAAATTGCCCGGTTCGGTGTACAGATTGGTGAAGTTGCAGCGCCCGCCGCCGGACATCAGGATTTTCTTGCCGGCCTTGTTCGCATGGTCGAGCAGCAGCACCTGACGCCCGCGCCCGGCGGCGGTCAGTGCACACATCAACCCTGCGGCGCCGGCGCCAATGATCACGACTTCGGTAGAGCGCAAAACGGTGTCCTCACACAAAATTCAAATTCACCGGAAACCAATGTGGGAGCGAGCTTGCTCGCGATAGCGGTGTGTCAGTCACAAAGATATCAACTGACAGATTGCAATCGCGGGCAAGCCCGCTCCCACAAGGATCTACTTTGGGTGGTAGATCGTTTACAAAGCCCGAACCCGCAGCGAACGGCCCTTGATTTTGCCGTTGTTCAAACGCTGCAGCGCCTGCATGACCACGGTGCGCTCGACGGCCACATAGGACTGGAAGTCGAAGATCGCGATCTTGCCGACCTTCGCGCCCGGAATGCCGGCTTCACCGGTCAGTGCACCCAGAATGTCGCCCGGACGTACCTTGTCCTTGCGCCCGCCAGCGATGCACAGCGTGCTCATCGGTGGCTGCAGCGGGGCACCGCCCTGGGATTTCAGGTTGTCCACCTGATCCCAGTTCAGCGGGGTTTTCTGCAGTTGTTCGATGGCTTGCGCGCGATGCGCTTCCGACGGCGCAACGAGGCTGACCGCGATGCCTTTCTCCCCGGCCCGACCGGTACGGCCGACGCGGTGAATGTGGATTTCCGAATCCCGGGCCAGCTCGACGTTGATCACCATGTCCAGCGAATCGATGTCCAGGCCACGGGCCGCGACGTCGGTAGCTACCAGCACCGACGTGCTGCGATTGGCGAACATCGCCAGTACCTGGTCGCGGTCACGCTGTTCCAGATCGCCGTGCAGGCCGACGGCGGAAATGCCCTTGGCGGTCAGGTGATCGACGGTTTCCTGCACTTGCTGCTTGGTGAAGCAGAACGCGACGCAGGACGCCGGGCGGAAGTGATAAAGGACTTTGGTGACCGCGCTCATGCGCTCCTCCGGAGAAATCTCGTAGAAGCGCTGCTCGATCTGGGTGTCGTCGTGAAACGCTTCGGCCTTCACCGTTTGCGGATCACGCATGAACTTCGACGCCAATTGCTTGATGCCCACCGGGTAGGTGGCCGAGAACAACAGGGTCTGACGACGTTCCGGAGTCTGCTGGATGATGTCTTCGATGGCATCGTAAAAACCCATGTCGAGCATGCGGTCGGCTTCGTCGAGGACCAGCGTGTTCAGGCCGTCGAGCGCCAGCGAACCCTTGCGCAGGTGCTGCTGGATACGCCCCGGAGTGCCGACGATGACGTGCGCGCCGTGCTCCAGCGAACCGATCTGCGGGCCGAACGGTACGCCGCCGCACAGGGTCAGGACCTTGATGTTGTCTTCGGCGCGGGCCAGACGGCGGATTTCCTTGGCGACCTGGTCGGCGAGCTCGCGGGTCGGGCAAATGACCAGTGCCTGGCAACCGAAGTAGCGCGGATTGATCGGGTTCAGCAGGCCGATGCCGAACGCAGCGGTCTTGCCGCTGCCGGTCTTGGCCTGGGCGATCAGGTCCATCCCCTTGAGGATCACCGGCAAGCTCTGCGCCTGGATCGGCGTCATCTGGGCGTAACCGAGGGATTCGAGGTTAGCCAGCATGGCGGCGGACAGCGGCAAAGTATTAAAAGCGGTGGCGATGGTGGTCACGGGACTGGCCTGCAAAACAAAATGTCGCGCAGTGTAGCAGCCCTGTGCCACTTTCCTCGAAAGTTCTGGACGAACAGCGACGAAAACCCAGGTGACAGGACTTGCCCGTGGCGAGAGAGCTTGCTCCCGTCGGGGCGCGAAGCGGCCCTCGCTTTTCTACTGAAAAAGCAGGGGACTGCTGCGCAGTCCAGCGGGAGCAAGCTCCCTCGCCACAGAAGCCGCTCCCCACAGATCAATGTTCGATGTGTTCTTCCGGCCGTTTCGCGCGTCGCCCGTCCTCTTTCGAGAGTTGCGAAAAGATAGTCGCCGCCAGCATCGCCATGACCCCCACGGTCACAAACGTCAGCTGGAACGCGCCCAGCACGGTTTCAACGCCATCGTTGCCGATCTGCGACGTGAAGCCGCCGAGCAGGGCGCCGGCGCAGGCCACCCCGAGACTCAGCGACAACTGCGCGACCACCGACAACAGGCTGTTGCCGCTGCTGGCGCTGGCGTCGTCGAGGTCGATCAGGGTTACGGTGTTCATCGCGGTGAATTGCAGCGAGTTGATCGCGCCGAGAATCGCCAGCAAACACAGCAGCAGCCAATAGGGCGTCTGCTCACTGACCAGGCCCATGCTCGCCAGCATGATCCCCAAAGCCAGCGTGTTGCCGGTGAGCACGATTCGATAGCCGAGACGTTCGATCAGCGGTCGCGCCATCCACTTGGCAAACATCGCGGCAGCGGCCAGCGGCAGCATGCTCATCCCGGCCTGTGACGGTGAGTAACCCAGCGCTACCTGCAGCAGCAATGGCACCAGAAACGGCAAGGCACCGCTGCCCAGGCGGGCAAACAGGTTGCCGATGATCCCTACCGCGAACGTCCGTGTCTTGAACAGTGAAGGCGCGAACAGCGGATTCTCCACACGTCCGGCGCGCAGCCAGTACGCCGCCAGACACGCCATGCCGCCGAACAGCAGCAACATCACCCGCAGGTGCGGCAGATGCAATTCGCCGAGGCCTTCCATGGCGATGGTGATCAGAATCATCGCCGCGCCGAACAGCAAAAAACCCAGGCTATCGAAGCGCGTGCGCTCGGTGCCGCGCAGATCCGGTATGAATTTCCACACCGCGTAGCAACCGATGACGCCGACGGGGAGGTTGATCAGGAAGATCCAGTGCCACGTCAGGTACTGCACCATCCAGCCGCCCATGGTCGGGCCGATCAGCGGGCCGAGCAGGCCGGGAATGGTGATGAAGCCCATGATCCGCACCAGCTCCGAGCGCGGGTAAGCGCGCAGCACCACCAATCGCCCGACCGGCAGCATCAGTGCACCGCCGAGGCCCTGGATCACCCGGGCGCCGACCAGCATGGTCAGGCTGCTCGACAGGGCGCAGAGCAGCGAGCCGATGCTGAACAGCAGGATCGCACCGAAGAAGATCTTCTTGGTGCCGAAGCGGTCGGCGATCCAGCCCGAGGCCGGAATCAGCAACGCTACGGTGAGCATGTAGGCAATGACCACGCCCTGCATCCGCAGCGGGTCTTCGGCCAGATCCCTGGCCATGGCTGGCAGCGCGGTGTTGAGGATGGTCCCGTCGAGGGATTGCATGAAGAACGCGATGGCGACGACCCACGGCAACCAGCGGGCGGTGATGGCGTCGAGCGGTGGGCGGTTGGGCATGGAACCTCTGGTGGCTTGTTAATCCGAATGCATGACTGAACCTTAAACTCTGTGGCGAGGGAACTTGCTCCCTCGCCACAGTTGTTGCGTGCTGCTTTTACAGGGTCAGGGTCAGTCGGCTCACCAGCGCCCCCGGCAGCAGCGCCGAAGAAGTGCTGCGCTGGCTGTAGGTGCTCGGCGACAGCAGCAATTCCCGCTCGGCGGTCAATGCTTCCAGCTGCGAACCCAGCAGGCTGTAGGCGCTGTCGTCGAAACGCATGGTGCTGACCGGCGCCTGGATCTCGCCGTTTTCTACCCAGAACGTGGCAAACCGGGTCATGCCGGTCAGGCGCGCTGCCGGTTGATCGGAGAAGTTCAGGTACCACAGATTGCTGATGTATAGCCCGGTGCCCAGTTGCTTGAGAATCTCGGCTTGCGGCAGATCGCCCGCCCCCATGTTCAAGGCGCTGGGTGATTCTCCGCCGCTGGCGCCGTTGGCCGTCAGCCCATATTCGGCGGCGCTGCGTGAACCCACCAACTGATCGCCCGCTTTGCCTTCGATGATCAACCGCAGATCGCTGCGCGGATAACCTTCGCCGGAAAACGCCGGGCTCAGCGAGCCGCTGACTTTCTCGTCGAGGGTCACCAGCGGGCTGAACGCCTGATCGCCGGCATACAGCTTTTGCAGCGGACTGCTCTTGCTGGCAATCGACTGCGCCGAGAAACCGCCCCAGCACAACATGCCCATGATTTCTTCCAGCGCCGCCGGTGCCAGATAGGCGCGGTAATGGCCGGGTGGCAGGGTGCGCAACGGTCGTGCGAGAAATGCGAGCTGCTCGCGGGCCTGTCGGAAACGTGCGGCGAAACTTTCGCTGCTCCACGCGTGCCCCGCATAGCTGGCTTTCACCGCTTCGCCGTTTTCGTGAAACAGGCTGAAGTCGAAGTTGAAGCTGTTGGCCTGATGCCAGCCGAACGCCCCGGAAGAACTGGCGAAGCCGCGGCTGATGGGACCTGCGGCATAGAAGCCGACCAGATCCAGGCCTTCGGCTGCCTGGGCGATTTCAGCGACCACCTGCTCGGTGTCCGGCAGCGGATATTCCTGCACATTCTGGCTCTGCCAGCCGTCGTGGTTGAGCAGCAGGTAGGGATCCTGTGGCAGCAGCGGCAGGGTTTCGCGCAGTTGTTGCAAGCCCTCGGCCAAGCGTTGCAGGTCGGTGGACTGCTCCCCGGAGAGGGTGATGTGCAGGTCGGCATGGCGGCCGTCGTCGATCAGTTTCAGGCCGATGGTCGCCTGCTGGACTTGTCCGGCCTGACGCACTTTGGCGTGGTTGAAGCGTACGAAGGCCGACGATTCGGCGTCGTAACTCAGGGTGAACTGTTCCGGCTCGCGCACGGCATCGCGCAGCCAGTTGACCAGCACCTTGAAGGTCTCGACCTGGCTTTTGGAAATACTCATCAGGCGTCTCCCCCAAACACATCTACATTGCTGAACACGCAGGCCGGTGAAGCGTGGCCGACGCGGATCACCTGGTTCGGTTCGCCCTTGCCGCAGTTCGGTGTGCCCAGCACCCGGGTGGTGCCGGCGTTGCCGACCGCGCGCAGGCTCTTCCAGAAGTGCGCGGAAATGCCCCGGTAATTCGGATTTTTCACCACACCCTTGAGTTCACCGTTTTCGATCAGCTGGCCCCATTCGCAGCCGAACTGGAATTTGTTGCGTGCGTCGTCGATCGACCACGAACGGTTGGTGCTCATCAGAATGCCGTGCTCGATACCGCCGATCAGCTGTTCCAGCGACTGGTCGCCCGGCTCGATGTTGAGGTTGGCCATACGGTCGATCGGCGGTCGGTTCCAGCCGCAGGCGCGGCTGTTGGCGACGCCGTCGAGACCGGTGCGGAACTGTGACAGCGCTCCGCCCAAGGGCCGTACCAGCAGGCCCTCGCGAATCAGGAACTGCTTGCTGGCCTTGGAGCCGTCGTCATCGTGGCCGTAACTGGCCAGTTCTTCGGGGATGTCCGGATCGAAGGTCACGTTGAGCAGTTTCGAGCCGTATTGCAGGCTGCCGAAATCCGAGGCTTTGACGAAACTGGTGCCAGCGTAATTACGTTCGTCGCCGAGGATCCGGTCGAGTTCCAGCGGGTGGCCGATGGATTCGTGAATCTGCAGCATCATCTGGTCGGGCATCAGCAGCAGGTCGCGCGGGCCTTGCGGGGTGTTCGGCGCGAGCAGCAGTTGCAGCGCCTGATCGGCGACTTGCGGACCGGCGCCGATCAGGCCGCAGCGGCTGATCACATCGGCGCCGCCTTGCTGGCCGAAGTTCTCGCGGCCGAGGCTGCGGGTCTGGCTGTCGCTGCCGTCGTAGGCGGTGACGTCCAGGCCGGGATAGACGAAGCGCTGGGCCTGGCGCAATTCGGCCCCGGCGCTGCTGAGGTAGATCTGTTCGACGTGGGTGATGCCGAGGCTCACTTCCCAATTCACCAGGCGCTCATCCTTGGGCACCGAGGCGGATTCCGCGCCGAGCAGCTCGAAGCATTCGCTCAGGGAGGCAATGGGTTGTTGCAGATTGGGTGAAAAGTAATCGGCGCGGTCGCCGGAAACCGGCTGGTGGCTCAGGTCGAGCAGGGCGTGGGGCTTGATTCGCCGGGCGTGCTGCTCGGCGCGTTCGAGGGCGGCTTGCAGGCCTTGTTGCGACAGATCATTGGTCGCTGCGTAGGCTTCGACGCCGTTGACCCGGACGGTGAGCATCGCGCCTTCATCGCGGCTCAGGCTCGGTGGTTCGGCGACGTTCTTGCGCACTGACAGGTACTGGCCGGATTCGCGTACATACCGCAGGGAAAAAAACTCGGCGCCCGTGCGCAAGGCAGCGAAGCGCTGCTTGAGCCGGGGGTGGAAATCGAACATCAGGGAACCTCCTTGTCATGGGAGTAACGGCGAAGCGGATTCGGCGGGGAGGGGTGAAACGGTTGCGCGAGGACTAGAGTAGGCCTGCGTGGGGGTAGGATCAAGTGAAGAGGGGGGTAGGAGGATTTACTGTGTAGCGGGGAGATTTGTGCTGAATGACAGGGCCTCATCGCTGGCAAGCCAGGCTCCCACAGGTTTTCTGTTGAACACAATATTTGTGAACGGCGCAAAATCCTGTGGGAGCTGGCTTGCCAGCGATCAGCCTTGATGCGGTGTAGCTGAATTACTGGGCAGCCGTGTTCACTTCACGCAGCGCCTTGCCTTTCACCGGCGCATCGCCGGCGACGTAGTACGGCGCCTTGCTGCGTGGCAACGGCTGACGGCCACGGATCTTGTCGGCGATTTTCTCGGCCATCATGATCGTCGGTGCGTTCAGGTTGCCGGTGGTGATGATCGGCATGATCGAGGCGTCGACCACACGCAGACCCTGCATGCCATGCACGCGGCCCTGGCCGTCCACGACCGCCATTTCGTCGGTGCCCATCTTGCACGAGCAGGATGGGTGGAACGCGGTTTCGGCGTGTTCGCGGATGAACTTGTCCAGTTGCTCATCGGTTTGCACTTCGATACCCGGGCTGATTTCACGGCCACGGAAGGCGTCCAGCGCAGGCTGTTGCATGATTTCACGGGTCAGGCGGATGCCGTCGCGGAATTCCTGCCAGTCCTGCTCGGTGGCCATGTAGTTGAACAGGATGCTCGGGTGCTGACGCGGATCCTTGGATTTCAACTGGATGCGACCGCGGCTCGGCGAACGCATGGAGCCCATGTGCGCCTGGAAACCGTGTTCCTGTACGCCGTTGCTGCCGTTGTAGTTGATCGCCACCGGCAGGAAGTGGTACTGGATGTTCGGCCATTCGAATTCCGGACGGGTGCGGATGAAACCGCCGGCTTCGAACTGGTTGCTGGCGCCGATGCCGGTGCCGTTGAACAGCCACTCGGCACCGATGGCCGGCTGGTTGTACCAGAGCAGCGAGGGGTACAGCGAGACTGGTTGGGTGCAGGCGAATTGCAGATACAGCTCAAGGTGGTCCTGCAGGTTTTCGCCGACGCCCGGCAGATCGTGAACGACCGGGATGTCGAGGCTTTCCAGCAGTTTCGCCGGGCCCACGCCGGAGCGCTGCAACAGTTGCGGCGACGCGATCGCGCCGGAGCAGACAATGACTTCCTTGCGGGCACGGGCTTCAACGCGCTCTTCGGCAGCGCCGACCAGGTAACGCACACCGATGGCGCGCTTGCCTTCGAACAGCACCTTGTCGGCCAGGGCGTGAGTGACGATGGTCAGGGTCGAACGCTTCTTGGCGACGTCCAGGTAGCCACGGGCGGTGGAAGCACGACGGCCTTTCGGCGTCACGGTGCGGTCCATCGGGCCGAAGCCTTCCTGCTGGTAACCGTTCAAGTCTTCGGTGCGCGGGTAACCGGCTTGAACGCCGGCTTCGACCATGGCGTGGAACAGCGGGTTGTTGCCCGCTTTCGGCGTGGTGACGCTGACCGGGCCGTCGCCACCGTGGTAGTCGTTCGGGCCGATGTCGCGGGTTTCTGCCTTGCGGAAATACGGCAGGCAGTCGAGGTAGGTCCAGTCTTCCAGGCCTGGCAGTTTCGCCCAGCCGTCGTAGTCCATCGCGTTGCCACGGATGTAGCACATGCCGTTGATCAGCGAGGAACCGCCGAGACCCTTGCCGCGACCGCACTCCATGCGACGACCGTCCATGTGCGGCTCCGGATCGGTTTCGTACGCCCAGTTGTAGCGACGGCCTTGCAGCGGGAACGCCAGTGCGGCCGGCATCTGCGTGCGGAAGTCCATACGGTAGTCCGGGCCGCCGGCTTCAAGCAGCAGGACGGTGACGCCTTCGTCTTCAGTCAGGCGGGTCGCCAGGGTGTTCCCGGCAGAGCCGGCACCCACAATGATGTAATCGAATTCATGGGACATTGAATGCACCCTCTTTGAAAGTTGGTCAGGTCGCCGAATAGCCAATTATTGTGGCGAGGGAGCTTGCTCCCGCTCGGCTGCGCAGCAGTCGCAAAATCTGCGACCGTGCTCTTTCTGGGTAAAAGGGGTGTTGGTCATCCGGGCCGCTTCCCAACCTCGCGGGACGAAGCTCCCCCGCCACAAAAGTCCCCACTGCCACCCTCCGGTGGG
>NZ_JBJJMM010000038.1:0-43021 GCF_046231795.1 Pseudomonas sp. KCJK9016 | reverse complement strand
CACTGACGCGGTATCGATCCGCGAACGCCCAGCCGCGGCTAAGGATCGGGCGGTTCCAGGTCATTGAGAGGGTGACCTGCTGTGCGGTAGCAAGAACAGCCAAATTGCCACTCTTGTTGAGCGTCATACCCGCTACGTAATGCTGGTGAAATTGGACGGTAAGGATAGCGAGACGGTCATCAGCGCCCTGATCGAAAACGCCCGCAACTTACCTCAAGAACTCTACAAATCGCTGACGTGGGATCGTGGCAAAGAGATGGCTGACCATAAGCGCTTTACGGTGGCTACCGACATCAAGGTCTACTTCTGCGATCCTCATCGTCCTTGGCAACGGGGATCGAATGAGAATACCAACGGGTTGTTAAGGCAGTATTTCCCGAAAGGAACCGACCTTGCGGATCACTCGCAAGCCGCGCTCAATGAAGTCGCAAGGCAGCTAAATAGCCGCCCTCGGAAAACGCTAGACTACGAAACACCGGCAGAACGATTTAGCCAATCTGTTGCATCGACCGGTTGAATCCACAGCCAAAAGCAGACTTTCCGTGCATCCGTGTTCGGCAATGCTCCTAGCGGTACGGGCCTCGTAGACAGCACCCGGAAAACAACTTTTTCAAACGAGTCATTTTTAGGTGGAACCAATAGTGTCACTTTGATAGCTTTCATGCCCGTAGTTCGCCCCTTAAACAGGAAGGTTTTTTCAAGAAGGAATCATGGGCCCACAATACGAACAAAAGTCGCTATCTCCATTGGCGAACCTTATCGTTGATCGAGCGATCGAGAACACCAACCGAAAGCTGATCGCCGGCTTTCGCAACAAGAAGAACTCCCGCCCGAACGCCAAGACAGCCGATCCTTTGCAGGCCGGCAAGGACACCCTTGCCGCCACGTCGGCGAAAAGTGCGATTGATGTTGCTAATCGGGGGGTGGCGTGGAAGGAAATTCTGCTCAAAAGCTTGTCAGCGGGAATTGGTTCACTTGCTACCTTGCAGTTCGATGGAGAGTTCGATCTCAGCGCTGCCGACACCTCCAGTAGCAGCCAACTGCCCGAGAAGCCAGGCGTTTATGTGGTGTATGACACGAGCGGCAAGCTGGTCTATATCGGCGATAGCACCAACATGCGACAGCGTTGGCAAGACGGACACCTGAACGACCATCGCAATGGCAACAAAAAGGGCGAACCGTACAAGCTTTCCAAGCAACTGGAAGCGGGATGCAAGGTGAAATTCGTGACCATGGACTCGGCCGAAACAGCTGCTGCCCTGGAAGCACACCTCATCAAGACTGAAAACCCGCCCGTCAACAAGCGCCAGGAACTGCATCAGGAACAAGGCATTCGCAGCAACATCGAAGCCAAAAAGCTCAAAGATACCCTCGGAAATGCCACTGACGTCGCTCTGGGTGCTGGCAAAGAAGCACTGAAAAACTCAGGCTGGCAGTTGCTGGAACAACTGACTTCAGCCGCGATCATGGCCGTTAAAGACGAACTGGTCGACGTGTTCATGGGTGGCGCTGCACGCCTAAAACAGCGCGTGGAGCGCTTCCTCAAAAAGATCTGGGCGGTGATCGAAAAAATCGTCGAGGCGCCCCTGAAGCTGCTCAACGGCATCGTCGAATTCATCGTCAATGCCTTGTCCAAGGCGATCCGCCAAGTCTACAACCTCGCCCGCAACCTTTTCGACCTCGCTCACGGCGCCTGGCAACTGTACAAAGGCGCGCAATCCATTAGCCGGGAAGAGTTGATCCAGAAGATCGTCGAGACCGCAGTCGTCAGTGGCACGCTGGTGCTCTGGGACGGCCTGGAACCGGTGATCGAGTCGCAATTGATTCCGCTGACCGGGGTGGCAGCACCCTATATATCCTGCGTGTTGTCGGCCATCGGTTTCGGGCTTTGCAGTTATCACTTGCAGAACCTAGTGCCCCCTATCGTTGCCTACTTGGTGGATTTCAAGACCGGTTGGAGCGAGTCGCTGGAAGCCAAACGAGAGGCGGCGCTGCAGCTTATCAAGGTGCAGGAAAACGAATGGCTGATGGCCGAAGGGCTGATCGAATATGCGCATTCGGTAGATGTGCTGGCCAGGGAAGCAATAGACCACCGCGAACGGCTGGCGCGGCACACCAGTGTGCGCGCAATCGATTTTTCGGCACTTTTGCCAACCAAACGTATTTCGCAGGAGCCCTGACGTGTTCAATTTTCTGGGTGGCAGAGTCGTACTTACCGTGTCGCCGGCCGATGAAGTACCCCTTCAACCCGTACAGCAGTTGCTGCCGGCGCCGCGCTCCGAAGAGAACCAGCTGAAAGACTTCCATGAAGGCCTGCAAAAGCTCAACGCCGCGATACAGCGTGGCTCGAAGACCAGAGCGCAATTGAACGACTTTCAGAACCAGGGCAGTTGGGACTCTTTCTGGGGTGGCTTGTCGGGCAGGAATGACAAAGACCTGGCCAAATTGCTGGCCGAATTTGGCGCGAGCCTTGAAGTGACGCAGAGCGTGGTGCAGCTGGTCACCCAGGTTCATACCGTGAACAACAATGTACTGCGCGGTTTCAATGATGCCTTGGTGCGCGAGATCGAACGCCTGCAAACGGATACACAGACCCTGGAAGGTAACCAGAACGGGGCGTTGGTGGTGCTCTACGAGTTCAAGCATCAGATCGACGAACTGTTGGCGTTGGCAGATGGGTATGAGTACTGCAGGCATGCAGTGAACCAATTGGCCACCGCGCAGAATAACCATGAGACGGAGTTGCAGGCATTGAGCCTGGCCTTCCTGAACGGCACCCGCAAGCAGGAACAACTCAACGCAGCGTCCTCGCGTCAGTTAGTCCAGCAGGGAGAGGTTCAGCGGGCCCAGCAGAAGCAGATCGAGCGAGTGACCAAGCTGCTCGGCAGTGAAATCCAGGCGAGGGAACGCCTGTCGACGTCTACGACGGTGTCATTGAAAGAAATAGGCGACGCAAGCGAGGCGCTAGCCCAGCGTCTGGAACGCGTCGAGTCGAAGATGGGCGAATTACTGGAAAACCAGCAACAAACCCGGGCTCGAATCGAGCAGCTAGAAGCGCAGTTGCTAGCCAAACCGGGCTGGCTGCGGCAGCAGGCCGTGGCCCTTGTCGCGGTGGCGTTTTCAGGCGCGGCGCTCGCCTCGATGTTTGCCTTTTGAGGCAAGCGCGTGCGGAGTATCGATCTCGACGACTCTCACCATCTGAATCGATCCTGATGTCGTAGTCACCTCCAAGCCGCCGTTTTTTTGGCGGTTAGTGGGGGCTTCTTTGGTTCGATTGCTGCCCTCCTCGACAGGCAGCAATCGGCCAAAAGCTGTCGTCCACGCATGTCCTTTTCCAGTCCAAAACGATAATAATCTGAGTGGAGACGGCCTGAAAATTGGCTAGATGGCTGAATCCGTCTCTTCTTCATAACATTCCATTATTGAAATCAGAGTAAGACTCATGGGCGCGCCCATCATTATCGGCAACAGCTATGACCTCTGGGTCAGCAACAGCATGAAAGATACTTTTTGCGAGGTACTAACCGTTGTCGCGATCTTGGAAGGGCATGATGTGAAAGCCATATATGAGGAGGCACCAGGTGTGGCCGGCACCTATGGTGTTCCAGGCGTTGGTATCGTTCTCGACGAGTTCTACCTCTATCTTGGTGGATTCTCAGGCGTTCGACGCCACCTCGATGTTTGCCGAGTACGGCTAGATGAAGTCAGAGATTCTTGTGGACTGTCGCCAGTTGCTGCAGAACGCATGGCGCACTTACTGGCATGGGTCGCATACCACATGGATGGCAACCCGATCCCCTTAGGCGGCTCTTTTTATGAGAGCTGGCCTCCTGACGCTGCTGGAACAAGGTAGTCCCCGCCCCCTTTCGACCAGAAGCGGATGTATGGCGTTTGTATAGTTTCTGTCCACCCATCTGTCCCTCCAATGAAGGTGAGAGATGGCGCATTAACCTACTTGTCGCAGACGTAGTGAGACCCAGACCAACGGCATCCGTTTGACGCTGCCGAATCTTTCGGAGGCTCCTGACCATTGCCAAGGGACTGATCTGTGCCGAGTGGGACACGACCTGCGCTACAAAGGGGAATCTCGTCGTGAAGCAGGCTTTCCGGATTGACTGGTTTCGTGCCTCCTCCGGACAAGATGTTGGCATCGGCTTTTAGCGTTTTCACCGCAGTAGCAATGGTTGCAAACGTATCGGCGGCAGTTTTTGCACCAGGGGTCGAGTCAGTGTTGACCTTGGAAATGGTGCCAGAGCTTGTGAGCTCGACGCCGAATGTTACGGTTTCTAACAGGCCAGGCTCATAGTCGATGAGACTGGGTTTTGGGGAGGGAACCAATTTCGTTTCGGTAACAATCAGAGGCGTGCATTTGTCGCTGCCATCTTTTGCTTGTCCGCCTGAAAAGCGAACAATGGCGTTATCCTTGCCGAGGATACGGTCGTAGTAGAACCTCTCCGTCTGATAAGTCAGCGGGTAGTAGAGGATTCCGTTGCACTTACCCGAGGCGCAAGCTTTTTCAGCGTCGGTATAGTTCACAATTTTGCCTGAGCAGCCACTCAGCCCCGCAGCAATAAGTACTCCGACAATGAGCTTCTTGTGCATGGCCACTTTCCTCCGTGTTCTGGTTGGTTAGCTTCAACTGCTGTGAAAATGATGGCACATGGTGCGCGAGTCGCCAGTCTTCTCTAGGACAAAAAAAGGGGACGAAAAAAGGGGACGGATCTATTTTTTGAAAAATAGATCCGTCCCCTTTCTAGTTCGCGGTTTTTATTCAAGGCACGAACTTGCCGCCCCGCGACAGATTTAATGAGTCTTATGCGAGCCTGTTTTGCTCAGGCCCTTACTGTTGTGATCACCTGGTGTGGTATCCGAAATTGCCCGGGCCTTGTCGATGCCGCGAGTGTCCCTGGAATGTGCAACGCCGGAGGTTGCGACGCCGTGACCGTTGTCATTGTTGCGCTCGCTGCCGAAGTGGTTCCCGCTTGTCCCGTGGTTACGGGTCGCCTTGCCGGCGTGATCGCTGGCAAGGCCCTTGCCGTGACCATTGCTGGAGGTGTTGCCGGCGTGGTCTGCCCCCGCACGACCGCCACCCTCGCCGGCGCCATGACCGCCACCATTTCCACCGCCGTTCCCGCCGCCGTGACCACCACCATTTCCGCCGCCACCGCCACCGCCTTCTTTTGCAACGGCAGCGTTAATGATCGACAGATCAGCGGGGAGAAGTGGGGCTGCGGCCAGCATCAGGGCGCAGGACATGACAGCGACGAGACTTTTGTTTTTTAGAAGCATGATTGCATCCGTATGGGATTGATATCGCACCATAAAGACTGCAAGCGCGTCGAAAGTTCAAATTGGCCAGGGGCGGGGCAACACATTTCCCGCGATTGGCAACAAGTCTCACTAGGAACTAATCGAACGCACCATTCAGTACTTCATAGATCAACCCGGTTGCCAGCGCCACGAGAATCAAATCCGTCCCGACTTGCTGCCACTCATAACCGTCATAGTGCGGCAATCTGCCTACCAAGCGACCGTCTAGCTTCTTGGCGATCCCCGGTGGAAGCGGTTTGCCACGAGCGAGGTTCTTCTGAATCCCTGGCGGCAAGGCAGGCCCCGGGCTCCAGTAGTCCCGGTAACCATCGACAATCCCCAGAACGCTTGTGCGGTTTACACTCGGGCCACCTTGCCAATCGCCGCCCCCTGAGTTCTTACCTTTACCGCCCTGGTTTCCATGACTTTGGCTATGCGACGGGTTCCCCTTGGCATTTCCCTGACCTTTGCCGTTGCCGGGATCGGCAGCTGCAGGTAGAGAGCTGCTGGCCAGAGTCAGGGAGGTGATGGCGGCGGTTATTATGCGGAAAATGGTCATGGGTGTGTCCTTTCGTTTAGTGCGTGCTGAATGAAATCTAGTCTGATTAGTCAACACCACAAGTAAAAAACATCCCCAGTGACTAGAGTGATCGCCAGATCGTTCAGGGTTACAGATAGTGAGATGGGTAAGCCCTTGGCGTTTTGTGACTATGTTGCGACGGTCAATGGCGTCGAGACCAAAGGCGTCACCGATGCTGAAGGCATCGCACACATTAAAACCCCGACGCCCAATGCCCAAATCTCACTTCACATCACGTTCAATGCCCCAGCTCGAACGCTTCATGAATTTTCGGAGAAACAGTAATGACCACCAGTTTTGCGACGCAAGCAACTGCTCAGGAGATAAAGCCGAATAAAGAGCCGAATAAAGGGGACTGATTTATTTCCAGAAAATAAATCAGTCCCCTTTGTTGTCCCCATTCAAAGGGGGTGTCCCCTTTGAATGCGAGGTGACCCTCTTGCTTAACCTGAATGCAGAATGCCAATTTGAAGATAGTTAAATCTACCCGCTTTGATGATGTCGACGTCGACTTGGCGTACGAATACTGTGGTTATTACTACGATATACATAATGGAGGGGATATTTTTCTGATCAGGATTTACGATAACGACCCCGAGCTGGCAACAGTAGTACGTCCGACTACGATGTCAAAAAACAGTAGCCTCAGAGCGCTTGTTGAATTTTTACAATACGAATTGGGAGTGCTCAGAGTCGCTCTCTACAAGGGTGATTTGGGGAGCTACGCCGAGATCGACCTTAATAGCTTGGCATTCTGCTCCGCCTGACAACTCGGTTGGTTCCCTCTCCAAGTAGTAGTCCGACATTTAGGAGTGCTCGGGCTAGGGATTCTCGGGGCGGCTGAGTAACGTCTCCAGCCTCGCCAACGCCGGCGCCTCCTGCGTGCGATCAAAAACCTGCACACCGACCTTGAGCAACCGCCCATTCTCCGCCCCCCCAATCACCTGCTCACACCGCAACAACAACCGACCCTGATCACACTCCATCACCTTGACCCCCATCGGCAACCGTCCTTCCAACCGAAGTTCAGCCATCCGACTCTGCGCCGCAATCATCGCAATCGAGTGATCCCGCAAAACCCCGCTGCTTTGCGTCATCAACCCCGCAACCCGCACGGCGGCGGACATGGCCACGGCAATGATGGCCAGCGCCACCAGCACTTCAATCAGGGTGAAACCCGCTTCTCGGGAACGCGCTCGCATAACTGGCCCAGAGGCAAAACACAGCCCTCGACGCTAACCCGCGTGCTTGACGGCTTGACGACGAAAACACCCGAGGATTTTCAACATCCCTGACATATCTTCTTGCAACACTGCGCGTCGAATCGAATCAAGCCAGGGAATGACGAGATGGATATCGCGCAATTCAAACAGCCCAATCGACCGAGCCGCATGCCCCGTGGGCAGCATGGTTTCACGCTGATCGAGATCATGGTGGTGGTGGTGATTCTAGGGATTCTGGCGGCGATGGTGGTGCCCAAGGTGCTCGACCGGCCGGATCAGGCGCGGGCCACGGCGGCGAAGCAGGATATTGGCGGGTTGATGCAGGCGCTGAAGCTGTATCGCCTCGATCACGGCACTTATCCGAGCCAGAGCCAGGGCCTGAAGGTGCTGGTGGAGCGGCCGGCCGATGCGAAGAACAGCAACTGGCGCTCGTACCTGGAGCGCCTGCCGAATGACCCGTGGGGTCGTCCTTATCAGTACCTCAATCCCGGTGCCAACGGCGAGATCGACATCTATTCCCTCGGTGCCGACGGCCAGCCTGACGGCGATGGCGTGAATGCCGACATCGGTTCCTGGCAGTTGTAAGGCCGGTCATGAACAACCCATCGAACCAGCAGGGGATGGCGATCATCAGTGCGCTGCTGATTGCGGCGGTGGTCGCGGTGATCGCCGCCGGCATGCTGACCCGCCAGAGCGTTTCGACCCGGGCGCTGGAAGCCGAGCAACTGCGCGTGCAGGGCCGTTGGGTGTTGCACGGCGGGTTGGAGATCAGCCGGCAATTGTTGTGGGATGCGCGGCAGCGCGATCCGCTGACCCGACTCGATCAGCCGTGGGCGCAGCTATTGAACACCCAGGGTTTCGAGGGGCGGCTGGAGGACGAGCAGGGCAAGTTCAACCTGCGCAATCTGGTGGCCAACGAGCGGATCGATGATGCGCAGGTGCAGGCGTTCGAGCGTTTGTGCGAGTTGATCGGTGTCAGCAGCGGTTTGAGCCGGCGCATCAGTCAGCGGGTGATCGGCTCTTATCCGCATCTGTTGAATGCCCAAGTGGTGGACAAGCCTGTGGCGAAAAACACTTTCGACAGTGGACGCGCCACGTCGCCGTCCGCGTCGCGCAAGCCGCAATCGCCGACCTTGCCGATGCTGCGCACGCTTGATGATTTGCGCAGTGTCGACGGGGTCAACGATGCGCTGTTGGCGAAACTGGCGCCGCACCTGACGGTGATTCCGGCGACCACCTGGCTCAATGGCAACACCGCCACGGCGCCGGTGCTGGCGGCTTATGTGCCGGGGCTGTCGCTGGAGCGGGCGCAGGCGTTGATCAATGAACGTGACGCCGGGCGCTGGTTTATCAATCGCGGGGATTTCGTCAATCGCCTGCGCCTGCCGCAACTGGAGATCACCAGCGTCAAGGTCGGCATCACCAGCGACTGGTTCCGGCTGCGCGGGCAGGCCCGGCGCGATCAGCGGCGGGTCAGCCTCGATGCGTTGCTGCATCGCAGTCAGGATCGGTTGCCGCAAGTGATCTGGTCGCGGGTGGGCGTATGAGTCAGTTGCGCGTGAGTTTGCCGCCGCTGGCGGCGCTGAGTCTCGACAGTGAAGTGGATTGTGCGTGGCTGGATCGTCAGGGGCAGGTCACGCGGCAGGAACGCGTGCGGCTCGACGCGCTGGCGAAGCAACCGCTGGTGTGCTTTCTGCACCCCTCGGACAGCCTGTTGGCGAGCATCGACCTGCCGCCGCTGCCTGCAAGCAAAACCGCTGCCGCTGTGCAATGCGCGGCACAGTCGTTGATGCTCGGCGACAGCGCCGAGATGCACATCGCCCATAGCACTCGCAATGAAAGCGGCCAGGTGCAGATTGCCTGGGTCGCGCGCAAGGATTTGCAGCATCTCGGGCAATTCGGCTTGAACCTCAAAGGCCTGTATCCGGCGGCTTACAGTTTGCCGGTGATGGCCGGCGGCGTCGGTTGCCTGCACGACGATCATCTGTTGCTGCGCCACGGCCCGAATGCGGCGCAAGTGCAGCCGATGATCGATGAAGCGTGGCTGCTGGAAACCGGTCTGCCGGCGCACTGGATCGGTGACGGCGCGCCGGAAGCGGTGCAGTCGATATTGCCCGACACGCAGCGCAATGCCGGCCCGTTGCCGAACTGGGGCCTGCTCGGCGGCCTTCAACAACCGGGCACCGAACATCGCGGTTGGGGCAGGGCGCTCGGTTGCTGTGCGCTGGCGCTGGCGGTTTGGGTGATCGGGTTGAACCTGTACGCCGCTCGCGAGGCCGCGCAGGTCCAGCAGCTCAAGGCGCAGATGGCGCAGCGGGTGAAGCAGGCGTTCCCCGAATTGCCGGTGATCCTCAATCCGCTGCAACAGGCCCGCCAGCAAATCGCGGTGCGCCAGCAGGGCGCGGTGGATGCGCCGGGGCAGGAATTCACGCGGCTGGTGTCCCAGGCGGGCATCGGCATGCCGTCCATGGCGGGCACGGTGCAGCGGCTTGAGTTTCGCGACGGTACGTTGCAACTGAGCCTGCTGCCCGAGGCCCGGCGTTCGGGCAACGACAAGGACTGGCAAGGCACGCTGGCCCAGGCCGGCATCAGCATCAGCCCGAATGAAGACGGCTGGGTATTGCGCCCGGCCGGAGAGGCGACCGCTGCCACTGACACCGACAACGACGACAGCAGCGGAGCCGAAGATGAATAGCCCCTCGCTTGCGAAATACCGCGCCGGTTGGCAGCGCTTCAGCGCTCAGTTGCAGGCCCGTTGGCAGCCCTTGGCACTGCGGGAAAAACGCATGGTCGGCGGCATGGCGGCGCTGTTGGTTGGACTGTTTGTGTGGGTGGCGTTGGTTCAGCCGCCGTTGAAGAAGATCGCCGCATCGCAAGTCGAAACGCCAAAACTGCGCGCCCAGGCCGAAGCGCTGGAAGTGCTGCTGCGCGAGGTGAGCGTGCGCCCCGACGGGCAGAACCTGGAGCAGTCGCTGCAACAGACGTTGCAGGCCAGCGGACTGGGCGGCCATTACCAATTGGCGGCCGCGTCCGCCGGCTGGCAGTTGACCTTCGACGCCGCGCCCGCCGACGCCGTGCTCGACTGGCTGTTGAGCCAACCCCGGAATTTTTCACTGCAAGTGGTCGAGGCCCGTCTGCAACGCGCAGACGACACCGCGACCGATGACACCGCCGGCACTCTGTCGGGCACCGTACGCATGGATCAGGCGCTGGGCGCTAAGGAAGCTTCATGAAGGGGTCAGGCTCCAAACGCATGGCGTTGCCGATGCTGTTGATGGCATTGAGCGCGTGCAGCAACACCACACCACCGAATCAACCGCCGCTGCTGGTGGACAGCGAACTCGGCCGGCCGCTGGCCAATACCCAGCGCAGCGGCGACGCGGTGCTCGACCGCGAGCGGGCGCAGGCTCAGGCAAGACCTGCGCCGAAGCAATTGCACAACATCACCGAACGCGCCCGCAGTGGCGGTTCGGCGCGGGGCACGACGTTGCCGGCCAATCCGTTGGGCGATCAACCGGTGACGCTGAATTTTGTCGACGCCGATATTCAAGCGGTGGTGCGGGCGTTGTCGCGTTCCACCGGCCAGCAGTTTCTGGTCGATCCTCGGGTCAAGGGCAACCTGACGCTGGTTTCCGAAGGCCAGGTGCCGGCGCATCAGGCTTACGACATGCTGCTGGCGGCGCTGCGCATGCAGGGTTTCAGTGTGGTGGACGTCGGCGGCGTGGCGCAGGTGGTGCCGGAAGCCGACGCCAAACTGCTCGGCGGGCCGATTTACAGCGCCGATAAACCCGCCGGCAATGGCATGCTCACTCGCACCTTCCGCCTGCAATACGAGAACGCGGTCAACCTGATCCCGGTGCTGCGCCCGATCGTCTCGCCGAACAACCCGATCAATGCCTATCCGGGCAACAACACCATCGTCGTCACCGATTACGCCGAAAACCTCACCCGTGTTGCACAACTGATTCAAGGCATCGACACCCCGAGCGCCATCGACACCGACGTGGTGCAGATCCAGAACGGCATCGCCGCCGACATCGCGCCGATGGTCGCCGACCTGCTCGACGCGCCGGGCAATGATCCGACGCAGAAAATCGCGGTGATCGGCGACCCGCGCTCCAACACCATCATCATCCGCGCCGGCAGCCCGGAGCGCACGGAGCTGGCGCGCAACCTGATCTACAAACTCGACAACGCCCAGAGCAACCCGAGCAATCTGCATGTGGTGTACCTGCGCAACGCCCAGGCCGGCAAACTGGCCCAGGCGCTGCGCGGTTTGTTGACCGGCGAGAGCGACAGCGGCACCAGCGACAGTGCGCGTTCGGTGCTCAGCGCCATGGGCAGCTCCACCAACTCGGGCGGCGGGCAGAACGGCCAGAGCGGTACGCAAACCAACGGCAGCACCTCGACCACCAACAATGGCAGCACCGGCGGCAGCTACGCCCAAGGCAGCAGCACCGGCAGCAGCAACGCGCAAAGCAGCGAACAGAACGTGGCCTTCAGCGCCGGCGGCGTGACCATTCAGGCGGATGCCACCACCAACACCTTGCTGATTTCCGCGCCGGAACCGCTGTACCGCAACCTGCGGGAAGTCATCGACCTGCTTGACCAGCGCCGTGCGCAAGTGGTGATCGAAAGCCTGATCGTCGAAGTCGGCGAGGACGATGCCAGCGAGTTCGGCGTGCAATGGCAGTCCGGCAACCTGGGCGGCAAAGGGGTGATCGGCGGCGCCAATCTGGGCGGCTCGAAGCTCAACCTCGGTGGCAAGACCAGTCTTGATGTGTTGCCTCAGGGGCTGAACGTGGGGTACGTCAATGGCACTGTCGACATCCCCGGCATCGGCAAGATCCTTGACTTGAAAGTGCTGGCCCGGGCACTGAAAAGCAAGGGCGGCACCAACGTGCTGTCGACGCCGAACCTGCTGACCCTGGACAATGAAGCGGCGAGCATTTTCGTCGGCCAGACCATCCCGTTTGTCAGCGGCAGTTACGTCACCGGTGGCGGGGGCACCAGCAACAACCCGTTCCAGACCGTGACCCGTGAAGAGGTCGGTTTGAAGCTCAACGTGCGGCCGCAGATTTCCGAGGGTGGTACGGTGAAGCTCGACATCTACCAGGAAGTCAGCAGCATCGACGAGCGCGCTTCGGCGGCCTCAACGGCGGCGGGGATCGTTACCAGCAAACGTGCGATCGACACCAGCATCCTGCTCGACGACGGGCAGATCATGGTGCTGGGCGGCCTGCTGCAGGATGGTTACAGCCAGAGCAACGATGCGGTGCCATGGCTGGGCAACCTTCCGGGGATCGGCGCGCTGTTTCGCAACGAGCGCCGGGCGATCACCAAGACCAACCTGATGGTGTTCCTGCGCCCCTACATCATTCGCGACAGTGCGGCGGGGCGCAGTATCACGCTCAACCGCTACGACTTCATGCGCCGTGCGCAGGGCGGTCTGCAACCGGAACGCAGCTGGGCGATGCCGGACATGCAGGCGCCGCAATTGCCGACCGCTGCTCAGGGCGTGCCGGCGACGCTGCCGGGGACGGGCCCGCGCGCAACCATCAAAGCGGTGCCGATCCAATGAACGTGGCGAGGGAGCTTGCTCCCGCCGGGCTGCGCAGCAGACCCGAAAACTGCCGCCCCATTGTTCCAGACACACCTTGCATGCCGGGTTTGCGTGCGCTTCGCACCCGAGCGGGAGCGAGCTCCCTCGCCACAGAGGTCAGGAGCAACACTCGGGAGGGCTTGAGATGAGCGCATTGCCCTACGCCTGGGCCAAGGCGCAGCGGATTCTGCTGCGCGACGGCGTGCTGACGGTGTGCCCGTCGACGCCGGGCTGGTCGATCAGCGAGGTACGGCGGCAGTTCGGCGCGACGAGGCTTGAACGAGTGCGCGACGACGAACTCGACGGCTTGCTCGCCACGGCCTACGCCGATACCGGCAGCGCGGCGGCGGTGGTCGGTGCGGCGGAAAACGAAGTCGACCTCGACCGCCTGATGCAGGACATGCCGGAAATCACCGACCTGCTCGACACGCAGGATGGCGCGCCGGTAATCCGCATGATCAACGCCTTGCTCACCCAAGCGGCGCGGGACGAAGCCAGCGACATTCACATCGAACCGTTCGAAACCCATTCGGTGGTGCGCTACCGGGTCGACGGTACCCTGCGTGATGTGGTCTCGCCACGCAAGGCGTTGCACGGTGCGCTGGTGTCGCGGATCAAGATCATGGCCCAGCTCGATATTGCCGAAAAACGTTTACCGCAGGACGGACGCATCGCGCTGCGCGTAGCAGGACGGCCCATCGATATTCGCGTCTCTACCGTGCCCACCGGTCATGGTGAGCGGGTGGTGATGCGTCTGCTCGACAAACAGGCCGGGCGCCTGCATCTCGAAACGTTGGGCATGGATGCGCAGGTGCTGGCCAAGCTCGATCACCTGATCCGCCAGCCCCACGGCATCGTGCTGGTCACCGGCCCGACCGGCAGCGGCAAGACCACCAGTCTGTATGCGGCGCTGGCAAGGCTGGATGCGAGCACCAGCAACATCCTCACCGTGGAAGACCCGGTGGAATACGACTTGCCGGGCATCAGCCAGATTCAAGTCAACGCCAAGATCGACATGACGTTTGCCCTGGCCTTGCGGGCGATTCTGCGACAGGACCCGGACATCATCATGATCGGCGAGATCCGCGACCTCGAAACCGCACAGATCGCGGTGCAGGCTTCGTTGACCGGTCACCTGGTGCTCGCGACGTTGCACACCAACGACGCGGTGTCGGCGGTCAACCGCTTGATCGACATGGGCGTCGAGCCGTTTCTGCTGGCCTCGTCGATGCTCGGAGTTTTGGCCCAGCGTTTGGTGCGGCGCCTGTGCAATCAGTGCAAACAGGAAGACCCGGCCACGCCCGGCACGTGGCGCCCGGTCGGTTGTGCGGCGTGCAATCACACCGGTTACAGCGGCCGTACCGGCATTCACGAATTGTTCTGCATCGATGACGACATCCGCACCCTGATTCACCAAGGGGCAGGGGAGCAGGCCTTGCGCGCGGCAGCGAGCAAGGCCGGGATGTTCAGCCTGCGCGAGGACGGCGAACGCTGGATCCGCAGCGGTGCTACGGCGCCGGAAGAAATCCTTCGTGTGACACGGGATGCCTGATGAATCGCTATCGTTATGAAGCCGCCGATGCCAGCGGCAAGATCGAAACCGGGCATCTGGAGGCGGACAGTCAGGGCGCGGCGTTCGGCGTGCTGCGCGGTCGTGGCTTGACGGCGTTGTCGGTGGAGAAGGAAAGCAACGTCGCCCAGAACGGTGGCGATGGCTTGTTCAGCGCCAAACTCTCGGACAACGATCTGGCCTGGGCCACCCGGCAACTGGCGAGCCTGCTGGGCGCCAGCCTGCCGCTGGAGGCGGCGCTGAGTGCCACGGTGGAACAGGCCGAGAAAAAACACATCGCCCACACCCTCAGCGCCGTGCGCGCCGATGTGCGCAGCGGCATGCGCCTGGCCGAGGCGCTGGCGGCGCGGCCTCGGGATTTTCCGGAGATTTACCGGGCGCTGATTGCGGCCGGTGAGGAGTCTGGGGATCTGGCGCAAGTGATGGAACGGCTGGCGGATTACATCGAGGAACGCAACAACCTGCGCGGCAAGATTCTCACCGCGTTCATCTATCCGGGCGTGGTCGGGCTGGTGTCGATCGGCATTGTGATTTTCCTGCTCAGCTACGTGGTGCCGCAGGTGGTCAGCGCGTTTTCCCAGGCGCGGCAGGATCTGCCGGGGCTGACGCTGGCGATGCTCAATGCCAGTGATTTCATTCGGGCGTGGGGCTGGTTGTGTGCTGGCGTCCTGGCCGCTGCGTTCTGGAGCTGGCGCCTGTATCTGCGTAGCCCGGCGGCACGCTTGAGTTGGCATCATCGGGTGCTGAAGTTGCCGCTGATCGGGCGTTTCGTGCTGGGGCTGAACACCGCTCGGTTCGCTTCCACGCTGGCTATTCTCGGTGGTGCCGGGGTGCCTTTGTTGAGGGCATTGGAGGCGGCCCGGCAGACGTTGTCGAATGATCGCTTGAGCCTGAGCGTCAACGAGGCCACTGCCAAAGTGCGCGAGGGTGCCAACCTGGCGGCCGCGCTGAAGGTGGAGAACGTGTTTCCGCCGGTGCTGATCCACCTGATCGCCAGCGGCGAGAAAACCGGCGCACTGCCGCCGATGCTCGAACGTGCGGCGCAAACCCTGTCACGGGATATCGAGCGCCGGGCGATGGGCATGACCGCGCTGCTGGAGCCGCTGATGATCGTGGTGATGGGCGGGGTGGTGCTGGTGATCGTGATGGCGGTGCTGTTGCCGATCATCGAGATCAATCAGCTGGTGCAGTAGGGGGGGTGTCTGTTGGTTTGATGTTGATTGTTCGGCCCTTTCGCGAGCAGGCTCGCTCCCACATCGATTTGCAGCGCCTGCAAACCCTGTGGGAGCGAGCCTGCTCGCGAAGAGGTCAGTCAGAGCAATAAATAATTCAGGTTTTTTTCAGCGGCTTCAGCATCACCCGACCCTTATTCCTGACATCCTCGGGTTCTCCTTTCTGTCATCTGCAACGGCCCCGCAAGGGCTGTGGCCGGTTCCGTCGAAAAGCTTGTCTTAGACACTTCGCACAACCGCGAGAACACCCGAGAAATTCTCTCGAAAATCACCTCGCACCTCCCGAGGTTTTTTCCTTTATCTGTCACCGGAAACTGCGAATTTCTGACTGCGACTTAACCACGGACCCCGCTTGCGAAGGTCGGCGGTGAGTCCTCCCTGTGTCATGCAAGTCCCCTGAAAACCTGTGTTCACAACCAACGTTGAAAAGGAGATTCTTCATGTTCAAGCGCACTCTGATCGCAGCTTCCCTGACCGTCGCTGCCCTGGCTTCCGCCCAGGCCATGGCCGCCAACGTTACCGGTGGTGGCGCGACTCTGCCTGCCGCTCTGTACAAAGGCTCTGCCAACAGCATCCTGCCAGCCAACTTCAGCTACCTGGGTACCGGTAGCGGCACCGGCAAGACCGCGTTCCTGACCAATAACTCGGCCCTGTTCAGCACCACCGGTTCGGTTCACTTCGCCGGTAGCGACTCGATTCTCAGCGCTTCGGAAATCAACACCTACAACGCCAACTTCGGCGCTTCGTACGGCCCGCTGATTCAACTGCCGTCGGTGGCCACTTCGGTTGCCATCCCTTACAAAAAAGCCGGTCAGACCGCTCTGAACCTGACCAGCGCTCAGCTGTGCGACGCCTTCTCTGGCGCCAAAACCACCTGGGGCGCTCTGCTGGGCACCTCCGATACCACGCCGATCCGCGTTGTTTATCGCAACGTTTCCAGCGGCACTTCGGAAATCCTCAGCCGTCACCTGAACTCGGTCTGCCCGACCCAGTTCGCCACCAACTCCACCTTCACCAACGCTCGTCTGCCAGCCGGTTCGGCCCTGCCTTCGAACTGGGTAGGCGTTGCCGGTACGGCGGATGTGGCCACTCAAGTCAACGCTGTTGACGGTTCCATCGGTTATGTCGGTCCGGACGGTGTGAACGCCGCCAGCAACGCAGTGGTTGCTCGCGTCAACGGCGTACAGCCAACCACCGCCAACGTTTCGCTGGCTCTGGGTTCGGCTGCTCTGCCAACCACGCCTTCGAACCCTTCGCAGTGGGTACCGGTCGTTCCTAACCCGGCCAGCGGTTACCCGATCGTGGCTTACACCAACTTCATCTTCGGTCAGTGCTACAAGGACGCCTCTGTGGCCGCTGATGTCAAAGCCTTCCTGACCACTCACTACAGCAACCCGGGCAACAACGCTGCCACCGTGGCTCACAGCTTCACTCCGGTTCCAACCAACTGGAAAGCTGCTGTGACCGCCAACTTCGTCACCAACACTTCGGGCAACAACCTGGACATCAACAACGCCAGCGTCTGCAACGCTGTCGGCCGTCCTTTGTAAGCTTCGCTTCAGCGCAATGAAATGGCAGCAGCCTGCGGGCTGCTGCCATTTTTTTTGGCCGATTTACTCCTCATTCATGAAGTTTGTGTGACATCCGTTCGGTCGTGGCCCTCGCCAACCGCCTATGTCGTAACAGCAGGGGCAAGCCGACCTGCGGCCTTATGTGGCAAACCAAAAGGATCTCGTAGTGATGCTCGCTCGCCCGTCCCGTCGCAGTACCCGTGTCCAGCCCCGGCCGCGCATGGCCGCCGATCCGGCGCTGTGGTTGCTCAAGCCCCTGGCGCAGGCGGTTGCCTTGTGTCTGGTGGCGGGCAGTGCCGAGGCGGCGACGGCGTTCAGTTCGGGATGGTTTGCCGCCAAGGGCGCGGCGCAACAGGCTGCCGCGTCTCGCCCGAGTGTGGGCGGACTGCCGGGAATGACCCCGCCGCTGGCCCAGCAGCAAAAGGCCAATGCGCAATTGCAGCGCTCGATTCAGACCCTGAACAACACAGTGGCCGCCATTGCCGCCCAACAGGCAGCGCAGGCGGCCGGTCGTGCGGCGGCGCTCGGCACGGTGCAGGTTGTGCCTGACGGCCTGGGCGAGGGCGGGCTGAAGGTCGACAACAGCCTCACTCAGGGTTGGCAGAACGCCAAAGGCCCGCAGCAGACTCAGGTCGATGGCAAGACCACGGTGACGATCGAACAGACCGCCGACAAGGCGATCCTCAACTGGGAAACGTTCAACGTCGGTCGCAACACCACGGTCGATTTCGCCCAGCAGTCGAACTGGGCCGTGCTCAACCGGGTCAACGATCCGAATGCGCGGGCCAGCCAGATTCAAGGCCGGATCAAGGGCAACGGCACGGTGATGCTGATCAACCGCAACGGCATCGTCTTCAGCGGCACCAGCGAGGTCAACGTACGCAACCTGGTGGCCGCAGCGGCCAGCATCACGGACATTCAGTTCCGCGACCGGGGCCTGTATTTCGACAGTAACGGCAGCCAGCCGACGTTCACTGATGCGGCCGGCAAGGTGCTGGTGGAGCGCGGCGCGTCCATCGAAACGGCCCGGCCTGCGAGGTCCACGGACGCCGGTGGTTATGCCTTGCTGCTCGGCAGCGAAGTGCAGAACGACGGCAGCATCGACTCCGCCAAGGGCCAGACCGTGCTCGGCGCGGGGGATCGCTTTTACATTCGTAAAGGCTCGGGCACTGAAGGCAACGCGTTCTCCACGACCTTCGGCAATGAAGTCACGCCGGGCTTCAAGACCGGCAGCGCGGCCGGCAAGGTCAGCAACAACGGCCTGATTCAGGCGGCGACCGGCGACATCACCCTGACCGGTCACGAGGTCGTGCAAAACGGTGTGCTGCTGGCCAGCACCTCGGTTGCGACCCGCGGCACGATCCATCTGCTCAACCCGGCCACCGACACCCAGGGCAGCGTGACACTGGGGCAGGGCAGCGCGACCGCGATCCTGCTTGACAGCAGCGACCTGACGGCGCTCGACAGCCAGCATCAAGCCGCATTGACGGGGGTTACGCCCAACAACAGGATTCGCAGCGATCAGTCGCGCATCGACATTCAGAGTGGTGGCAGCGTCGAGTTCCAGAACGGCTCGATCACCCTGGCCACCGGTGGCCAGGTCGCCGTGGCGGCGCAGCGTCGCAGCCTGGTGCGTGACGGTGCATTGATCGATGTTTCAGGTGCCATCGGTGTGAAAGTCGCGATGGAATCCAACAGCATCAAGATCAATGTCCAGGGCAACGAGCAGCGCGATGCTTCGGTCAATCGCGAGAAAGGTGCGCTCAACAGCAATGATATCTGGGTCGATGTGCGTGAGCTGGTCTACGTCCCGGCCGGCACCAATGGTTACGCGACGGATCGCTGGTACACCGCGGGCGGTCTGCTGGAGGTCGGCGGCTACCTCGGCACCCGGGGCCACAGCGTCGGCGAATGGATGGCCCAGGGCGGGATGGTGAGTTTTGCCGGCAACGATGTGGTCACCGAGAAGGGCTCGCTGATCAACCTGTCCGGCGGCACGCTTGATGTCCAGAGCGGCGAGATTCGCCAGAGCTGGCTGCGCGGTGCCGACGGGCGCCTGTATGAGGTTTCCAAAGCGCCAGGAGATCTGCTCTACACCGGGCTCTACAAAGGCTATGAAGACAGCAGTCAGCGCTGGGGTCAGACGAATTACTACTACAACCCGTTGATTGCGCCGGCCAGCCGTCGGGAATCGGGCTACACCGTGGGGCGCGATGCCGGGCAACTGGTGATCGGCACCCGTAACGCCGTGCTCGAAGGCCAGATGCCTGGCGAGGTGTATCAGGGCGAACGCCAGACTCAGGCACCGCGCGCCGTACTCGATGGCTATGCACAGAGTCAGACGGCTCGGGCGCGGCGCGGACAATTGATTGTCGGCAGTTACGACCCGGCCTATGTGGCGGCCTCCGGTGGTTTGCTCTACGGCCTCAATCCGTTGCTCGATCAGGTGCGGGTCGGCGGCGAGCGTCCGGTCGCCGGCAATGATCGGGATCTGACCGCTGCGGTGTCCGATGCACGCACGGGCAAACTGTTCCTCGATGCCGGGCAACTGAGTGATTGGCAACTGGGTGCGCTGAAGGTCGCGGCCAAAGAACGGATCGATGTGCAAGGCGCCGTCACCGTCGACAATGGCGGCGACATCACCCTTTACGGTCCGGACGTGCAGGTCGACGCCAGCCTGACGGCCCGGGGCGGCAGCCTGCATCTGGGCAACGTGCTCAATCAGCTCAACACCGATCGCCTGACCGACACCCGACTCGTCGCACCGACCGGCAAGGCAACCCGCGTGAGCGTGGCTGAAGGCGTGCAACTGGACACCCGCGGTCTGTGGAGCAACCTGCGCACCAACCCGGATGATGCCGCGAGCCTGGCGTATCTGGACGGTGGGGCGGTGTCGATTCGCAGCAGCGGCGACATTGAGGTTGGTGTCGGCAGCCTGCTGGACGTGTCGTCCGGCGGCGCGATTCTGGCCAACGGCAAGACCCGGGGTGGCAAGGGCGGTGACGTGACGCTGGAGTCCAGCGCCTTGTCCGCACCCGCTGATACGCACCTGAAGCTGGAGGGTCAACTGCGGGGTTACGGTGTGTCCGGCGGTGGCCGTCTGCTGATTCAGGCGGGCGACATTCTTATCGGCCAGACCGACAAACCCCTCGCGAGCAAAACCTTGCAACTGCAACCGGATCTGTTCGACAAGGGCTTCTCTGCCTACAGCCTGATCGGCCTCAATCGCCTCGACGTTGCACAGAACGCTCTCATTGATGTGTTGATGCCGGTCTACCGTTTTGCTGACGCGGCCGCGAATCAGGTCAGCGGCACGGCGCCACGGCAGGCGCTGGAACTGTGGACGCCAACGCTCTACCAGGAAAACCCGCTCAAGGCGCAACTGACCCAGCGCGCCGGCGCCAGCCTGTCGTTGCAGGCCGGGTCCGGCGAGATCACGCTGGTGGACCCGACCCGCAACGCCCTGACCCTCGGCCGGGGTTCGCGGATCAGTGTCGATCCGGGGCAGCGCATCAACTTGCGCAGCGCCGGTCAGCTCACGGTCGATGGCGAGCTGAACGCCTGGGGCGGCACGATCGATATTCGTCAGCAGCAGTTCGGCTCGATCAATGTCGCTGATTCCTCGCAGACAGCGGACCAGCAGATTCACAACCGCTCCATCTGGATCGGTGAGCATGCGGTACTGGATGTGGCCGGTCGCGTGGCCACCGGCATTGATGCGCTGGGTCGGGTGTATGGCCAGGTCGGCAAGGGCGGCACGATCATCATCGGCGGCGAAACCGACACGAAGAAAGCCACCGCCACCTCAGCCGATGCCTATGTGATTGTGCGCAAAGGGGCGCGACTGGAGGCCTCCGGCGCACAGGCGATGCTGGATATCGCCGGACAGGGACCGACGCAGGTCGCCACCGATGGCGGGCGCATTTCCCTCAGTTCCTACAACGGCCTGTTCATCGAGGGCGCCTTGCGGGCCGCCGCCGGTGGGGCCGGAGCGGCGGGTGGGCGACTGGACATCGCGCTGGAGACGCCGAGCTATCTGCGCAGCGATGCGAGCAACGCTGTTCGCGTGCCGCGCGAAATCGTCATCGGTCAGGACGCCGGTCCGCCGCTGTTGCCAACCAGTCTGCAAGCGGGTGACGCCGCGCCTGCGTTGCAATACGGTCGTGCCCGTCTGGGGGCTGATCAGTTGATGTCCGGCGGCTTCGATAACCTGAGCCTGCTGAGCAATGGCCTGCTGTCGTTCGACGGCGATGTCGACCTGCACATGAATCAGAGTCTGAGCCTGTATGCCGGGGCGCTGTCGCTGGCGGAGCGCTCGCCGCAAAACGCACGGATCAACCTGTCCGCGCCTTATCTGCGCCTGTCGGGGACGGGCAAATATTTCGATGCCCCCGGGAATATCCGGCCGCGAGTGATGAACAACCCGACCATCGATGTGGCATCGGCGCAGTTCACCGCCACGGCGGACCTGCTGGATCTGGGCAACAGTCTGTCGTTCGGTACGTCGGGGTCAATCGTGCAACTGACCGGCCCGGCGTTGCAGGTCGGGCGGCGTGGTTTTGAACAGGTCACGCTCGATAGCCGCGGTGACCTGCGCTTCCTGGCACCCACCGGCAACGTCGAAAAAACCGAACTCTGGACACCGGGTGACCTGAACCTGCGTGCCGCGCAGATCTACCCCGCCAGTGATGTCACCGCCGAGGTGCGCGTGGGTTATCAGAGTGTCCAGCGTGATGCCAATCCGGCGCGGACCCTGCGAATCGGCAGCGCCGGGCAAGCACCTGCCGCGTTGCCTTACTCGGTCTTCGGCAACCTCACGCTGGCCGCCGGCCATATCGAACAGGGCGGGGTGGTCCGTGCGCCGCTGGGCATGATCACTTTGGGTGACAATCTGGTTCTCGATACCCGGTCGCTGCATCTGCTGCCGGGCAGCATCACTTCGGCCAGCGCCGCCGGGCTGGTCATGCCTTATGGCGGCACCACCGACGGCATCGATTATCGCTACAACGGCAAGTCCGTGCTGCTTCGAGGGATCACCGCCGAAACGGCCGGCGTGAAGCTCACCTCGCAGTACGTCGATGTGCAGAGCGGGGCGTTGATTGATCTGTCGGGCGGTGGCGATTTGCGCGGTGCCGGTTTTGTTTCCGGCCGTGGTGGTTCCACCGATGCGCGCTACAACCCGCTGGTGCGCAATGCCAGTGACGGCACCCTCAGCCTGCCAGGCCTGGCAAGCAACCCGGTGTACGCCATCGTACCGGGGAACCAGAGTGCCTATGCGCCGATGCTCGGCGAGGCGGGAGCGGTCGATCCGCGCATCGGCCAGCAGATCACCATCGGGGCCGGTGTACCGGGGCTGGCAGCGGGCACCTATACCTTGCTGCCATCGACCTTTGCGTTGTTGCCCGGTGCCTTCCGGGTCGAGGTCAACGGCCAGGCATCACCGGGTGCGACCGGCACTGCGCTGCCGCTGCGCAATGGTTCGTGGACCGGTGCGGGATTGATGTCGATTGCCAACACCGGCCTGCGCGACAGTCTGGCAAGCCAGGTCATCTTCACCTCCGCCGATGTGCTGCGTCGTTACTCGCAGTACAACGAAACCTCTTTCAGTCAGTTCATCCAGAGCGATGCGACACGCCGGGGCGTGCCTCGGGCGTTGGCGCCAATGGACGGCAAATCCCTCAGATTGAACCTGTCCCGGGGCGCTACGCCGGGTAACGCGCTGGATTTCAATGGTCAGGCGCTGTTCCAGCCAGCCACGGGCGGCGTCCTCGGGACGGCAGTGGTGCAAGGCGCATCGAATATCGAAATTCTCGGTGCGGGGCATTCGGGCACTGAAGGTTTCGCAGGTGTGTCGCTGTATGCCGACAGCCTCAACGCGCTCAATGCCGGCCGATTGACCATTGGCGCGCAACCGACGATCGATTACAACACGTCGGGCAACATCATCGCGTTCAGCGGTGATACTTCAACGATCACCCTGCGTGAAGGCGCCGTGTTGTCGGCCCCCGAAGTGCTGCTGCGCACCACCCGGACCGATGGCGGCATCAGCCTCGAAGCCGGTTCGGGCATCAATACGCTGGGACGTGGCAACGCGCCTTACGATTCCAGTACCGGCTTCATCTACGAACCGGGTGCGGCGGGGTTGCTGGTGGTGTCGAACGGCTGGACCAACGTGCTTGCACCCGAGGTTTCAGTCAGGGCATCCGGTTCGGGCTACATCCGCATCGGCAACTGCCCGACCCCTGCCTGCAACAACCCGACTCTGCTCTATTCCAACGGCAGCATCACCGCCGCCACCGATAGGCAGTTCGAACTCGACGAGTCGGTGCGCTTCGGCACCCGTCATCTGACGCTGGCCGTGGGCTCCGTCAACGCTGGCAGTGCCGAGGCCTTGAGCGCCGCCGGCAACCGGGTGCCGACCGGTCTGACCCTGAACCAGAATGTCTTGAACCGCCTGTTGCGGGGCGATACCCAGTACGGCGCGCCGACGCTGGATACCTTGAGCCTGACCAGCCGCGACGCGTTCAATTTCTACGGCAGTGTCAGCCTCGATACGCTGGACCCGCAGACCGGTGTCAGCAAATTGCAAAACCTGATCCTCAGCACCCCGGCCATTTACGGTTTGGGTGAAAGTGGCGACGTGGCGTCCATTCGCACCGCCAGTCTGATCTGGAACGGTGCCACCCAGGATCCGGGCGCCGTGATCACCGGCGGGGCCGGCACCGGTCGGGGCTCACTTGATATTCAGGCGCAGCGCATCGAGTTTGGTTACGGTCCCAGCCCTCAGGCCAGCGGTCTGGATGTGAACAAGCGTCTGGTGCTGGGTTTTGCCGACGTCAATCTCACCGCCAGTGAACGCATCACCGCCAACCACAAGGGCAGTCTTGGGGTGTATCAGGCGCAGGGCGCGTTCGATCCGGTCAACGGCTATGCCTACAGCGGTGGCAATCTCACCTTGCGTACACCGTTGCTGACGGGAGAGGCGGGCTCGATCAACCTGCTCAAGGCCGGCAGCAACCTGACCCTGACGGGGGGCGGTGCAGCGACAGCCGCCAACGCCTTGGGGGCGGAGCTGACCCTCGATGCTCGCAGTGTCTTGCTGGACAGTCGCATCGCCCTGGCCAGCGGCAAACTGGTGGTCAAGTCCGAGGGCGATCTGACCCTCGCCAGTGGCGCGTATCTGGACATGGCCGGTCGCACCTTGCCGTTCAATGATGTGAACAAGTACAGCTGGGGCGGCGACGTGGCGCTGTACAGCCGCCAGGGCAACATTCGTCAGGCGGCGGGCTCGCGCATCGACCTGTCGGCGCAGAGCAATCAGGCCGGCAACCTGAGTGCGGTCGCCCTGGCCGCCGATGCCGGCATGGTCGATCTGCAAGGCGATATCCTCGGTGCCAGCAGCGGTTATTACGATGCCGGCGGCACGCTTGTGCCGTACAAGGCCGGTGGCGTGGATATCCGTGCGCAGCACCTGAACGGTGATGCGAGTCAGCAGTTCGCGGCCCTTAATCAGCGCTTGAATGCGGGGCAGGTTTTCGGCAGTCGCAGCTTGCAGCTCAAGCAGGGCGATCTGCTGATCGGCGACGGGCTCAAGGCCGGCGAAGTCAATGTGTCGGTGGACAATGGCAGCCTGACGGTGGCCGGTCTGATCGATGCCAGCGGCGAGCGGGTCGGCAATATTCGTCTGGCGGCGCAAAACGGCCTGACCCTGGCGGGCAATGCCGTGCTTGATGCCCATGGTCGTGTGTTGCGGGTCGACAGTTACGGCAAGATCATCGACGCACCGAACCGGGCGATGATCGAACTCAACTCCGGCCAAGGCGTGCTGACCCTCGGCGCCGGCGCGCGCATCGACGTGCGCCATGGCACCGAAGCGGTTCGCGGTTCACTGCCGGGGCAGTCCGATGGGCTGCTGCGCGGTACGCTTGAGCTGAACGCGCCACGTCTGGGGGCGGATGACATTGCCATCGATGCCGGCGGCGCGCTGAGCATCCAGGGGGCGCGCTCGATCGGCCTCAACGCCACGCGCCGCTATACCGATGCCAGTGACGGCACGGACCCGGCGGCCAGCGGACGTCCGTATCAGGTGATCGATCAGGCTTATCTTGATCGTATCCATGTCGACAGCACGGCGTTCATCGACGCGGCGCTGGCCAACGGCAATTTGCTGGGCAACAAATTGGCCGGTCTGCACAACGCCGCGTATGCCGACGCCTTCCATCTGCGGCCCGGTGTCGAGATCGCCAGTAAAACAGCCGAGGGTGATCTGGTGGTGCAGGGTGATGTGGACTTGTCCGGTTATCGCTATGCCAGCCTGAATCCGCATACGCAGAAGACGTCGGTATACGGCTCGGGCGAGGCCGGTAACCTGGTGATTCGCGCGGGCGGCAACCTCGATATCCACGGCAGTCTCAACGACGGTTTCGCACCGCCGCCGCAGACCGTGGACGATGCGGGCTGGAAATTGCTGCCGGGGATTCAGCCGTTCGGCGGCGACCTGGTCTTGCCGGGGGCGGGCGTTACGCTTGCGGACGGCACGGTGTTCCCGGTGGGCGCCACGTTGAACTACGACCTGCCGCTGCAAGCGACGACACTGGCCAGCGGCACGCTGTTGCCCACCGAAGCGACGCTGGCGGCGCCGTACACATTCGGCGCTGGCACGGTGCTCGCCGGCGCGGTTCACGATGCCTCGGGTCAATTGTTGTACGCCGCCGGTACGTTGCTCGCCGACAGCGTGACCTTGCCGGCGGGCAGCCGGTTGGGAGCGGGTATTCGTTTGAACAACGCGACAGCACTGCAGGCCCTGCGTTGGCCCAGGGACGTGCCGCTGCCGGGCAGCGTCGAGGCCGGCAGCGACGCGATCAAGGGCGTGCGCCTGAGCGGTTCGCTGGCCCTGTTGCGTGGCTCGCTGATACCGTCGATGACCCATGTCGTGCTGGCTGACGGCACGTCGTTCATCGAGTTGCGACCCCTGACCGGCACCACCCAGGGGCGCAATTGGGCGGTCGCCAGCATGCTGCCGGCGGGTAGCGCGTCCTGGTCGATGCGGGTGGTGGCGGGGGCCGATCTGGGCGCTGCGGACAGCCGGGCGATCAAACCGCTGTCCAGCGACGGCAACCTGCGCCTGGCCGACACCCACTACGGCCTGACCGTCACCGAAAAACCACCGACCCTGGTCTGGGGCGAAGGCAACCTGGGCGGCTTCACGCCGGGCGACCCGGTCCCCGAGGATCAAATGATGTGGTGCGACTGGGCGCCGAATTCCTGCGTGCCGGCCCCGCGCTGGGTCTGGGCACCGGACAACTGGATGGGCATGCCGCCCGGTTCGCCGATGAGCGACGATGATGTGCTCGCCTGGTGCGGTGCTTTCCCGGAACTGTGCGTGGAAAACAAACCGGGTACCACCGTCAAGACCAACACCCAGATGTTCAGCGTGCTGCGCACCGGTACCGGCGATCTGGACGTGCTCGCCGCGGGCAACCTGAGCATGGACTCGCCGTACGGCGTTTACACTGCCGGTACTCAGTCGCAGGACATCGATCCGCGTTTCAATCAGCCTCGTGGGCGCCTGTCGGACAACGGCTCGGTGCTGGGCAGTGCCGGTGGCGACTACGAAAAATGGGTCAGTGGCAGCGACAGCCTGTATCAGGCCTGGTACCCGCAAATGGGCGGAAACCTGACGATCAATGCCGGTGGCTCGATTTCGGGGGACGTACTGGGCCGTCGCGGTCTGTCGCAAAACATGGACACCCGTGAACAAATTCCGAGCGTTGCCGTGGGCAACTGGCTCTGGCGTCAGGGCACCGGCAACAGCGATGTGCCGACGGCGTGGTGGATCAACTTCGGCAGCTACGCGACGCAGCCGTTGCCGGATCAGGACGCTGATACCGGCCCGTATCTGGTCGGGTTCACCGGTTTCGGCACGTTGGGTGGCGGCAATATCAGCCTGCGTTCCGGCGGTGACGCCGGCATGCTCAAGGCAATGGGCGACGGTAACAAGGTCAATCTTTATCCGCGCGGGCAGGGTCTGGTCGTGGCGGTCGGCAGCACCGGGCGTGTGGGCAGCGACGGCAGCCTGCAGTTGACCGGCGGCGGTGACATGGACGTTCGCATCGGCGGAGCGGTCAACCCGTCGTTGCAGGCCCGGGCCGGGGATAGCGGCAGCGCTGCCGCCCAGCACGACCTGCAAGGCGCCCTGATCAACCTGCGTGGTGCCGCGCGGCTGGCCAGCGGCGCACTGGGAGGGATCAACCTGCAATATGGCGCTGCCGCTCCGGTTCAGGATCCTCGTGAGGTGCGGCCGTTCGACCCGTTCAGCTCGACGCTGGGCAGCGCTTCTGGCGGGCTGGTGCTGATTCCGGGGGATTCGGGGATGAGCCTCGGCACGCGCGGCGATCTGGTGTTGGGCGGTGCGGCGGATCCGGGCCGTGTACGGCTGCAGAACTCCACGCCGTTCACCGCGCAAGACGGTGTCGTCCATGCAGGTGGCGGCTTGACGGGCTTCTCGCTGTGGACCGATCACACGGCGATCGACCTGTTTTCGGCGGGGGGCAATCTGACACCGAGTACTCAACTGGGTGAATTCACCGGCCAGGGCCCTGTCACCGGGCGCAATACCTCGCCGACCGACGGACGCTTTGTGTATCCGTCGATCCTGCGTGCGGTGGCAGCACAAGGTTCGATTTATGCCGGCCCGTCGGCCGTCTACACCCAGGGCAGCGGATTGTTGCCGGCCACCGGCTATTCGTTGCTGCTGGCACCTTCCAGAAGCGGGCAACTGGAGCTGCTGGCACAGGACTCGATCTACGCCGGTGGCTATGCGATCAATCAGTCGGGCGCCAGTCCGCTGGCCATCGCCACGCCGTTCGCACCGGCCTTCAACGGTTACGGCAACAATACGTCGGCCACGCCGATCATGAGCAATCGCAACAGTGACGGTGTCTCGCCGGACAAAAACCTGCGCTATCCATTGTTCGCGTTCGGCGCCAACAGTTACTCGGGCTTGAATGACGTCCAGACACCGGCGCGCTTCTATGCGCTGACCGGCGATCTGGTCGGCGTTCGCAGCGGGGAAACGCTGACGTTCAATCTGTCGAAACGCACCTGGTACGAAGCGGCAGGCCCGGTATGGATGCTGGCGGGGCGCGATATCGTGGCGTCAGGTACTTTCCTGGGCAACCCGACGACCGTGCCCAATGCCGAGATGGGCGTACCGACGACGGAAAGCATCACGTCGACCGGCAATCTGTTCGTGCATGACAACCCTCGGGATGTTTCGCGGGTCTCGGCTGGGCGTGACATCCTTTACAGCAGTTTTGACATCGCCGGCCCCGGCGTCCTGGATATCAATGCCGGGCGCAATATCCTCATGGAAGACCGTGCCAGCATTACCAGTCTCGGCTCGCTGGTGGCGGGTGATCAGCGACCGGGCGCCAGTGTGGTGTTGCAGGCCGGTGTGGGGGCACAGGGGCCGGACTATTCGCGGTTCATCGCCCGTTACCTGAATCCGCAGAACCTTGCCGACCCGAACGTTTCCCTCAACGGACAACCGGGTAAGGTTGTCAAGACCTACCTCGACGAACTGCAGAGCTGGCTGACCCTCGGCTACGGTTTCAGCGGCAACGCCGAGCAGGCGCAAGCCTGCTTCGCCGCGCTGCCGAGTGCCGAGCAGGCGATCTTCGCCCGGCAGGTGTATTTCGCCGAGCTGCGTGCCGGTGGCCTGGAATACAACGATGTCGACGGCCCACGCAAAGGCAGTTATCTGCGGGGGCGCAACGCCATTGCTTCGCTGTTCCCGATCACCGATGTGGCCGGCAATCCGATCCGTTATGACGGCGATATCACTCTTTATGGGGGCGCCGGGGTCAAGACGCTGTTTGGCGGCGATATCCAGATGCTCACGCCGGGCGGTGGTCAGGTGTTTGGCATTGAAGGTGCGGCGCCACCGTCCACGGCGGGCATCATCACCCAAGGGTCGGGGAACATTCAGCTGTATTCCCGGGGCAGTATCCTGCTGGGGCAGAGCCGGATCATGACCACCTTCGGCGGTTCGATTCTGGGCTGGTCCGCCGAGGGCGACATCAACGCCGGTCGCGGTTCGAAAACCACCGTGGTCTATACCCCGCCGAAACGTGTGTACGACAGCTGGGGCAACGTGACCCTGTCGCCCTCGGTGCCGAGCACCGGTGCCGGTATCGCCACGCTCAACCCGATTGCCGAAGTGGCCCCGGGGGACATCGACCTGATCGCGCCGCTGGGCACCATCGATGCGGGCGAGGCGGGGATTCGCGTCTCGGGCAACGTCAACATCGCCGCGCTGACAGTGGTCAATGCCGCGAACATTTCGGTGCAGGGCAAGGCGACCGGTGTGCCGGTGGTTTCGGCGGTCAACACCGGGGCAATCACCTCGGCCAGTTCCGCGGCGTCGTCGGCGACTCAGGCGGCGGAAGACGTCGCCCGTCAGCAGCAGGCGGCGTCACGACAGAACCAGGCCTCGGTGTTCACCGTGCAGGTGCTGAGCTTCGGCAACGAACAACTGGCCCCGACCCGCGATGGCGCCAGCCGAGCACCGGCACCCGGGTACAACCCCAACAGCCCGGTGCAAGTGCTGGGCGCCGGAGCGCTGGATGAACAGGCGAAACAGCAGCTGACCGAGGAGGAGCGGGGGCAGCTGACGTTGTAAAGGACTCTCGTGCAGTACGCTTCGGGCGGCCATTCGGCCGCCCTTTTTTTAGGTTGATGAGGTTGGAGGGTATTTTTGTCGGGCGTGAAGTACCCTCAGTATTTTGATGTGGCCATTCACTCGATAGACCAGCAGATAGTTCGGGTGAATCACCATTTCGCGAGTGCCAGGTACTCGGCCAGGCCGGTACCCATAAGGTATTGATGACAGTCGCTGTGCTGCGACACCCACCTTGCGTCTTAGCGAAATGGAAGCGTTGGTGTTGTGTTGCTCGATGTATTTGAAGATGTCAGCCAGTTGACGCGAGGACTTGCTGCTCCATTCAAGCAGCAGAGCGGCGCTTCCTGCGCATCTCTTCCAGTATCTGGTCGAGCATTGCCATAACGTCATCATGGGGAATGCCCGGGCTGGGATCATCAAGTGCCTCCTGAACCTCGGCGCGAAACCAGCGATCGTAGCTCTCTGCCTCTTCTTCGGAGTCGAAGTCAGAGTAAAACGGGGAAAGCAATATGCTCATAGTGATCTCCGTGATCAATCTCGGCAGTTTAAGGGGGAATGGCCCATTGTCGTCACTGGCAGACGATGTACCCCATGAGCCCTAGAGGAACCATGGGGTAACGGAGCCCAGTATCAGCAAACGTCCCCGTTAAATCTGCCGGACGTTTCCCTCCGTTGTCCGGCAATCTCGACCACCGCTGTAGGCCTATTCCTGCCCTTCGTTTTTCAGGTTTTCAGCCTACAAATCTGCGCGCGCCTTCCTGCAAATGCACTCAGAACGCATACGGAATACTCACCTTCGCCCACAACATGTCCCCCTCCGGCCGGTTCTCCACGTCGAACTCCCTGGCCCAGCGGATCTCCGCACTGGCGTACTTGAGGAAGGTGAGGTGCAGCGCCGGGCCGATGGCGAAGACCTTGCCGCGTACGCCATCGTCGACATCCTGACCGGCGAACTGCACGGTATGGCCGAACTGTTTGTCGTCGGTGGTCTGCTTCAGGTAGTAGCCGTTGACGCCGAGCATCAGGTCGTCGGTGATCTTGTAGCTGGCCGAGTAATCGAAGTGGAAGATCTGCCCGGACTTGTAGTCGGTGTCCTTGTTTTTCTCGTTGAAGCTGTAGGTGGTCTTCATCGAGATTTCGGTCTTGTCCGTCGGCAGCCAGGTGAAGGAGAACAGCGGCTTGTAGGTGTAGAAGTTGTTGCTGGTGTTGGCCAGCCGATCGACGCTGTATTCGCCGGTGGGGACGGTTATTTCCACGGCGGCGCCGAGGGTCAGGTTCTTGCCCATGTCCCACAGGATGATCGGTGCGAAGGTGGTATCGCCCATGCTTTCGCGGGTGTCGCTCTGGCCGAATACCGAGACTTCCTGCTTAAGCCATGGCTGGGCGATGTAGCCGGCGAGGCGTCCGCCGAACACCCGCACCGGGCTCAGGTAGTCGATGCGCGGGATGACCGCCGTGGATTCGATCTCGACGTTCGGCACCTTCCCGCCGAATGAGCTGATGTTGAGCTTCGTCGCCTTGTAGTTGTTGTAGTAGAGATTGAAGGCAACCATGTTTTCGGGAAGGTTGTCGACGTCCAGCGGCAGCACGAAAAAGCCGTCGGTGCCGGTACCGATGTTGTCGACGCCGGCTTCGGTGGCCAGGGCTGGCAGGGTGGCGGCGCAGCCAAGCAGGCTCAGCGCCAGTCGCACAGGGAGTGTCGCGCGGTTCGGGATCATGTCTGTCCTCGTTATTATTGTGTTTGGGCGCACTGCCGGCGCGCAGGACGCCCGGCCACTATAGAAATAAGCCCTTGGCGCACACCGGGGCAGGGTATTGGCGGACACGGAAGGGGGCTTCTGCGGACAGTCAGTCAACCCTGTGCTAACTTCCTTCGACATAACCGGTAACAAAAATAACAATTCAACGTGATCCGGAATGTCAGCTCCTATGAACGTAAAACTCCAAGACCCCACCTTCGATCTGGCGCTGGTGTCGCCATTTCTGTTGCAGACCCTGGCAGAAGTCGTCGCCGGCAAGGGCATCGAGCCGCAAAGCCTGTGCCGTGGCCTGGGTTTTGACGTCGAGGATCTGCAGGATCCGTCGCAGCGCATTTCCTACCGGCAGGCCGTGGCCATGATCCAGCGTGCGCTCAAGGTATTGCCCAATCAGGGGCTGGGACTGTGGGTCGGTGCGCAGAACGTGCTCGGGACTCTCGGTCTGCTGGGACACGTGCTGTCGCTGTGCAAGACCTTGCGCGATGCGTTCGACATCGGGGTCCGGCATCAGCACACGTCCGGCGGGATCGTCGTGTCCAGCGTCGATGTGGTGGGCGATCAGATCTACCTGGATGTTGAATGCCGGCTGCCGTTTGCCGAAGTGCAGGTGTTTGCGGTCGAAGAGTTCTACGCCAGCCTGCTGGTCTACGGCCGGGCGCTGGTGGGTGAGGCGTTCAAACCGATTGCAGTGGAGTTCGTTCACGCGGCCCCGGATTACGTCGATGAATACCGGCGGCTGCTGGGGCCGGACATACGCTTCGGCTGTCTGCACAATCGCATGCTGATCGACGCGCAATGGCTGGATGTGAACCTGCCCAACCATCATTCGCTGGCGCTGCGTCAGGCGGTCAAGTTACTGGAGCTGGAAGCGGCGCAAGTCCATCAGAAACTCGATCTGATCCAGGCCGTGGAACGCGCCATTGCCCGGGACCTGAGCCGGGGCAGCCATATCGAGAAGATCGCCGGTGACCTGAACATGAGCAGCCGTACTTTGCGCCGGCGGCTGACAGAGCACTCTCTGACGTTCGAGGCACTCTTGGAGCAAGTGCGCCAGGCGCGAACCATGAGCCTGCTGGCCAATCCCGACATGCCGATCGAACGCATCACCGAGGAGGTCGGCTATAGCGACGTACGCAGTTTCCGGCGGGCTTTTAAACGCTGGACGGGGAAAAGTCCGAGTGTGTGGCGCAGCGAGTGCGTCATCTGATCCCCCACAAATCCTCCGGCTACAGTTAAACTCCGCGCTCTTTCCCAAGGAGTTCACATGAGTTACTACCAGCCGGGCATTCTCGCCACCCCTGTTCCGCCGCAAGCACGTCACCTGTTTTTTGCCCTCGAATCGGTAGAAGCGCTGCCGCAGGCGATCGACAACCTGCTGAGTCTGGTGGACGGAAAATCGGCGGTGGTCGGCTTCGGTGAATCCCTGGCCAAGGCCCTGAACGTGAACATCGAAGGCTTGCGCAGCTTCCCGGCACTGACCGGCGTCGGCGTCGAAAATCCTTCGACCCAGCACGCCCTGTGGGTCTGGCTGCACGGCGTGGACCGTGGCGAACTGCTCAACCGCAGCACCGCGCTTGAGGCCGCACTGGCCCCTGCGTTGCGTCTGGTGCAGATGCAGGAAGCCTTCCGCCACAAGGACGGCCATGACCTCACCGGCTACGAAGACGGCACCGAAAACCCTCATGACGAAGCCGCCATCACCGCTGCACTGCAAAGTGAAGGTGCCGAGGGCCTGGTCGGCGGCAGCTTTGCCGCGATCCAGCAGTGGCAGCACGACCTCAAGGGCTTCCATGCATTGTCCGCCGAGGACAAGGACAACATCATGGGCCGTCGCCTGAGCGACAACGAAGAGATCGACGACGCCCCGGTGTCTGCCCACGTCAAGCGCACCGCCCAGGAAAGCTTCGCCCCGGAAGCGTTTGTCGTGCGCCGTTCGATGCCGTGGATCGAAGGTGACCGCGCCGGTCTGATGTTCCTGGCGTTCGGCTTCTCTCTCGATGCCTTCGAAGCGCAACTGCGGCGCATGAGCGGTCTGGAAGACGGCATCACCGACGGTCTGTACCGCATCAGCCGGCCGATCACTGGCGGCTACTACTGGTGCCCGCCGCTGCAAAATGGCCACCTCGACCTGCGCGCGTTGCGCATCGGCTGAGGCGCAAGAATGAACGTGGTGCGCTGGGGCATGATCGGTTGCGGCAGCGTCGCCGAACGCAAGAGCGGGCCGGCCTTCTACAAGGCCCCGGCTCGGCGTTGGTGGCCGTCATGGGGCGCCGCCTCGAAGCCGTGACCGATTACGCCGCGCGCCACGGCATCGCCCGGATTTACACCGATGTCGATGCCTTGATCAACGACCCCGAGGTGGACGCGGTTTACATCGCCACGCCACCAGACAGTCACCACGCCTATAGCCTGAAGGTCGCCGCTGCCGGCAAACATTGCTGCGTGGAAAAACCGATGGCGCTCAACGCCGGACAAAGTCGCGAGATGCAGCAGGTGTTTGCCGACGCAGGTCTGCATCTGTTCGTGTCCTATTACCGCCGTTCGCTGCCGCGTTTCCAGCAGGTTCGGCAATGGTTGCAGCAGGGGCGCATCGGTGAAGTGCGGCATCTGAGCTGGACGCTGACCAAGGCGCCATCACCGAAGGATCTGGACGGCAGCGCCAATTGGCGCACCGATCCGGCGGTGGCTGGCGGCGGGTATTTCGCGGATCTGGCCAGCCATGGTTTCGACCTGTTCCAGTATCTGCTTGGCGACATCGTTGAAGTCGCCGGCTTCACGGCGCGCCAGGCCGGACTGTATGCGGCGGAAGATGCGGTGAGCGCCAGTTGGCGATTCGCTTCGGGTGCGTTGGGCATGGGCTGCTGGAGTTTTGTGGCGGACCGGCGCGAGGATCGGGTCGAGATCATCGGCAGCCGGGGGCGGATCGGCTTTTCGGTGTTCGACGAGCATCCGGTCGAGTTACATGGCGATGAGCACATCAGCCTTGAAATCCCCCATCACGAACACATTCAGTGGCATCACGTGCTAGGCATGAACGCGCAGATTCGCGGTGAGTCGCAGCACCCGGCGACAGGAGCGCAAGCTCTGAAGACCGATCGGGTCATGGACCGGATCCTCAAGCGCCACTGACTCCCAGGCCATACATCCTCTCCTGTGGGAGCGAGCCTGCTCGCGAAAACGGTGTGTCAGTCCCCAAAGTACTGATTGACACGACGCCTTCGCGAGCAGGCTCGCTCCCACAGGATTTTGTGCGCATCTAACCTTATGCTCATTCGGTATTTCTCAAGCTTGTCATAACGTCTCTAAGATCACGTCATAACTCGTTATGACAAGTGATCCCGTGATGACCGATAACGTTCTCTCCTCAAGCCCGCTCTCCTTATCAAGTGTCCCGCTGCACACCCAACTGCGCGACGTACTGCGCGCCCGGATTCTCGACGGCGAATACCCGCAGGACAGCCAGATGCCGTCCGAAAGCGAGCTCGGCACGCTGTTCAAGGTCAGCCGCATCACCGTGCGCCAGGCGCTGGGCGATCTGCAGAAAGAAGGGCTGATCTTCAAGATCCACGGCAAAGGCACCTTCGTTGCCAAACCCAAGACTTTTCAAAACGTCAGCACCTTGCAAGGCCTCGCCGAGTCCATGACCGGCCGTGGCTACGAGGTGATCAACCGCCTGCGCAGCTTCAAATTCATCGCCGCCGACAAACGGGTCGCCGAGCGCTTGCAGGTCGCCGAAGGCGAAATCGTCGCCCAGATCAAACGGGTGCGGCTGATCAATCGCGAGCCGATCTCGCTGGAAATCACCTACCTGCCCAAAGCCGTCGGCGAACGGCTGGAGAAGGCCGATCTGGTCACCCGTGACATCTTCCTGATCCTCGAAAACGACTGCGGCATCGCCCTCGGCCATGCCGATCTGGCCATCGACGCGATGCTGGCCGACAGCGACCTGACCCAGGCCCTGAACGTCGAGGCCGGCTCGCCGATCATGCGCATCGAGCGTCTGACCCACGACGCCCACGGCCAGCCGCTGGACTTCGAACACCTTTACTACCGTGGCGATGCATTCCAGTACCGCCTGCGGATCGACCGGCAAAAAGGGGAGCAGGCATGAGTCGAACGACGCTCGAACAGGAATACGACATCGTCGTCATCGGCGGCGGCACCGCCGGCCCGATGGCGGCGATCAAGGCCAAGGAAAAAAACAGGGATCTGCGGGTGTTGCTGGTGGACAAGGCCAACGTCAAGCGCAGCGGCGCGATCAGCATGGGCATGGACGGCCTGAATAACGCGATCATTCCCGGCCACTCGACGCCGGAGCAGTACACCAAGGAAATCACCATCGCCAACGATGGCATCGTCAATCAGGCCGCGGTGTATGCCTACGCGACGCACAGTTTCGAAACCATCGAGCAGCTCGACCGCTGGGGCGTGAAGTTCGAGAAGGACGAAACCGGCGATTATGCGGTGAAGAAGGTCCATCACATGGGCGCCTACGTGCTGCCGATGCCGGAGGGGCACGACATCAAGAAAGTCCTGTATCGCCAGTTGAAACGGGCGCGAGTGAACATCACCAATCGTCTCGTCTGCACCCGTTTGCTGACCGACGAGGAGGGCGCCATCAACGGCGTGATGGGGTTTGACTGCCGCACTGCCGACTTCCATGTGATCAAGGCCAAGGCTGTCATTCTTGCCTGCGGCGCTGCAGGTCGACTCGGTCTGCCGTCCTCGGGTTACCTGATGGGCACCTACGAAAACCCGACCAACGCCGGCGACGGTTATGCGATGGCGTATCACGCCGGGGCCGAACTGGCGAACCTTGAGTGCTTCCAGATCAACCCGCTGATCAAGGATTACAACGGCCCGGCCTGCGCCTACGTCACCGGCCCGCTCGGCGGCTACACCGCCAACAACAAGGGCGAGCGCTTCATCGAGTGCGACTACTGGAGCGGGCAGATGATCTGGGAGTTCCACCAGGAACTGGAAAGCGGTAACGGCCCGGTGTTCCTCAAGCTCGATCACCTGGCCGAGGAAACCATCCAGAACATCGAGGAAATCCTGCACAGCAACGAGCGCCCGAGTCGCGGCCAATTCCACGCTAATCGCGGCACCGACTACCGCACGCAAATGGTCGAGATGCACATCTCCGAGATCGGTTTTTGCAGCGGCCACTCGGCGTCCGGCGTGTGGGTCAACGAGCGCGCCGAAACCTCGGTGAAAGGCTTGTACTCGGCCGGTGACATGGCCGCCGTGCCGCACAATTACATGCTGGGCGCGTTCACCTATGGCTGGTTCGCGGGCAACAACGCGGCGGAGTTTGTCGCCGGGCGTGAATTCTCCGCGCTGGATGCCGAACAGATTGCAAAGGAAAAGGCCCGGGTCTACGCACCGCTGGACCGTGAGCATGGTCTGCCGCCGGCGCAGGTCGAGTACAAGCTGCGGCGCTTCGTCAACGACTACCTGCAACCGCCGAAAGTGACCAGGAAGATGGAAATCGGCCTGCAACGTTTCAGCGACATCGAACGCGATCTCAACGAGATGAAGGCCAACAACGCTCACGAGTTGATGCGTGCGATGGAAACCAGCGTGATCCGCGACTGCGCCGAAATGGCCGCCCGCGCCTCGCTGTTTCGCGCCGAAAGCCGCTGGGGTCTGTACCACTACCGTGTCGATCACCCGCAACGGGACGACCGCGAATGGTTCTGCCACTGCCACCTGAAGAAAGGCGAGGACGGGCGCATGACCAGTTTCAAGAAAGCCGTCGAGCCTTACATCATCCCCCTCGATGCCGAGGAAATGCAGGCTTACGACCGTCTTCGGGTTGGTCCTTTCGCCGCTTGAGGCATCACCAGAGAGAGTCCGAACCATGGCCTACCAAGCCCAGGAAATCTTCTTCCGCTCCAATGCCCCCGTCACCGTGGACGAGGACAAATGCATCGCCGAAAAGGGCTGCACCGTGTGCGTCGACGTCTGCCCGATGGACCTGCTGGCGATCAACCCGGCCACGCAAAAGGCCTACATGGCGTTCGATGAATGCTGGTACTGCATGCCGTGCGAAAAGGACTGCCCGACCGGTGCGGTGAAAGTCGAAATTCCGTACCTGCTCCGCTAAAACGCTATCCGGCAACACCGGACGCCTGACTCAAGACACCCCTCGTTTCCCACCGCGCCCTGATCGCGGCGGAGACGAACATCCAATAATGATTCGAGGGGCTTCAACCATGTTGCGTGCAGCAATCGCCGGTCTGGTACTGGCTTCGTTCACCCTGTCGGCCTCGGCCGAAACCATCCGCATTGCCATCGGCACCCAGGACACCACCATCAACTGCGCCGCCGGCGGGCTGTTGATCCGCGAGCTGGGCCTGCTCGACAAATACCTGCCACACGACGGTGCCTACAAAGACGCCAAGTACGACGTGCAGTGGAAGAACTTCACCAGCGGCGCACCGCTGACCAATGAAATGGTCGCCGGCAAACTCGACTTCGGCGCCATGGCCGATTTCCCCGGCGCGTTCAATGGTGTGGCGTTTGAAACCGCCGGCAAGCACAGCCTGTTTATCAGTGTGCTGTCGGGCAGCATCAAGGGCAGCGGCAACGGCATCGTGGTGCCGAGTGCGTCCGGCGTACAGTCGCTGAGCGAACTCAAGGGCAAGACCATTTCCGTGCCTTTCGCGTCCACCGCCCACGGCATGTTGCTGCGCGCGGTGGCGGAGCAGGGCTGGGATCCGCTGAAGGATGTGAACATCATCGCCCAGCCGCCGGAAGTCGCAGGTTCCGCGCTGCAGGCCGGCAAGATCGATGCTCACGCCGACTTCGTACCGTTCGCCGAACTGTTCCCGAGCCGTGGCTTCGCCCGCAAGATCTACGACGGCGCCCAGGCCAATGCGCCGACTTTCCATGGGGCGCTGGTGGATCAGGCCTACGCGAAAAGGTACCCGGAAATTGTCGTCGCCTACCTGCGGGCGAGCATCGAGGCCACCCAGTTGCTGGCCGCCGAACCGGAGAAATACAGCGAACTGATCGCCAAAGTCACCGGCGTCGATGCCGAGGTCAATTACCTGTTCCACGGCCCGCTCGGCGTGCAGACCCGCGACCTGAGCTGGAAACCGGAATATCGCCAGGCCGTGGGCACTGCCATCGATACGCTGAAGCTGCTGCAGAAGGCCGATCGCGGGCTCGACCTGAATACCTTTATCGACGATCAGTACATCCGTGCGGCGTTCAAGGCCTCGAATCTGGATTACACGGCGCAATTGGCCAACTACGCGCAGACGCCGTTGAAGGCCGTCGACTCGGCGACCGGCAAGGCGATCACTGATTTCAGCCATGTCGCGGAAATCTGGGTGCGGGGTGAGGACAAGGTCCGGCGGTATGCCTCGGCTGAAGAGGCGTTTTCCGCACTGGCCGACCTCAAATCGGAAGGCAAGAACATCCGGGCGGTGTATGCCCAGGCAAGTGACAGCGGAATCAAGTTGCTGGCGGAGCAGGCCTGGTTTGCCAGTGATGGGAAGGGGCGCCTCAGCGCGTTTTTGTTGAGGGGGCAGGCGCAGCAGTTTGCTTCGGCGCAGGGAGGCAAAGTGTTTGATTTCACTGATGCCACCGCGCAGGCCGTGGTCAGTCGTTAACCGATAACAACTCGGTCAACTGTGGGAGCGCGCTTGCTCGCGAAGGCGTCCGGTCAGACGGTGCAACTTTGCCTGACCTATCCGAATCGCGAGCAAGCTCGCTCCCACATAGAGTCGGGATGAGAGGAATTGTTGTGTTCAGACCTTATCGACGCTGGATCCCCCGAGCCGCCTCGCTGCTGCTCTGCCTGCTCTTCTGGCAACTCGCCGCCAGCCACCACTGGAACCTCGGCCTCGTCACCTTCGCCAACGTGCCAACCCCATTGGCCGTGATCGAAGCCGCATTAGGCCTGGGCGACTCCGGCAAGCTCATCCAGCACCTGAGCGCGAGCCTCGGCCGGGTCTTCGCGGGTTACCTCGCGGCGCTGGTGATCGGTGTTGCATTGGGTCTGGCCATCGGCCGTTCGAAATGGGCCGAAGACCTGCTGCTGCCACCGCTGGAAGTGCTGCGTCCGATCCCCGCCGTGGCGTGGATTCCGCTGGCGATCCTGATGTTCCCGTCGTCCGAACTGTCGATGGTGTTCATCACCTTTACCGGCGCGCTGTTCCCGATCCTGCTCAACACCGTGCACGGCGTCGAAGGCGTCGATCCGCGCCTGATCGCCTCGGCCAAAAGCCTTGGGGCGGGGCGCCGGGCGATCCTGCTGGAAGTGATCCTGCCGGGCGCCGCACCGAGCATCATCACCGGCCTTGCGATCGGCATGGGCACGTCGTGGTTCTGTCTGGTGACCGCCGAAATGATCTCCGGCCAGTTCGGCATCGGTTACTACACCTGGGAGTCCTACACCATTCAGAACTACGCCGACATCGTGGTCGGCATGTTGCTGATCGGCGTATTGGGCATGGGCAGCAGCCTGCTGATCAAACGTCTGGGCGGGTTGTTCACGCCCTGGCATCGACCACGAGGAAAAGCCTGATGAGCGTGATGCAAACCCCGGAAGGGCGGATCGACATCCGTCAGCTGTCCATTGTCCTCGGCGAAGGCCCGCAGGCATTCGAAGCGGTGCAGGGCCTGGATTGCCAGATCGAGCCCGGCCAGTTCGTGTGCATGCTCGGCCCGTCCGGTTGCGGCAAATCGACCTTGCTTGGCGCGCTGGCCGGGCATCTGCAACCCCATGGCGGGCAGTTGAGAGTCGACGGCGCCGAAGTGTCCGGCCCGTCGCCACAACGCGGCATGGTGTTCCAGCATCACACGTTGTTTCCGTGGCGCACGGTGCGCGACAACGTGGCCTTCGGCCTGAAAATGCGTGGTACCGGCAAGATCGAGCGCCATCGCGCCGCTGATGAAATGCTCAAACTGGTCGGCCTCGAAGGTTTCACCGGGCGCTGGCCCGATCAACTGTCCGGCGGCATGCAGCAACGGGTGGAAATCGCCCGGGTGCTGGTCAACCGGCCACGGCTGTTGCTGATGGACGAGCCCTTCGGCGCACTGGACGCGCTGACCCGACTGAACATGCAGGAACTGCTGCTGGATATCTGGACGCGCATCCGCACCACCGTGGTGTTCGTCACCCACGACATCGACGAAGCGCTGTTTCTCGCTGACCGCTTGCTGGTGATGAGCGCACGGCCGGGGCGGATCATCGAAGACCTGCGCCTCGACTTCCCGCGCCCGCGCACCACCGGGCTGGTCACCAGCAGCGAATTCGCACGCCTCAAGCGCCACTGCCTCGACCTGCTGCGCCAAGACAACGACCGACCGCTGCCGCGCCTCAATCCGCTCGGCCTGCCTCCTGAAAACGCCTTGCCGAGATTTGCCCTGTGATCTCATTTTTTGCTGTGACCGATAACGAAGAGATTCTGGCCCTGCAACCGCGCCTGACCGCCGATGACGCCGGTGTGCGCCGGATTGCACTGATCGATCTGGCCGACCTCGAAGAGCCGGACGGCTTGCTCTGGCTGGTTGAACGACTGGCCGAAGACCCGGCCGAAGAAGTCCGCGCTGAAGCGGCGCGCTTGCTGGAAGCCTGGGAGGACGGACCGGTGGTGGAAGCGCTATGCCAGGCGCTGACGGATCCGTCTCCGGCAGTGCAGGCTGCTGCGGCGCAGAGTCTGAGCCTGCTCAAGACCGAAGCGGCGGGCAGGGTGATCCTGCCGTGGACAGACCATGCTGAAACCAGCGTGCGGATTGCCGCGTTTCGGGCCTTGCGCGAATTGCGCTACCCCGGCGCTGCCTCTGCTGCGATTCAAGCGTTGAGCGATGTTGATGCGAGTGTGCGCCGCGAGGCGGTCGGTGTGCTCGGCTGGCTCAAACAGCTGGATGCTTTACCGGATCTGGCACGCTTGGCCAGCGATGACCCGGACACTGAAGTACGCCGCGCCGCCACCGGCGCCCTGGGCCTGGCGAGTGGCGCCGACGTGTTGCCGGCATTGCGCCGGGCGTTGCAGGACGACGCCTGGCAAGTGCGCGAAGAAGCCGCGACAACGCTTGGCAAGGTCGGCCACACCGACGCGGGTCCGGCGCTGATCGAAGCCTTGGCTGACGACTATTGGCAAGTGCGCTTGCGTGCCACCCGCAGTCTCGGTCGTTTGCGTTACGTGCCGGCACTCGACGCCTTGATCGATACCCTCGGCCATCGCATCAGCAACCTGCGCAAGGAAGCGGCGCTGGCGCTCGGCGAGCTGAATGATCGTGGCGCTGTGGCCGCGTTGCAGGGCGCGCAGGACGACGGCGACCCGGAAGTGCGCAAAGCCGTGCGGATTGCCTTGAGTCAGTTGCAATGAATCCGCTGGCGATCGGTAACTCCCGAACTGAACACCGCTTGCGGCTGAGCTGGCCGGATGGTCGCGAGCAGTTTCTCGATCATGCCGAACTGCGCCGTCAGTGCCCGTGCTCGCAGTGCCGGGCGTTTCGTCTGCGGGGCTCGGCTCCGCTAGTGGATGACCGGGTTCGTGTGATTGAACTCAACCCACAGGGCTATGGGCTGCAGCTGGTGTTCAGCGATGGTCATCAACGCGGGATCTATCCATGGCAATACCTGGCGCAACTCAATACTTGAGGACACCGCGTCCCTTGTGGGAGCTGGCTTGCCAGCGATGGCTGCCCGCCAGTCACCACGGCTCTATCGCCGGTAGTTTGAATCGTTGTACCGCAGCAAGTTTTCAGTGGCTCAGAAAGACTTGCTGACACTGGCCACAACCGTCGCCGTGCACACATCCTTGAAGCCCCAGTTGCTCAGGCACTGGTTCTGCGAAAGGTCGGTGTCGATGTAACTCAGGCCCAATATCACGCCGGCCAGGTTGTGGGTCAGTTTGACTTCCCACTCCCGGTAGGATTCTTCGCCATGACCGGACGCCGAATACAGATGCGGGTCCTTGAAGTCCATGTTGCCGTAGCGCAGTTTCAGCCCGGAATCGAACGGCAATTCGGTTTCATAGCCGATGTAGCTGTAGAGCGAACTCTGTTTGCTGTCGATGCCCGGCGCGTCACTGGAATAATACGCCGCGAGCTTCACCCCGTAGACACCGAGAATCCCGTAGACCTCGGTCTGGTTGAACTGGCTTTCCCTGGGGTAGGCGTAGCGAATGGTGCCGAGGTCCAGGCTCACGTTCTCGGTGGCCTGCCACAGCCAGCCGGCATAGTAATCGACCTCCTGACGGGTTTTCAGGCCGCCGCCGAAGTCGACGTTCGAACTCCACGCACCAAGGTACAGACCGCTGCTGTGGGCCAGGGTCAAACCGGCCTGTACCGCCGGATCGTTCTGGGTCTGGGAGATTCCGCGAGTGCGGTAGTCGCTGGCCAGCGTCAGGTCGACCAGCACGGCGAAATCATCGTTCAGGGGAATCGCGTGGCTGCTCAAGGGCAGCAGGCTCAAGGACGTGAGGGCGAGCAGGGGCATGGCTTTCATGTGAAGTCCCGATGTTGTGATTGT
>NZ_JBJJMM010000037.1:0-46165 GCF_046231795.1 Pseudomonas sp. KCJK9016 | reverse complement strand
TGATGATCACCGGATCGTCGTTGTTGTGGATCTGCAAAACCAGATTCGCAGTACTGGTGTCGCCATCGGAATCACGCAGGGTGTATGTAAAGGTTTCGGTGCCGTTGCCGCCGCCATGCAACGCCTTGAAATCCGCGTCGCTGGTATTGAGCGTGTAGGTGTAAGTCCCGTTGGCGTTCAGCACCAGCGTGCCGTAAGTCCCGGTGAACGTACCGGCGACCACCGGGCCGCTGTTGGGGCCGACAGGAATACGGTCGGCGCCCTGCACATCGTTGGTCAGCACGTTGCCGCTCAGGCTCAGGTTGGTTTCCGAAGCCGTGCCGGCATTGCTGTCATCCACCGCTTTGGGCACGTCATCGGTGATGTTGACGTCCAGCGAGCCGGTCGCCGTGTCACCGTTGCTGTCGCCCGCGATCACCGTGAAATGTTCGCTGAGGCTGTTGGCACCGTCACCCGCCGGATGGGCATCGTTGCCATTGAGGGTGTAGCTGTAGCTGACCGTACCATTGGCCGGGTTGTACCCGGTGATGGTCAGGGTGTTGCCCAGTTGTGTGGTGATCGATTGCGGGAAACCGACGGGCACACCGCCAACAATTACGTTGATACCACCGATGCTCAGGCTGGTCAGACCATCGGGCGCCGAGATACTGAAGCTGCCGGCCTGGGTCAACGCGCCAGAATTGGCGGCGGAACCTTCCGGCAGATTGGCTTCGTTGAGCGTCAGTTCGCCCCCGGGCACATCCAGGCCTGTGAGGGTCACAAGGTTATTGACCGGTGGCGGGATGACCGGCGCGGGCGTGTTGTTGCCGTTGTCGATCACCGCGTTATGCCGTTCTTCGGGAAATTCGGGAATGCCGCCGAAACCGGCTGTAGGGAAACCGATGACCGGATCGACCCGGCCACCCACTTCGGTCAGCAACACAAAACTGTGGCCACCGCCCTTGCCGCCATTGATGTCACCGGGCGCATCGGGACCGGCCGCAGTGGCTTCAGCGGATTGGGTCGGGTCTTCACCGGCGGCGATGGCTTTCTGGATCTGTGCGACATCGGTGAGTTGCGCATCGCTCGGGGTCAGTGCTTCCGGAGCATCCACATGGGGCGCGTGGTTGGCCAGCAATTGCCCGGTCAGGGTCCGGCTGCTGTCGCGGCCCAGGGTCAGTTCCTGGCCGTTCAGCAGATGGACGGCGACCGCCCCTTCTGCCCCCGTGATCAATTGATCCCCGGCAAACAGTCGATCGCCCGCGACCAATGCGCGCCGACTTCCGTCCGCCGTTTGAGCGAACACCTGACCAATGACTTTGGATACTGTCCCGATGAGCGTTGCCATGTGCATGTCCTCCGCTGCCGACCACCGTCGGCGCTGGTTCGCGAAGCAGCCCATGGCTCAAGCGGGTTGTCGGGGCGACGCTCGCACCTCGACAGTTCGTTTCGCAGGTTGTGCATCTTAAGAAACCCCAGCGCCCTCAGACACTTGGAGTCCGTATAGATACATCACGCCCACTAGCGCTACGTAACGGTGGTGAATCACCCGAGTGACAAAAAAATGTCGCCCATTTGCCGCTACGCGTCCCTCCCCTTTAGCAGTACTTCGCCCGTATGTCGCAAAGTGAGTGGAACTTTCCTCAAGCCTTCATGCACTCCCTAAAGCGCATAAAACAAAGGCTTTCGAATGGAACAATGTGCTGGATTCGGCAAAGCGCATAAGTTTTTTTCGGCATAAACCCTATGAAAAATTTTTCTTAGCTACGCTTCAGGATGTTCTTAGCTCTGTTGTAACAGCGATGAGACGCTAAACACTAAAAATTTCGTCAATAAATTGGCGACAGCGGAATACCATCAGGACTCAGGGAGATGCACCCATGCGCTTTCCAACCCCCCTCTGCAGTGCGGTTTTGCTGGCCATGGCTTGCACTTCCCAGGCTCAGGCCATGAACCTCACCGAAGCCATTCAGAGCACCATTGCGACCCACCCGGAACTGGCTTCGCGGGTTGACGCCAAACTGTCGGCCGATGAACAGGTAAAAGTCGCCAGGGGCGGCTTCTATCCATCGGTGGATCTGAACGCTGCCTACGGGCGCGGCTACAGCGACAACACCAACACCCGGGCCTTGGGTAATCACCACACCGAAATCCTCAATTACACTCAGTCCGAGCTGCGCCTGCGGCAGATGCTGTTCGACGGTTTCAATACCGCCAACGAGGTCGAACGCACCAAGGGCGTGTCCAACTCCCGCGCGTATTACGCGCAAGGCACCGCCCAGGATCTGGCCCTGCGCACCATCGAGGTCTACCTCGAAGTGCTCAAGCGGCGCGAACTGGTGACGCTGGCCAAGAACAACCTGCAGGCTCACCTGCGGGTCAACGACCAGATCGGCCTGCGCACCCAGCGCGGCATCGGCAGCACTGCCGACTCCGACCAGTCGGTGGCCCGCAAGGCGCTGGCGCAGAACAACCTCGACACTGCCGAGGTCGATCTGGCGGACGCCGAATCGAATTTCTACGCCGTGGTCGGGCGCATGCCCGATGAGCTGGAAGCCCCGGCCTCGACCCGTGGTGAATTGCCCGCCACCCTGCCGGAAGCCCAGCAGAGCATGGTGGAGAACAACCCGTATCTGAAATCCGCCCAGGCCGACGTGCAATCGGCCGAGAGCCAGTACGAAGTCGCCAAGTCGCCGTTCTATCCACGCTTCGATGCCGAAGCGGCGGTCGGCGCCAACAACAACGTGCAGGGTGACGAGGGCCACGACAACGAATGGCGGGTCGGCGTGGTGATGAACTACAACCTGTTCCGTGGCGGCAGCGACAAGGCGCGCCTGGCCTCCGATGCGCACCAGATCAACCAGGCCATGGACATCCGCAACAACGCCCTGCGCCAGCTCAACGAGAACATTCACCTGGCCTGGAACGCCATGGCCAACGCCAAGAAACAGACCCCGACCGCCCGCGAATACGCCGAGACCACCAAGCGTGTGCGCGCCGCGTATCAGGATCAGTTCGGTCTCGGCCAGCGCACCCTGCTCGACCTGCTCGACAGTGAAAACGAGCTGTACAACGCCAACCGCCGCTACACCGAAATCCGCTACACCGAGGAGTTTTCGATGTACCGCGTGCTGGCGAACATGGGGCAGTTGCTGAGCAAGCAACGGGTGGTGCTGCCGGCCGACGCGATTGCCGCTGCCGAAGTGAAAAACGAGGCGCGCCTGCCCGAGCTCAAATAAACCGTTGTGGCGAGGGAGCTTGCTCCCGTCGGGGTGCGCAGCGCCCCCAACGAACCAGGCAACACTGAGATCCATGTGAGTGCGGCGCACTCAAACGGGAGCAAGCTCCCTCGCCACAGGTAATCGGGCAGTCATCAAGAGGGGCGATCAATATGACCAGCATGGAACCCGGAGCGCCCGGGATCGATCCGCGGCTGAGCTTCGATGATCCGTTACTCGACGGTCTGTTGATCCTCTGCAAACTCCATGGCGCCACGGTCAGTCGCGCCAGCCTGAGTGCCGGGCTGCCCCTGGACAAACAACGCCTGAGCCTGGACCTGCTGCCCCGTGCGGCGGCCCGGGCCGGTTTGCAGGCGCGCATGCTGCGCCGCGACCTCAAGGACATTTCCCCGCTCAATCTGCCGGTGCTGTTGCTGCTGGGCAATGGCCGCACGGCGGTGCTACGTCGTTTTGCCGATGACGGCAAGGCGCTGATCCTGCCCAGTGAAGCCGATGGCGGCGAGCAGTGGGTCAGCCACCAGGAACTCGCCGAACACTATACGGGCCAGGCCCTGTTCGCCCGGCCCCGGCATGAACTGGAAGACCTGCGTTCACCCCTGGTGCCAAGGGTCCAGGCGTGGTTTCGCGACACCCTGAAGCTGTCGAAATGGCTGTACAGCGACGCGATCCTCGCCAGTTTCCTGATCAACCTGCTGGGCCTGATGGTGCCGCTGTTCGTCATGCAGACCTACGACCGCGTGGTGCCGAACCAGGCCACATCGACCCTGTGGGTGCTGGCCATCGGGCTGTTGATCGGCACCGGTTTCGAACTGGTCTTGCGTGTGGTGCGCGCGCACCTGCTGGACACCGCCGGCAAGAAGACTGACGTGATCCTTTCCGCGACCTTGTTCGAGCGCATCACCGGCATGGCGATGAAAGCCCGGCCCGCGACCATCGGTGGGTTCGCCCAGAGCATTCATGACTTTCAGGGGCTGCGGGAATTTCTCACCGCCGTGACCCTGACCAGCCTGATCGACCTGCCCTTCGTGGTGCTGATGCTGGTGGTGATCGGCCTGCTCGGTGGCTGGCTGGTGGTGATTCCGCTGCTGGCGTTTCCGATCACCATAATGTTCGCGATGATCATTCAGGCGCGTCTGCGCGACACCGTGCAGAAAAGCCTGAGCCTCGGCGCCGAGCGTCAGGCGTTGCTGATCGAAACCCTCGGCGGCCTGGAAACCCTCAAGGCCTGCAGCGCCGAAAGCGAGCGCCAGCACAAATGGGAAAGCACCCACGGCGCCCTCACCCGCCTCGACAGCCATGCACGCAACCTCTCGGCGCTGGCCACCAACGGCACGCTGTTCATCCAGCAGTTCTCGGGGATGGCGACCATCGTCGCCGGGGTCTACAGCATCATCGCCGGCAACCTCAGCGTCGGCGCGCTGGTGGCCAGTTACATGCTCGGCAGTCGCGTGCTTGCGCCGCTGGGCCAGATTGCCGGGCTGATCACCCGCTATCAGCAAGCGCAACTGACCATGAAAAGCACCGACGCGCTGATGGCCCTGCCCCAGGAACGCGACGGGAAGCAGCGGCCGCTGGAACGCACGCAACTGCAAGGCGCACTGGACGTCAGCGCTGTGACCTTCCATTACAACGGCCAGAATGCACCGGCCCTGAGCAATGTCGGTTTCAGCCTCAAGCCCGGCGAGCGGATCGGCATCATCGGCCGCAGCGGCTCCGGCAAAAGTACCCTCGCACGGCTGTTGATGGGTTTCTTCGAGCCGGAGGAAGGCCAGCTGCTGCTCGATGGTCTCGACCTGCGGCAACTGGATGTCGCCGACCTGCGCCAACAGATCGGTTACGTCGCCCACGACCTGCCGCTGCTGGCCGGCAGCCTGCGCGACAACCTGACCCTCGGCGCCCGGTATGTCAGCGATGCACGCATGCTCGAAGTGGCCGAACTGACCGGTGTCACCGAGCTGGCCCGTCAGCATCCGCAAGGCTTCGACCGGCCGGTGGGCGAGCGCGGGCAATTGCTTTCCGGCGGTCAGCGCCAGGCGGTATTGCTGGCCCGGGCGCTGTTGCTCGACCCGCCGATCATGCTGCTTGACGAACCCACCAGCGCCATGGACAACAGCAGCGAAGACGTCCTGCGCCAGAAGCTTCATGGCTGGGTACAGGGCAAGACACTGCTGCTGGTCACCCACCGCACCTCGATGCTGAGCCTGGTGGACCGGTTGCTGGTGCTGGACAACGGCCGGATCGTCGCCGACGGTCCGAAAGAAGCGGTCATCGATGCACTGCGCAAGGGCCGGGTCGGCTCGGCGGCAGTCTAGGAGTCGCCCATGTCTGCTTCCTCCTCTTCAAAACAGCGCGGCTACTTCGACAGTTTCGGCAAAAGCGCCGAAGCCGAATTCATGCCGGAAACCGCCAGTGCTTCGTTGCAGGATTCGCCGCGCTGGTCGCGGATCACCGTGTGGCTGGCGGCGGCGCTGCTGATCAGTGCGCTGGTCTGGGCCAAATTCGCGGTGCTTGAAGAAGTGACCATGGGCGAAGGCAAGGCGATTCCGTCGAGCAAGGTCCAGGTAATCCAGAACCTCGAGGGCGGGATCGTCACCGAAATCTTCGTGCGTGAAGGGCAAATGGTGAACAAGGGCGACACCCTGCTGCGCCTGGATGACACGCGGTTTCTGTCGAACAAGGGCGAGAGCGAGGCCGATCGCTACGCGTTGATGGCCCAGGTCGAACGCCTGTCGGCGGAGTCCGAAGGCCGGCCGATGAAGCTCTCGGACGAGATCCTCAGCAAGGCGCCGCAAGTCGCCGAAGATGAACGGGCGTTGTACGACCAGCGCCAGCGACGTCTGGCCAGCGAACAACGGACCCTCACCGAACAGTTGCGGCAGAAGACTCAGGAGCTGGCGGAGTTTCGCTCCAAGCAAGGCCAATACAGTTCCAGCCTGGCGCTGTTACAACAGGAAATGAACATGTCATCGCCACTGGTAGGCACCGGGGCGGTGTCGCCGGTGGAAATCCTGCGTCTCAAGCGCAGTGCGGTGGAAATTCGTGGCTCGTTGAACGCCACGACCCTGGCGATTCCCCGGGCCGAATCGGCAATCAACGAGATCAAGAGCAAGATCGACGAGTCGGAACAGACCTTCCGTTCCGACGCCGCCAAGGACCTCAACCAGAAACGCACCGACCTGTCGAAAATCACCGCGTCGAGCATCGCCATCGACGACCGTGTCAGCCGCACGACGGTGACCTCGCCGGTGCACGGAGTGATCAAGCAATTGAAGGTCAACACCATCGGCGGCGTGGTCCAGCCGGGCAGTGACATGGTGGAAATCGTGCCACTGGAAGACAACCTGCTGATCGAAGCCAAGGTGCGACCGCAGGACGTGGCGTTCCTGCATCCGGGCCAGAAAGCCATGGTCAAGTTCAGCGCCTATGACTACACGATCTACGGCGGACTCAGCGCCAGGCTGGAGCTGATCGGCGCCGACACCATCACCGACGACAAGGGCAACAGCTTCTACCTGATTCAGGTGCGCACCGACAAAAACCATTTGGGCGGGGATGTGAAGCCGCTGCTGATCATTCCGGGGATGGTGGCGACGGTGGACATCATCACCGGGGAGAAAAGCGTACTGGATTACCTGCTCAAACCGGTGCTCAAGGCCCGGACCGAGGCGATGCGCGAGCGCTAGGCATTGTTAGGATTTGCGGTGATTTATCTGATGCTTTCGCGAGCAGGCTCGCTCCCACAGGGGATTTGAGCTGAGCACATGATTTGTGTACACCTGCGATCAAACGTGGGAGCGAGCCTGCTCGCGAAGAGGTCAGCCGCTTAAGCACTTATCTATCGCCATGGTTACGCTGGAAAGTCTCCTCCCCCATCGCCGCAATCTGCCCCTCGATCAACGCCTCGAACGGCTTGAGCAACGGATCGAAAGAGGCCGGCGCTTCCAGGGTCTGCAACGCCTGCACGATCGCCTCGATGGTCGACAACGCCCCGGGCCCCGGCGCCTTGCGCAGCCGATACCGGGAAACCCCGCCCTCGGCCAGCGTCACCCGTGGCAACGCCGCCAGCAACGGATTCAGGTGCAACATCTTGCGCGCCTTGCGCCACGTGCCGTCCGGCACCACCAGCAGCAGCGGTTCATCGGACGCGGTGTACGCCTGCATCGGTTGCGCATCATCCGCCGGGAACAACAGCCGCGCCTGATACCCCGGCTGATTCAACAGCGCCGGCAGATCCTCGAACACCTCGCCGACGATCAGTTGCGCATTGTTCAAACCAAGCGCCGCCAGACGTGCGGTGTTCAGCGCGTGACTGACCTCGCTCGGATGCTGCAACAGCAATACGCGGGTGCGACTGTCGAGGCTGGGAATCAGCGGGCACAGGCAGTGGGTTTGTGGGCGCAGGCAGCGCGGGCATTGAGGTCTGGACATGTTCTTATGCCTGATTGAGCTGCGCTTTGAGCAGGTCGCGGAAAGTCTGGATCAACGGCTCGCGACTGCGGCCTCGGCGCATGATCATGGAAAACGGCGCCTGATAACCGAAGGTCGCCGGCAGCAGCACCCGCAGGTCGCCCTTGTCGGCCCAGGCCTGGGCGTAGTGCTCCGGCAGGTAACCGATGTAGGCGCCGGACAGCACCAGAATAAGCTGCGCCTCCATACTCTCCACGGTGGCGGCGCTGTGTTTGAAACCGTGGCGCGCCAGTTCCGCCTGGCTCCAGTAGCCGCGACCGACCATGCGCTGCTGGGTGATGACCTGCTCGGGAATCCGCCGTTCGTTGAACAACGGGTGACGGCTGCTGCAATACAGCCAGTGCTGTTCGCGGTACAGCGGCATGTACACCAGCCCACTCATGCGCGTGGAAAACGCGCCGATGGCCAGATCGAGGCGGTTGTCCTGCACGCCGAGTTGCAACTCATAGGGGCTCATCACCGACAGATGCAAATGCACCGCCGGGTGTTCCTGGCTGTAGGCGCCGATGGCTTCGGCGAACGGCAGGGCCTTGTCGCTGACCGTGGAATCGATCACCCCCAGGTTGAGCGTGCCGCGCAATTCACCCTTGAGCGCGGCGGCGTATTGCTCGAAACCTTCGAGTTCGGCGAGCAGACGCAGGGTTTCCTGATGGAACAGCTCACCCTTGCTGGTCAGACTGAAACCACCCCTCCCGCGATGGCACAGCACAAGGCCGAGCGCGGCTTCGAGCTGGCTCATGTAGGTGCTGATCGCCGAAGTCGACAGGTTGAGTTCCTGTTGCGCATTGGCAAACCCCTGATGCCGCACGACGCTGACGAAGATGCGCAAAAGTTTCAGGTCGGGTAAAGCGTTGGCCATGTCTGCTCCAAGGATCGTTCTGCGTAGATCGTTCCCATGCTTCGCGTGGGAACGATCAGCGAGAAGTCTATCTTCCGCCTCCCCATTAGTTTAGAAAATTCTGAACTAAGTTTTTGTTCGTAGCGATTCTTCCCCCTCACTACATTTCGCAGAATCGGTCCCACAGCGGCGTCCGAACCTGTGCTGAACGGCGCGCCGACATAAATAAAACAAAGACGATGAGGCCCCACCCGTGGACAAGATTCTTCACCAACCACTGGGCGGCAACGAAATGCCGCGCTTCGGCGGCATCGCCACCATGCTCCGACTCCCCCACCTTGAGACCGCTGCCGGCCTGGACGCTGCCTTCGTCGGCGTGCCACTGGACATCGGTACTTCGCTGCGTCCCGGCACCCGCTTCGGGCCGCGCGACATCCGCACCGAATCGGTGATGATCCGCCCATACAACATGGCCACCGGCGCTGCGCCGTTCGACTCGCTGTCGGTTGCCGACATCGGTGACGTGGCGATCAACACCTTCAACCTGCTCGACGCCGTGCGCATCATCGAAGAAGCCTACGACAACATCCTCGAGCACAACGTGATCCCGCTGACCCTGGGGGGCGACCACACCATCACCCTGCCGATCCTGCGTGCCATTCATAAAAAGCACGGCAAGGTCGGTCTGGTGCACATCGATGCTCACGCCGATGTGAACGATCACATGTTCGGCGAGAAAATCGCTCACGGCACGACCTTCCGTCGCGCCGTCGAAGAAGGCCTTCTGGACTGTGACCGCGTGGTGCAGATTGGATTGCGTGCGCAGGGTTACACCGCTGACGACTTCAACTGGAGCCGTGATCAGGGCTTCCGTGTGGTGCAGGCCGAAGAGTGCTGGCACAAGTCGCTGGAACCGCTGATGGCCGAAGTGCGCGAGAAAGTCGGTGGTGGCCCGGTGTACCTGAGCTTCGACATCGACGGCATCGACCCGGCCTGGGCGCCTGGCACCGGCACCCCGGAAATCGGTGGTCTGACGACCATTCAGGCGATTGAAATCGTTCGCGGCTGCCAGGGCCTCGACCTTATCGGCTGCGATCTGGTAGAAGTCTCGCCCGCTTATGACACCACCGGCAACACCTCGCTGCTGGCCGCCAACCTGCTGTACGAAATGCTCTGCGTACTGCCGGGCGTGGTCCACCGCTGAGGGTCGGGTCATGAACGAACGTGATCAGGTTCTGAAAGCGGCCGCCGATCTGGTGTCCGCCTTCGCCCGCAACGATCGCGAAGCCTACTTCGGCGCGTTCAGCGCCGATGCGAGCTTCGTGTTCTACACCCTCGAACAGCCCCTGCTGTCGCGCGATGCCTATCAGGCGTTGTGGGACAGGTGGCGCGCCGAGGATGGCTTCGAGGTGCTGTCGTGCACTTCGAGCAACGCCTTCGTCAGCCTGCTGGGTGACGTGGCGGTGTTTATCCATGACGTGGCCACCGAGCTGCGCATGCAAGGGGAGCAACACTTCAGCCAGGAGCGCGAGACGATTGTTTTCAAGAAACAAGCGTCGAGCCTAGAACAACAAGGCCATTGGCTGGCCTGCCACGAACATTTGTCCGCAATGCCGGAAGGGCTGCCACCCCCTTAGCCAAGACAGGTGACGCTCACGCACGATGAGCGCGCCTTTATGATCGGAGCAGATCATGAATAACAACAACAAAGACCAAAGCCTTACGCAGATTGAAACCCACGGGGTCGAACAGATCCCGGACAACGAACGCACCGCCGGTCCCGTGGACTTGTTCCGCATGATCTTCGGCGGCGCGAATACCTTTGCCACCGCCGTGCTCGGCAGTTTCCCGGTACTGTTCGGCCTGTCCTTTCAGGCGGGCGTCTGGGCGATTGTCTCGGGCGTGCTGCTCGGCTCGCTGATCCTCGCACCGATGGGCCTGTTCGGCCCGCTCAACGGCACCAACAATGCCGTGTCGTCCGGTGCGCACTTCGGTGTGCACGGGCGGATCGTCGGTTCGTTCCTGTCGTTGCTGACCGCCATCGCCTTCTTCTCGCTCTCGGTGTGGAGTTCAGGGGATGCGCTGATCGGCGGTGCCAAACGCCTGATCGGCCTGCCGGAAACCGACCTGACCCTGGGTCTGGCCTATGGTCTGTTCGCGATTCTGGTGCTGACCGTGTGCATCTACGGCTTCCGCTTCCTGCTGTGGGTGAACAAGGTCGCGGTGTGGAGCGCGAGCCTGTTGTTCCTGCTGGGCATCTTTGCCTTCGCCGGTCCATTCGATTCGCACTACGCCGGCACCGTCAGCCTTGGTCAGCCGGGCTTCTGGGCTGCGTTCATCGGCGCTGCGCTGGTGGCCATGAGCAACCCGATTTCCTTCGGCGCGTTCCTCGGCGACTGGGCCCGCTACATCCCGCGTGAAACTTCGCGTCAGCGGATCATGGCGGCGGTGATTCTGTCGCAGATCGCCACCTTCATTCCGTTCCTGTTCGGCCTGACCACCGCCACCATCGTGGCGATCCAGGCACCGGACTACATCGCGGCCAACAACTATGTCGGCGGTCTGCTGGCGGTATCGCCGAACTGGTTCTTCCTGCCGGTGTGCCTGATTGCGGTGATCGGCGGCATGTCCACCGGCACCACGTCGCTGTATGGCACCGGGCTGGACATGTCCAGTGTGTTCCCGCGTCTGCTGTCGCGGGTCAAGGCGACGCTGCTGATCGGCGTGCTGTCGATTGCCTTCATCTTCATCGGACGCTTCGCGGCGAACCTGGTGCAGAGCGTGTCGACCTTCGCGGTGCTGATCATCACCTGCACCACCCCATGGATGGTGATCATGATCATCGGCCTGGTGGTGCGTCGCGGCTTCTACTGCCCGGACGACCTGCAGGTGTTCACCCGCGGCGAGCAAGGCGGACGCTACTGGTTCAACCACGGCTGGAACTGGCGTGGCCTGGGTGCATGGATCCCGAGTGCGGCGGTCGGCCTGTGCTTCGTCAACCTGCCGGGGCAGTTCGTCGGCCCGCTCGGTGAACTGGCCGGCGGCATCGACATCAGCCTGCTGGTGACCCTGGGCCTGGCCTCGGTGATGTACCTGATGCTGCTGAGCCTGTTCCCGGAACCGGCGCTGGTCTACGGGCCGAAGGATCCCCGGAGCCAGGGTGCTGCCACGGCAGCAAAGCCTGAAATGAGTCAGCCAGCCTGACACCATCCCCCTGTGGGAGCGAGCCTGCTCGCGATGACGGCAGCACATCCAACATCGATGTGACTGAAAAATCGCTATCGCGAGCAGGCTCGCTCCCACAAGGGAAAACTGATTCCAGACTCACCATAAAAAAGACAATCGGAGACACGCCATCATGGCTTTGGATTTATTCGTCGTCCTCATCTACGCGGCCGGCATGCTGTTGCTCGGCTATTTCGGCATGCGCAAGGCCAAGACCAACGAGGACTTCCTCGTCGCCGGGCGTAACCTCGGCCCGAGCCTGTACATGGGCACCATGGCCGCGACCGTTCTGGGTGGCGCGTCCACCGTCGGCACCGTGCGTCTGGGCTATGTGCACGGTATCTCCGGTTTCTGGCTGTGCGCGGCACTGGGTTGCGGCATCGTGGCGCTGAACCTGTTTTTGGCCAAGCCACTGCTGAAACTGAAGATCTACACCGTGACCCAGGTCCTGGAAAAACGCTACAACCCGATGGCCCGCTCGGCGAGCGCGGCAATCATGCTGGCCTACGCGCTGATGATCGGCGTGACCTCGATCCTCGCCATCGGCACCGTGCTGCAAGTGCTGTTCGGCCTGCCGTTCTGGGTCTCGGTACTGCTCGGCGGTGGCGTGGTGGTGGTGTACTCGGCCATCGGCGGCATGTGGTCGCTGACCCTGACCGACATCGTCCAGTTCATCATCAAGACCGTGGGCCTGATGTTCATCCTGTTGCCAATCTGCCTGTACAAAGTCGGTGGCTGGGACGAACTGGTGCTGAAGCTGCCGGCGGCGGCGTTCAACTTCACCACCATCGGCTGGGACACGATCATCACCTACTTCATGATCTACTTCTTCGGCATCCTGATCGGTCAGGACATCTGGCAACGGGTGTTCACCGTCAAGAATGAAAAAGTGGCTCAGTACGCCGGCAGCTTCGCGGGTATCTACTGCATCCTCTACGGTCTGGCCTGCGCCCTGATCGGCATGGCAGCACACGTGCTGATCCCGGATCTGGACAACGTCAACAACGCCTTCGCCGCGATCGTCAAACTGTCGCTGCCGGACGGCATCCGCGGTCTGGTGATCGCCGCCGCCCTGGCCGCCATGATGTCCACCGCCAGCGCCGGTCTGCTCGCGGCCTCCACCACCCTGACCGAAGACCTGCTGCCGAAACTGCGTGGCGGCAAACAGTCGAGCCTGGGCGTGAACCGTCTGTTCACCCTGCTGACCGGTGCCGTGGTACTGGCCATCGCGCTGGTGGTCAACGACGTGATCAGCGCTTTGACCCTCGCTTACAACCTGTTGGTGGGCGGCATGCTGATTCCGCTGATCGGTGCAATCTTCTGGAAACGCGCCACCACCGCCGGCGCCATCGCCAGCATGGGCATGGGCTTCGCCACGGCGCTGCTGTTCATGGTCAAGGACGGTCTGGACGCCAACACGCCGATCTACTACAGCCTGGCCGTCGGCCTGGTGAGTTTCGTGGTGGTCAGCCTGGTTTCCCGTCGCCCTGCCCCGGTGGCCAGCGCGATCTAAGCTGAAGCGATAGCAACAATTTCTTCGGCGGGTGTGGCGTCGGTTGCCACACCCGTTTTTTTCGTCTCAAGGAAAGTGCTTATGAAGATTGTTTCTCGCAACCAGTGGTTCGAAGTGCAAACCATGAGCGACGGCATCCGCCTGATTCACGAGCCGTACATTCGCCCGTTCTATCGCTGCAACCTGTGGCATGTTCAGGGGCGGGACAAGGATCTGCTGCTCGACAGCGGTTCGGGGCTGGTGAGCCTGCGCGAGCAACTGCCGTGGCTGACCGAGCGGCCTCTGGTAGCGGTGGCCAGTCATTGCCACTTCGACCACATCGCCGGTCATCACGAGTTTGCCGAACGGCTGGTGCATCCCGCCGAGGCGGACATTCTGGCGGCGCCGGATGGCGAGAATGACTTGAGCCGCGCCTTCGTCGGCGACGACATGTTCGAAGCGCACCCGGACTGCCCGTTGTGCTACGCCGAATACCGGGTCAAGGCTGCGCCGGCCACCGGGTTTGTCGAGGACGGTGATGTGCTGGACCTGGGCGACCGCACGTTGCAGGTGCTGCACACGCCGGGGCATTCACCGGGCGGGATCAGCCTCTATGAAGACGCGACCGAAACCCTGTTCAGCGGCGACATCATCTACGACGGGCCGTTGATCGAAGACGCCTACCACTCCAATCTCGAGGATTACGCCGCCAGCCTTCGTCGCTTGCAGGCGTTGCCGATCCGTACCGTGCATGGCGGGCATTTCGGCAGTTTCTCGGGAGAGCATTTACGTTCGATGATTGACGAATGGTTGCGCCGACACGCCTGAGGCCTGCTGTACTCCAGTCAGGTCCCGCCACTTTTGAACATCTGCCATGAGAAGAGCTGCCGTGCGTGCCGCCGTGCACCGATTCATCAAACGCCTGCTGGAACACCGCGACTTCAACGACAACACCAGTCTGGCGGAGCTGGGTCTGGAAAAGGCGGACATCGAGGATCTGATCTTCCATCTGGAAGATGAATTCGGACTGACGGCCTTCACCGCCGAGGAAGACCACATGCTCAAGAGCGCCAGAACCGCTAATGACTTGAGCCGTTTTCTACTGGAAATCGGGCGGCACTGAAAAGCAAAAGGTCGCAGTGTCAGGCGGCTCCTGCATCATTGCTGCAGAAGCCGCCTGACACTGCGACCTTTTCAATCTTTGACCCTTGAAGCCGGAAGGCATTACCGCCGACGCTGCTGACGCCTGCGCTGTTCGTCGTCAGTGCGAATCGGGACCGGTTGCAGAGGCGGTTCGATCAAGCCGAGGGCAACACCCAAATCGTGCAGCCAGTTCTGAATTTTCTCTTTCATCGTCATGCCCCCTTCAGGGTGGTGCTGAGCGACCGGAATTCTGAGGCCGCTTCGCACTGATAATAGTCCGAAGTCCTACGCAATGCTCGGCAAAATCCGCAATGATCTGTTACTGAATGGATCAGAATCCCTGACCGATCGTTCAAGCGATTTCCAGGCTTTCTTCGCCGGCCACGGGATAGAGCATCTGCTGCTGTTCAATCCACGCATTGAGATTGGCTCCGACCATGCCCCGGCGCCACATGAGCCAGGTTGTCGCACTGGCAAATGGCTCGGCCAACGGATGCACCGCGACACTTTCGCGGCCCGGCAGGCTGGCGAGCATCGACTCCGACATCAGCGCCACGCCGCTGCCGGCAATCACGCAGGCGAGCATGCCCTGATAGGACTCGATCTCCATCGCCCGGCCCATCGCCGTCTGGTAATGGGCGAACCATGCCTCCAGCCGCGCCCTGTAGGCACAACCATGACGAAAGGTGAACACCGCCCGCCCCTCGACATCCCTGGCACTGCGCACCGGCGGGTGATCGGCCTCGCTGATCAAAACCAGCCGCTCGTTGCACAGCGGCACGCCGTCGATCCCGGCCAGTTGCGGCGGGCCGTCCACCAGCGCCGCATCAAGCCGTCCGGCCAGCAACCCCTCGAGCAATTCACCGCTGGGCCCTGACTGCACCTGCAGATTCACCGCCGGATACTGTTTGTGATACCGCGCCAGCAGCGCCGGCAAATGGATCGCGGCGGTGCTGTACAAGGTACCAAGTACAAAATCCCCCGCCGGTTGTCCGCCCATCACCGCTGCGCTGGCCTGATCACGCAGGGCGAACAGTTTGCCGGTGTAGTCCAGCAGGACTTTTCCCGCAGGCGACAACTGCAAACGCTGACGCTCCCTGACGAACAGCTCGACGCCCAGTTGCTCTTCGAGCTGTTTGAGCCGGGTAGACAGGTTCGACGGCACACGGTGCAGACGTTCGGCGGCGCGGGTGATCGAACCCTCCTGCGCCACGGCCTGGAAGATCCGCAGTTGGCTGAACTCCACAAGCTTTCTCCTGAACTGAACAAGTTACTCACTATTATTCAATTTTAAAGAAAGTCAATCAGTCCTAGCCTGACGGTCATCGAACTCACCACGGAATCCAGACCATGTCGCCGCTGATTCGCTTGTCCGCCAGTTTCATTGCCCTGATGCTGGCCATGGGCATCGGGCGTTTCGCCCTCACACCGCAACTTCCCCACCTGATCAGTGAAGGCCAGATCGACCTGACTGCCGCCGGTCTGATTGCCGCCGCCAACTACCTCGGCTATCTGCTCGGCGCCGTGGACGCGATGTTTTCCCGTCGCCCCGATCAGGTGCAACGCCGTTTGCATGGCGGCTTGTGGCTGTGCGTGCTGCTGACGCTGGCGTCGTTCTGGGCCGACGGTTTCTGGTCGCATCTGCTGCTGCGTTTCGGCACGGGCGTGGCGAGTGCCTGGGTGCTGGTGATGATCACCGCGCTGAGTCAGCCACTGGCTGCGGCGGCGGGTCGCCCACGGTTGGGAGCGCTGGTTTTTGCCGGGCCTGGACTGGGGATTTTTCTGACGGGACTGCTGGCGCTGTTCTCACATCTGGCGCAGCAGACATCCGCCACTCTATGGCTGATCTATGCCGCCGTGGCGCTGGTGATGTTGCTGGGAATCGTGCGGATCCTGCCGCAACCGGGTGTCGGGGAAAGCGTCGCTCCTGCTGCCGTCAGGCATTCGAATCGCGGCATTCTTCGGTTGGCAGCGGTATACGCCCTGTACGGTGTGGGCTACATCATTCCGGCCACGTTCCTGTCGCAGATGGCCAATGCGCAGTTTCACGGGCAATGGCAGGCCGATCTGTTCTGGCCATGCTTCGGCCTCGCCGCGGCCCTTGGCGTGTTGCTGGTGAGTCTGCGTCGGCATGATCAGGACACCACCCGTCACTGGTTGATGGCGACGTTATGGCTGCAAGCGGCCGGGGTGTTCGCTTGCCTGTTGGGCAGCGGCCCTGGCCTGGCTTTGGGTGTGATCCTGTGCGGCACGCCGTTCCTGGCCTGTATGCAACTGGTCATGCAACGCTCCCGGGAACTGGCGCCCCATGCCACCCAGCGCAACGCCGGCCTGCTCACCGCGTGCTTCGCTGTCGGTCAGCTCAGCGGGCCGTTGCTGGCGGCGGTCAGCAGCCACTTCAGCGGCGGCCTGCAACCGGCGTTGGTGATTGCCGGCAGTGGCCTGCTGATTGCCGGTGGACTGGCGTGGAAACCGCTTACGACTGGCCGAGTGCCTTGCGCAAACGCCGACGCACCCACTGTTCCGCGCTGACGAAGGTGATGCCAAGCAGCACCAGTACGGCACCGATGATGAAATTCAGGCTGAGTTTTTCACCCAGCAACACCACGCCGAACGTGACGCCGAACAACGGCGTCATGAACGAAAACACCGCGAGGTTGGCCGCCAGATAACGACGCAGCAGCCAGAACCAGGTCAGGTAACTGAAGAACGACACCACCAGCCCCTGGAACAGCACGCTGCCCAGCGCCACGACGGTCAGGCTGACGTGGGTGATCTGGCCGCTGAACAATGCGATCAACAGCAGGCCGACGAAACCGACGATCAGTTGATAGAACAGCGTCAGCGTCACCGGCGCTTCCGACAGCCGCGAGGCCCGCACCACCACGGTGGTCGCGCCCCAACTGGCCCCGGCCAGCACGCCAAGGGCATCGCCCAGCAGCATGCGATGGTCGAGGTTGTCCCAGGACATGCCGCCGGCGAACGCCAGCGCAATCCCGACGAACGCCATGAAAATCCCCAGCCATTGCACCGGTCGCAGGCGCTCGCTGGGCAACAGGAAGTGCACACCCAGCGCCGTGAAGATCGGCGCCGTGTAGAGGAAAACCGACATGTGCGCTGCGGTGGTCAACTGCAAGCCTTCGGAGATGAACAGGAACTCAAGCCCGAACAAGGCACCGGCCAGCAAACCGCCACGCCAGGTGGCGCCGACCTGTTCCCAGCCGCCCTTCCAGCAGATGAGTAGTCCGACCAGCAACGCGGAAATCCCCGATCGTCCGGCTGCCTGCATCACCGGCGCGATATCGGTCGCCGCCCACTTGATCATCACCTGCTGCACGCCCCAGATCAGGCACAGGCCGATCATCACTTGCAGGGCAAAGCCGTCGGCACTGCGCCGACTGACACTCACCGCAACACCTCGAACGCATACGTCATGGCAGTTTTCCCAATGGTCAAAGCAAAGCCCCGGATCGATGTCCGGGGCGAATAATGGTTTCGAGGATTATTAACCAGTTGGCCAGAAAAAGCCGTCTGGAAGAGACACTTCATTCTCTTGCAACGTCAGCTCAAACAACTGAAATCAACGGACTTATCTGCCATACCGGCGGGTCGCGACGAATCCAACCGTACAGATCACCGCGGTGGCAAACGTCCCCCATGCCCAATCCAGCAACGCCACCTGCACCGACCAGCCGCGCAGCGTCGCCCAATTGGTCAGGTCATAGGTGCCATAAGCGACCAGCCCGAGCAGCGCCCCCATGCGGGCGGCGCGTTGCAAGGTCGTCGCCGGCAGCACCACAAGCGCCACGCAGCCGAAAACGTACAGGCAATAAAAAACCGCTGCCGGGGCCGGCAACGGTTTTTCGAGCATCAGCGACCCGAGCAGTTCGCGATAGGTCGGTGCCATCAATACGCCGAGCCAGACGCCGTCGAGCAGAAGAAACGTCAGCAGCGTAGCGACGTAGGCAATCAGCGATCTTTTCATCTGCCCGACCTCAATTGAGCCCATGCAACATGGGCTACGTCAGGGTCAGGTTAGTTCAATGCGATCGGCATGAATGATGATTTTGCCTTCCTTGTACAACGAACCGATGGCCTTCTTGAAGTTGCCCTTGCTGACACCGAACAGGCTGCTGATCAGCGCCGGGTCGCTCTTGTCGCTGACGGCCAGGGTGCCGTTGCTTTCACGCAACCTGGAGAGGATCTTCGAACTCAGGCTGCTGGCCGCATCCTGCCCCACCGGCTGCAGGCTCAGGCTGATCTTGCCGTCGGCGCGCAATTCCTTGATGAAGCCTTTCTCGCGCATGCCGGAGCGCATGAACTTGAAGATTTCATTCTTGTGAATCAGCCCCCAGTGCTTGTTGTTGATGATCGCCTTGAAACCCATGTCGGTGGCTTCGACCACCAGCAGATCGACTTCCTGGCCCACGCTGTAGTTGGCCGGGGTCTTGTCGAGGTAACGATCCAGACGCGCGGTGGCGGTGATACGGCGGGTGCGCTTGTCGAGATAGGCGTGCACCACGCAATAGTCGCCGGCGGTCAACTGACGTTTTTCTTCCGAGTAAGGCAGCAACAGATCCTTTGGCAGACCCCAGTCGAGGAATACACCGATACTGTTGATTTCAACGACTTTCAAACTGGCAAATTCACCGACCTGAACTTTTGGCTTTTCAGTGGTTGCAATAAGTTTGTCATCACTGTCCAGATAAACGAAAACATTGAGCCAGTCTTCATCTTCGCTGGGAATATCTTTGGGAATATAACGATTGGGCAAAAGAATTTCGCCGTCGGACCCGCCGTCCAGATATAAACCGAAGTTAGTGTGTTTAACCACTTGCAAACTGTTGTAACGCCCGACTAAAGCCATTTCCAATACCCTCATTGCGTGGGCGGCATTCTACCCGGTTTTGCCGGATTCGTCGGGCGCCAGATCCAGGGTTGCCCTGAAATTTGCGCGAAGCCTTGATTTTCCTCGATTTGCCGCTGGACGGACGCCACTCGTCAGACCGAACCGGATGTTTCCAGCCACGCCAGGCTCCTGAAAAGCAGGCCAATTCCGTTCCATGTTATTTATTTAAATCAGCAGGTTAGCGGGATATCCAGACGATGGTTCGAGAGATGCCCTGCCCGCACAACTGCTTATTCCGATGGATATTAACCAAGCGATCAGCAAGTTATTCCTGTACGATGCCTGGCCGAATTACTTTTCTACAGGTTAATGGCCGCCATGCGTGTAAAAACATCCACCAGCAAAGCAAAGCCAGCTCCAGCCGTTGAAACCAGCGAATCGATCAACGATCAGATCGCGGCATTTCTCAAATCCGGCGGCGAGATCCAGCAAATTGCCAAGGGCGTCAGCGGCCAGACATTCGCCCCGTCCAGGCAGATCAGCCTGGGCAAGAAGTAACACCCCGCCTTACACCAGATCCAGGACGCTTTGAGCTTCGAAGCGTCCGGACCGGATCCCTCGCAAGACCTCCCTCGCGTTTAATCAAAACAGCATGAATCGACGAACGGCCCCCGATGCCGAGCATTCGCCGGTATCCTTGCACGCGTCTGGATCAAGCGTTTCAGCAGGTATGTCACCCTGCGCTCGCTGTTCAAGGAGTGACGCATGTTCAAACCGCTCTGTTTATTTATTGCAGGACTGCTGGCAAGCCCGGTCGCACACGCACAGATTTTCCAGCGTGAGCTCGGTGAGTTCGACCTGAAACTCGGCGCCACGCCTAGTCGCAGCATGGCCCAGGGGCTGGTCAAGCCTTCGGCGGTCGGCTCGTTCCACGGAGGCCTCGATCTGAGCCACGACAGCGGCCTTTACGTTGGCCAGTACGCGCCGAGCATGGGACTGACGCCGGGCAAGAATCTTGAAATCGATTCCTACATCGGCTTCAAACAACCTTTCGATCAAACCCTCGGCTACGAAGTCGGGATGATTCATTACAGCTATCCGAAGGTCGACACCCTCGACAGTCAGGAATTCTTCGGTGGCCTGACGTTGCTCGGCAGCCGTTTCGGCATCGCACTGAGCAACGATCCGGATAAACAGAACAACACCCTGTTTGCCAGTCTTGGCGGCAACCCGCCGTTCGGTATCGGGATCAGCATGAAATACACCACCCATCAGCTCAATACGCCGGTATCGGTGGACGGTGGTTATGTCAGCAGTTTTACCGACTGGTCGGTGAAATTTTCCCGGCCGGTCATGGGTATCGATCTGGACCTGATCTACAGCAGTTCAAGCCTGAGCGGCAGCGACTGCTCGGCGTACTCCGGACACAACAGCCAGTGCGACGGGCTGGTCACGCTCAAGGCCGAACGCACGTTCTATTGATTGGCTGAACTGCCGGGAGCATCCTGCGTTCACATAAGAATCAGACGCCAGGCTTTCGCAAGGACTCGCCCATGTCTCGCTGGTTCAAACCCTTCGCCACCCTGCTGGTCTGCCTGCTCACACTCGGCGCCTGCAGCCGGATTGGCCTGGCCTATCGCAATCTCGACGTCATCATTCCATGGACGCTCAGCGACTACCTGGACATGAACGGCGAGCAGAAAGACTGGTTCAATGAGCGCCTCAAGGAACACTTGAACTGGCATTGCACCACCCAGTTGCCGGGTTATCTCGACTGGCTGGATCGCCTGCAGACCATGGTCGAAACCAACCAGGTCACCGACGCTGCATTGCAGGCCCGCACCGTGGAAGCCAAACAGGCGATTGCCGAAACCGCACGGGAAATCACCCCGTCGGCCATCGAGTTATTGCAGGGGCTGGACGACAAACAGGTCGCGGACATGAACGATGCGTTTGCCAAGGACCTGCGCAAACGTCAGCAGGAATATGTGAAGCCGCCACTGGCCCAACAGATCGCCGAGCGTGGCGCCCGCATGGACAAGCGTCTCAACGACTGGCTCGGGCCTTTGAGTGTCACGCAAGAGCAACGGGTGATGGCGTGGTCGACCGCACTCGGCGATCAGAACACCCAATGGATCGCCAACCGTGCGCACTGGCAGCAACAGTTCAGCGCCGCCGTTGCCCAGCGCAAGAGCCCGGAATTCCCACAACGGATCGAGACCCTTCTGGTCTATCGCGAGCGTTTATGGACAGCGGATTACCGCAAGGCCTACGACAATACCGAGGCACAGGCCCGTTCACTGGCGGTGGATCTGATGGCCGAGAGCACGCCGCAGCAGCGTCAGCGCTTGTTGAAGAAGATCGAAGGTGTACGCAAGGACTTCAATGATTTGAAGTGTCTGAAAGCGGCCAGGCGCAATTGAACAGCGAAGATCGTCCGGACCGGATCCGGACGATCGCTCGCTTCGACAACTCAGGCGATCTGCGCCTTGGAGGCCACGGTGTCGAACGTCGCCTCGTCGAGCGCGTCCTCCTGCTCGTCCAGCACCTGGCGCGGGTGGTCATTGCCAGGAATGCTGCTGTCGATCAGGCTCAAGAGGCTCGAGCCGCGCAGGGTCAGACTGAAGTTGTTGCCCGTGCTGCCATCTTCCTCGCGCGGGGTGATGTAACCGCGATCCAGCAGCAGCTTTTCGTAGTCACAGGCCAGGGTTTTCAGGTGATCCAGATTCTCGATGGGCTCGCCCGCTGCCGCCTTGTCAGCCGCGTAATCTTCGGCAAAGGTGCGAGGTGCAAAACTGTGGCCTGCGCCGTTCTGCACTTCGTGCAGCAGGCGTTCGATCAAATCCCAGTTATAAGTCGTCATCCTGATTGAACCTCCGTTGCGCATGAGTTTTTGGCGCGTTCACAGGTTGTGACCGAAGCGCTGCATCGCCGTTCAGGATTATTCGATGGCACGACCGACCGGCGGTCTGTCGATTTCCGGCCGCAGTGAGCGACTAGTCTGAGACAGTCGGTTTCAACCTGCGCAGGAGAAAGCATCATGAACGTTGAGAATCATCCGGTGGTGTCGCGCGAAGAATGGCTCGCCGCCCGCAAGCAGCATCTGGCCGATGAAAAAGCCTTCACCAAAGAACGCGACCGCCTCAGCGCAAAACGCCGTGCCCTGCCTTGGGTGAAGGTCGACAAGGACTATCGCTTCATGGGGCCGGACGGCGAATTGAAACTCGCCGACCTGTTCGGCAAACACAGTCAACTCATCGTCTATCACTTCATGTTCGCCAAGGGTTGGGAGGAAGGCTGTCAGGGCTGTTCCTTCCTCGGCGATCACTTCGACGGCGCCAATCTGCACCTGGCCCATCACGACATCGCGCTGGTGGCGGTATCCCACGCGCCATTCGCCGAATTCCAGACGTTCAAGCGGCGGATGGGCTGGAAGTTCGACTGGGTGTCGTCGGACGGTTCCGATTTCAACTACGACTTTGGCGTTTGTGCCCGTGCTGAAGATGCCGCAGCCGGAAAGGCTACGTATAACTATGAAAAGACCGACAGTGGCGAAGAGGAAATGCCGGGGCTTAGCGTGTTCTATCGCGCCAATAACGGCGAGATATTCCACACCTACTCAACCTACGCCCGAGGCCTGGACATGCTGGTCGGCGCCTACCATTTTCACGACCTCACACCCAAGGGGCGGAACGAGGACGAGATCATGGAGTGGGTACGGCATCATGATCGGTATGACAAGGCAGAAAAATCCAGCTGTTGTCACGGCGACTGAGCCAGCAAAAACACTGAACTTTCCACTGGTCACGGGCTTCAACCGGTTAACCCGCCTTAACCGGAACCGAGGCCCGTCCCATGAAAACCCTGCTCAAACTCACACTCGCCACCACCCTCGCCTGCGCCCTGCCCGTCTGGGCCTGCACGCCCGAAGAAGCCACCGCCAAACGCGAGCAACTGGCCCGGGAAGTGGCGAAGCTCACCGAGCAAAACCCGGCCAAGGCCAAGGAAATCAATGCCGAGCTGCAGAAAATGGATCTGGGCACGGCCTCTGCCGATCTGCCGGACAAATGCCAGTTGATCGACCAGCGCCTGAAGGAGCTGGATTCGGCCGAACATAAGGCCGAGGGCTGACAGTCCGGGGTCTCCCACCTCGAAGGACACACTGAAAAGAGTGTCCTTTCGCCCGCAAAATTGCATTTATGCATTTATTTATTTGCATTAGTGCATATTCAGACCTAGGGTTACCTCGAGCCCGCTCGGAACCCGCCGCAGAAGTGGCACCCCTTGACCGCCGACGGCTCGCAAATCTACGCAAGACATATGTTTTCATTCATGGAGGATTGAAAAATGTTAACCACTGAAACAACACCATTCACCGGCAGCACCCTGCCCGGGTGCCTGACCGGCCATCTGCTCGACGCGCAACTGGTCGAGGTCGAAGCCGCGCCACAGGTCGAGGCCCTGGCGGCCTCAAGCCTCAACTTCGCGATGCAGCAACAGACCCAGACCAACTGGTGCTGGGCCGCGGTTTCCGCTTCGGTCGGCAACTATTACGGCACCGGGTCCTGGACCCAGTGCGGCGTTGCCAGCACCCAGTTGAACCGCAACTGCTGCAGCCAGCCTGGCCCCTGCAACGTCTACGGCTACCTCGATTCAGCCTTGCAAACCACCCGCAGCTACAACGGGATGAATCAGGGTTCGTTGCAGATGTCGGCCATCCAGAACCAGATCAACATGGGCCGGCCTGTCGGTCTGCGTTGTGCCTGGTACGGCGGCGGTGCGCACTTCCTGACGATCTATGGCACCAACGGCAACTACGTGCTGGTCGCGGATTCGATCTACGGCTATTCGACCCGCGCACTGAGCTCGTTCCCCGGTTCCTACAACGGTGGCGGCAACTGGACCCACACTTACTTCACGGCGAAAAACTAGGAGGGCGACATCATGCAACTGACTTATCCAAAGGCGCCTTCCAACGGCGTGCAGACCTTGCGTCCAGTATTGCAAGCGGCGCTGCAAACCCAAGGCTTCGGTATCAACCGCCAGTTCGCCAGTGCCGTACCGGCGAAAATCAGCCTGAGCGAGGCCTATCGCGGCTACTCGCTCAGCCTGGAGGATCTGAGCCAGGGCAAAGGCCTGAAGAACGCCCGGGTTGGCGACTGGCATTACCTGGTATTTGCCGACGGCGTGTCGATCGCCGATGCGCAATTGGCTGAAGTTCGCGGTCATGTCGAGTTCGCTTCGTTGAACCACGGCAACCACGCAGCCGCAACGGTGGATGCATTGAAACTGGCCGAGCAATCGCCGCAGTTGCAGGGCAAGACCGTTGAGCTGCGAGTGCTGTTCGTTTCGGCGCTGCATGTCGTAGCGATCTGGCTGCACGCGGCAAATGAAGATGTGCTGATCCCGATCGAACCGACGCCCAGGGAACTGGCACTGACCGGGTTGTACAGCGAGGCGGCCCTGCTCGCACAGCTCAAACCGAAGGCGGATCAGGCAAAGCAACGTTTTGATGCCGACACCCGTGGACAGCTGGGCAGTTGATAAACGCCGGCAATAAAAAACCCGGACACTGTCCGGGTTTTCTGGGGCGTCTGAAACGGCTTATTCAGCCGCAGGCGCTGCCGGCTTGCGGCGCTTGAGCGGGGCCATGCCGTCACTGCTCACCAGCGAATCCGGCTTCGGACGGTTGGCGCTCTTGCGCTTGTTCGGGGTCTTGGCAACGGCTTTTTTCTTGTCACCCTTGGCATCGGTCTTTTTCTTTTTGGTACCCGCAGCCTTGCCCGAGGCCTTGACCTTCTTCGGTCCGCTGTAGGTGCCTTTGACTTCCTTGATGGTGCGGCGCTCGAAACTCTGCTTGAGGTAGCGCTCGATGCTCGACATCAGGTTCCAGTCGCCGTGGCAGATCAGCGAGATGGCCAGACCATCGTTGCCGGCGCGGCCGGTACGACCGATGCGGTGTACGTATTCGTCGCCGCTGCGCGGCATGTCGAAGTTGATCACCAGATCCAGACCCTCGACGTCCAGACCACGGGCCGCCACGTCGGTGGCCACCAGAATCTTCACGCCGCCCTGCTTCAGACGGTCGATGGCCAGCTTGCGATCCTTCTGGTCTTTCTCGCCGTGCAGCACGAATGCCTTGTATTCCTGGGCGACGAGGCGACCGTAGATGCGGTCGGCCATCACCCGGGTGTTGGTGAAGATGATCGCCTTCTGATAGGTCTCGTTGGCCAGCAGCCAGTTGACGATCTGTTCCTTGTGCTGGTTGTGGTCGGCGGTGATGATCTGCTGACGGGTGGAGTCATTCAGTTGGCTGACCGCGTTGAGTTGCAGGTGCTCAGGGTTCTTCAGCACCTTGGCGATCATCTCGCGCAGACCGGAACCGCCGGTGGTGGCGGAGAACAGCATGGTCTGCTGACGGGTCGGGCATTCGTCCACCAGACGCTGCACGTCTTCGGCGAATCCCATGTCGAGCATGCGGTCGGCTTCGTCGAGTACCAGCACTTCAACCTCTTTCAGGTCGAGATTGCCGGCGTTCAGGTGTTCGATCATCCGGCCCGGCGTGCCGATCAGGATGTCCGGGACCTTGCGCAGCATGGCGGCCTGGACCTTGAAGTCTTCACCACCGGTGATCAGGCCGGACTTGATGAACGTGAACTGCGAAAAGCGTTCGACTTCCTTCAGGGTCTGCTGGGCCAGCTCGCGGGTCGGCAGCAGGATCAGGGTCTTGATGCTGACACGGATCTTGGCCGGGCCGATCAGGCGATTGAGGATCGGCAGGACAAAAGCGGCGGTCTTGCCGCTACCGGTTTGCGCCGTCACCCGCAGGTCACGCCCCTGAAGCGCCAGCGGAATGGCCGCGGCTTGCACAGGCGTTGGCTCGACAAATTTCAGCTCGGCCACGGCTTTGAGCAGGCGTTCGTGCAGGGCGAATTGGGAAAACACGGGTGCTACCTCGAAGATGTGCGAAAAAACAGCTGCATAGGTTACCGGTTTCGAGCGCTCAGGCCGAGTTTCTTTGTGAAATCAGGCGCAATCAGTGGCTTTTTTGTTGCTCGATTTGTCTCCAACGGTAATACACAGCGTCTTAAATGCTCTAATCCCCCGTCGCGTCTTACAGAAGAATCGTCTCTCTCATGGATTTCAAACAGCTCTGGCTCAACGCCCAAGACCTCTGGGGTGCGCTCGATCAGCACCCGCTCCTGCACGCCGGCCTGGCGTTGATTCTGCTGCTGGTGATCGCACTGGTTCTCGGACGAGTGGCGCGTTATCTGATCCTGCATGTCAGTCGCATGCTCGGTCGCCAGCCCGCGCTGCACTGGATCAACGACTTTCGGCATAACAAGGTATTTCAGCGTCTGGCGCAGATGACGCCGTCTCTGGTAATCCAGTTCGGCCTGCACCTGGTGCCGGAGCTGAGCAAGACCGCCATGGTGTTTCTCGGCAACGTCGCGCTGGCGTTCACCATTCTGTTCCTGCTGCTGTCGGTCAGCGCCCTGCTCAATGCGCTACTGGACATCTACGCCCGCACCGAACACGCCCGCACCCGCTCGATCAAGGGTTATGTGCAACTGGCGAAAATGGTCCTGTATGTGTTTGGCGCGATCATCATCGTCGCCACCCTGATCGACCGTTCGCCGCTGTTGCTGCTGTCCGGTCTGGGTGCGATGTCGGCGGTGATCCTGTTGGTCTACAAGGACACCCTGCTGTCGTTCGTCGCCAGCGTGCAACTGACCAGCAACGACATGCTGCGGGTCGGCGACTGGATCGAAATGCCCCAGGTCGGCGCCGACGGCGACGTGGTCGACATCACCCTGCACACGGTCAAGGTGCAGAATTTCGACAAGACCATCGTCTCGATCCCGACCTGGCGCCTGATGTCCGAGTCGTTCAGAAACTGGCGCGGCATGCAGCAGTCCGGCGGGCGGCGGATCAAGCGCAGTCTGTTCATCGACGCCAGCGGCGTGCGTTTCATCCGCGACGATGAAGAAGAGAAACTGTCCCAGGTGCACCTGCTGACCGACTACATGAGTCGCAAGAAAGCCGAGCTCAAGGCCTGGAACGAGGCCCAGGGCAATGTCGCGGCGATGTCGGCCAACCGTCGGCGCATGACCAACATCGGCACCTTCCGCGCGTACGCACTGGCCTACCTGAAGAGCCACCGGGAGATCCAGCCCAACATGACCTGCATGGTGCGCCAGATGCAGACCACGGCCCAGGGCATTCCGTTGGAAATCTACTGCTTTACCACGACCACGGTGTGGGCCGATTACGAACGGATCCAGGGGGATATTTTCGATTACCTGCTGGCGGTGCTGCCGGAGTTCGGATTGAGCCTTTATCAGCAGCCGAGCGGTGGGGATTTGCGCTCGGGGTTGTTGCCGGCGGTGTTGGGTTCGGCGCATATACCCGAAGTTGAGAAACATCTGATGTAGCGCTTTCTTCAGCGCAAAAAAAAGACGCAACCCCGGTTGCGTCTTTTTTTGTCCTGCCGACTTATTTGACCTGCCGCTGCGGTGCCTTGTGGACCATGGTGTAGGCGTAGTCGACGCCCATGCCGTACGCGCCGCTGTGTTCCAGCACCAGGTCCATTACTGCCTGATAAGTGTCTTTGTGCGCCCAGTCACGCTGGTACTCGAGCAGCACTTGCTGCCAGGTCACCGGTACGGCGCCGGCCTGAATCATCCGCTGTACCGACATGTCGTGGGCTTCCTTGCTGGTGCCGCCCGACGCGTCGGTGACGATGTACACCTCGTAGCCTTCGGCCAGGGCTTCCAGCGCCGGGAAGGTCAGGCAGACCTCGGTCCACAGCGCGGCGATGATCAGTTTCTTGCGACCGGTGGCCTTCACAGCGTCAACCAGCGCCTTGTCTTCCCAGGAGTTCATCGAGGTGCGCTCGATCGGCTTCTGCTCCGGGTGCACCGCCAGCAGTTCCGGCCAGATGTAGCCGCTGAAGCTTTCGGTTTCGACCGAGGTGTAGATGGTCGGAACGTTGAAGATCTTCGCCGCCTTGGCCAGGCCCACGGTGTTGTTCTTCAGGGTCTGACGGTCGATCGACTGCACGCCGAACGCCATTTGTGGCTGGTGGTCGATCAGGATCAGGGCGGAGTTGGTCGGGTTCAGCAGTTCACGGTTAGACATGGCGCGTTCCTTTTGATGTCGATTCAGAGTTTCGATTGGGGATTGGGTGAGTCGAGGCGTTTTGCCGTCTTCGGCGTTGTTGTCTCGGCTTGGATGTCACTTTAGGGGCTGGCCGATAAAGGGACAATTCCCTAAAATCGAGAATCATTGATTCTAAAAAAGGGACAATCATGGATCGCATCGAATGCATGCGCGCCTTCGTGGTGACGGTCGGCGAGAACGGCTTCGCAGCCGCCGCCCGGGCCATGGACGTGCCACGGTCGAAAGTCAGCAAACAGATTCAGGCGCTGGAAGAAGCCATCGGCGTGCAACTGCTGCAACGCACCACCCGCAGCCTGCACCTGACCGAGGCCGGAGCGGAGTATTTCGAAGCGGCGCGGGAAGTGATTGCGGCGCTGGACGAGGCCGAACAGCGGGCGCGGGATGGCATTGGCGAATTGCGCGGGGTGTTGCGCGTGAACGCGCCAATGTCGTTCGGCCTGCGGCGCCTGGGCAAGTTGATTCCGCTGTTCCACGAGCAGCACCCGAACATCGAGTTGCAACTGGTACTCAGCGACCAGCAGGTCGATCCGGTGCGCGGCGGGTTCGACGTGACGATCCGCATCGCCAGCCTGCCCGATTCGACCATGATCGCCCGGCAACTGGCGCCGGCGCCGCGCATCATGGTCGCCTCCCCCGCTTACCTCGAACGCGCAGGCACGCCACAGACACCGCAGGACCTGCGCTCGCATCAATGCTTGAACTACGGCTATCTGCAGAGCGGCGTCAGCCTGCAACTGTGCAACGGCAAGGAGACCCAGCGGGTCAACGTGACCGGGCCTCTGCATGCCAACAACGGTGACCTGCTGGCGCAGGCGGCGGAGGCCGGCATGGGCATTGCGCTGCTGCCGGACTTCATCGTCGAAGAAGCGCTGGCGGCCGGGCGACTGGTGCCGGTGCTGTGCGAATGGCAGGCCCCGGCGATCACCATCAACGCGGTGTATTCGTCAGCGCGGCGGGTGCCGCAGAAGACCCGGGCGTTTATCGAGTTTCTGGTGGGGCAACTGGCGCCGCCTTGCCAATCCCCAACCGACTGATCCACACCGCCGCCAGAATCACGCCGCCCCCGAGGAACAAACGCCCCAGTTCCTCATGTTGATTCCAGATCAGCAGGTTCAACACCAGACCCACCGGCACATGCAGGTTGTTCATCACCGCCAGGGTGCCGCCGTTGACCAGGCACGCACCCTTGTTCCACCAGTACAGCCCCAGCGCAGTCGCAACCAGGCCAAGGAACACCAGCACGCCCCATTGCAGCGGCGCTTGCGGCAGAAAATTCGATTTGCCGAACAGCAGAAAAGCCGGCAACGCCACCGCGAGCGCGCCGAGGTAGAAGAAGCCGAAGCGCCGGTAGTGCGGCAGATCGCTCGGGTGCTTCGCCACCAGATGCTTGTACAGCACCTGACCGGCGGCGTAGGTGAAGTTGGCCAGTTGCAGCAACAAAAAGCCCATGAAGAAGTCCGGGTTGATCCGGTCGTAGCGGATGACCGCCGCCCCCGCCACCGCCACCAGTGCGGCGATCAGTGCCCACGGGTTGAAGCGGCGGTTAAGCGCATCTTCGATCAGGGTCACGTGCAACGGCGTGAGGATGGTGAACAGCAGCACTTCCGGCACCGTCAGCACGCGAAAGCTCAAATACAGGCAGACGTAAGTCACACCGAACTGCAGCGCACCGATCAGCAGCATGCCGCGCATGAACGCAGGTTCCACCGAGCGCCAGCGGGTCAGCGGAATGAACACCAGCCCCGCGAGCACCACGCGAACCAGCACCGCGAAGTAGCTGTCGACGTGCCCGGCCAGGTATTCACCGATGAGATTGAAGGAAAACGCCTGGATCAGCGTGACAATAAGTAGATAGCCCATGGTCGCCTCGATTTCGAATGGCGGCGACGATAGCGGTTTTTCCCGGCCATCGCTAAATTCCGGGCAAAAAAAAGCCCGATCTCGCTAAAGCGTTCAATCGGGCTGCAGCACTCAGGAGCAACAAGTGCAAAGGGAGGTTCGATGCGCGTAGAGCGTTGAAGGGGTTGCGCCAGGTCACTAGAACAAGCGGCGATTATCTGGCGATTAACATATCAAGCGACCTGAGCCAGTTTGGCGTTGGCCTGATTCAGGCCTTTCTCCTGGAAGTCACCGCCCAGGTTCATGCCTTCGGCGTGGATGAAGGTCACGTCATGGATGCCGATGAAACCCATCACCTGACGCAGGTACGGTTCCTGATGATCGGCCGGACCGCCGGCATAGATGCCGCCGCGAGCCGTCAGCACATAGGCACGCTTGCCGCTGAGCAAGCCTTGCGGGCCGGTTTCGGTGTATTTGAAGGTGACGCCGGCACGCAGCACATGGTCGAGCCAGGCTTTCAGGGTGCTGGGAATCGCGAAGTTGTACATCGGTGCGGCCATCACCAGCACGTCGGCGGCCAAGAGTTCATCGGTCAGTTCGTTGGAGCGATCCAGCGAGGATTGTTCGTTGGCGTTGCGCTGTTCGGCGGGCTTCATCCAGCCGCCCAGCAGGTTGCTGTCCAGGTGAGGAACAGGATTCACGGCGAGGTCGCGGACGGTGATCTGATCGGTCGGGTGTGCAGCTTTCCATTGACTAATGAACGTCTGGGTCAGTTGACGGGAAACCGAGTCTTGCTGGCGGGCGCTGCTTTCGATGATCAGAACGCGGGACATGGTGTGTAGCCTCCATCCGGGAATGTTGTAAGTCGATGGAGTGAAGGTTAAACAGGGTCGCATCGATGAAAAAGCGCAAATAATTGCTGCAAACCATCGAAATATTCGTTTAGATGCAGCTGAGCCCTTACAGGAGCGAGCAGGCTCGCTCCACAGGGACTGATGTTATTTCGGGTTGCAGTTCAGCTCGACGCGCAGCTTGATGATCTCGCGGGAGAACTTGGCGGTGGCATTGGTGTGTTTGCCGGCCGGTACTTCGATATTGCGGGTGCGCGGCGCTTCCGGACCATTGCTGAACACGACTTTGCAGACGGCGTCGACTTCGCCGTAGTTGGCGACCCGGATGGAGCCGATGTCTTTATCGGTATCGAAGGACTCGTAATCGATCTTCAGGCCATTGAGATTCTTCTGCACATCGATCGGATACGCAAACGCAGTCAGCGGCAGCAGCGCCAGAACCACACAACAGAATTTTTTCATTCGGCAGTCTCCATGGGGGACCGCCAGCTTAGGACAAGAGGAGCTATCGATGAAAGCCCCCCGCGTGACCCTCGATCAATGGCGAACGTTGCAGGCGGTGGTCGACCACGGCGGATTCGCCCAGGCCGCCGAAGCCCTGCACCGTTCGCAATCGTCGGTGAGCTACACCGTCGCCCGCATGCAGGATCAGCTCGGCGTACCGTTGTTGCGCATCGACGGACGTAAAGCCGTGCTCACTGAAGCCGGTGGCGTGCTGCTGCGCCGTTCGCGGCAACTGGTGAAACAGGCCAGCCAGCTGGAAGACCTCGCCCATCACATGGAGCAAGGCTGGGAAGCCGAAGTGCGGCTGGTGGTGGATGCCGCCTACCCCACCGCACGCCTGGTTCGTGCACTGACCGCGTTCATGCCGCAGAGCCGTGGTTGCCGCGTGCGTCTGCGTGAAGAAGTGCTGTCAGGTGTCGAAGAAGTGCTGCTCGAAGGTGTGGCCGATCTGGCGATCACCGGCCTGAGCATTCCCGGCTACCTCGGCGCGGAGCTGAGCGATGTGGAATTCGTCGCCGTCGCCCATCCCGAACATGCCTTGCATCGGCTGAACCGCGAGTTGAACTTCCAGGACCTGGAAACCCAGATGCAAGTGGTGATCCGCGACTCCGGCCGCCAGCAGCCGAGGGACGTCGGCTGGCTCGGCGCCGAACAGCGCTGGACCGTCGGCAGCCTCGCCACCGCCGCCAATTTCGTCTCCAGCGGACTGGGTTTTGCCTGGCTGCCACGGCACATGATCGAACGGGAATTGAAGGAAGGTCTGCTCAAGCTGCTACCGTTGGATCAGGGCGGCAGCCGCAATCCAAGTTTCTATCTGTACTCGAACAAGGACAAACCGCTGGGCCCGGCCTCGCAGATCCTCGTCGAACTACTGCGCACCTTCGACACCTTGCCGCTGGACGCACCGTTCGCCGCTCCCGAACAAGCCTGACACGGAGTCACCGATGGCGTATTTCGAACATGAAGGCTGCAACCTGCATTACGAGGAATATGGCCACGGCGAACCGTTGCTGCTGGTTCACGGGCTCGGCTCCAGCACGCTCGACTGGGAAATGCAGATTCCGGCGCTGGCCGCGCAATACCGGGTGATCGTCCCGGACATGCGCGGCCATGGCCGCTCCGACAAGCCTCGCGAGCGCTACAGCATCGCCGGGTTCAGCGCCGACATCGTCGCCCTGGTCGAGCACCTTGGCCTCGGCCCGGTGCATTACGTCGGGCTGTCCATGGGCGGCATGATCGGCTTCCAGTTCGCTGTCGATCAGCCGCAGATGCTCAAAAGCCTGACCATCGTCAACAGCGCGCCCGAGGTCAAGTTGCGCAGTCGCGACGACTATTGGCAGTGGTTCAAGCGCTGGAGCCTGATGCGTCTGGTGAGCCTGGCCACCATCGGCAAGGCCCTTGGCGCCAGACTGTTCCCCAGACCGGAGCAGGCCGATTTGCGACAGAAGATGGCCGAGCGCTGGGCAAAGAACGACAAACGTGCTTATCTCGCCAGCTTCGATGCGATTGTTGGCTGGGGGGTGCAGGAACGACTTTCCCGGGTCACCTGTCCAACGCTCGTCATCAGCGCCGACCGGGACTACACCCCCGTCGCGCTGAAAGAAACCTATGTCAGACTGCTGCCCGATGCTCGGCTGGTGGTGATCGCCGATTCGCGTCACGCCACCCCGCTCGATCAGCCCGAACGCTTCAATCAAACGCTGCTGGCATTTCTCGCCATAGCCGATATTCACCCTCAGGATCACTGAACCATGCTGAAAAAACTCGCCCTCGCCGCCGGCACCGTGCTGTTCGCCGCCAACCTGATGGCCGCCACACCGGAAAAGGCGCCACACGTCGAACTGGTGACCACCAACGGCACCATCGAAATCGAGCTGGACCCGGTCAAGGCGCCGATCAGCACCAAGAATTTTCTTTCGTACGTTGACAAGGGTTTCTATACCAACACGATCTTCCACCGTGTGATCCCTGGATTCATGGCTCAAGGCGGCGGTTTTACCCAGCAGATGGTGCAAAAACCTACTGACGCCCCGATCAAGAACGAAGCCGGCAACGGTCTGCACAACGTACGCGGCACCCTGTCGATGGCCCGTACTTCCGATCCGAACTCGGCTACCAGCCAGTTCTTCATCAACGTTGCCGACAACGCTTTCCTCGACCCGGGCCGCGACGCCGGTTACGCGGTGTTCGCCAAAGTGGTCAAGGGCATGGACGTGGTCGACATCATCGTCAACTCCCAGACCACCACCAAACAGGGCATGCAGAACGTGCCGGTCGATCCTGTGATCATCAAGTCGGCCAAGCGCATCGACTAAGCTTTACAGGGCGTATCGAGCGGCGATGGTTTCATGCCTCGCCGCTCACACTGATAAAAGGAGAGCCCGTACTCCGGGCGGTTATCTGATGCTCTATCGCCGTTTCGAACAACTGATCGACATATTCCGCGACGCACCTACGGCCTCTCCGCCGGATCGTGTTCTGCCCTTCTATACCTATTACCTCAAGCAGGTCTGGCCGAGTTTTGCCGCCCTGCTGATCGTCGGCCTGTTCGGTGCGCTGATCGAAGTGGCGCTGTTCAGCTACCTGAGCCGCATCATCGACCTTGCGCAAGGCACGCCGAACGTCGATTTCTTCAAGCAGCATGGCGCAGAACTGGTGTGGATGGCCGTGGTGGCCCTGTTGTTGCGACCGCTGTTTCTGGCCCTGCACGACATGCTGGTGCATCAGACCCTGAGCCCGAGCATGACCAGCCTGATCCGCTGGCAGAACCACAGCTACGTGCTCAAGCAGAGCCTCAATTTTTTCCAGAACGACTTCGCCGGGCGCATCGCCCAGCGCATCATGCAGACCGGCAACTCGCTGCGTGATTCCGCGGTGCAGGCGGTGGATGCGTTGTGGCACGTGCTGATCTATGCGATCAGCTCGCTGGTGCTCTTCGCCGAAGCCGACTGGCGCCTGATGATCCCGCTGTTGACGTGGATCGCCGCCTACATCGGCGCGCTCTATTACTTCGTGCCACGGGTCAAGGACCGCTCCGTCGCCGCTTCCGACGCGCGCTCGAAACTGATGGGCCGCATCGTCGACGGCTACACCAACATCGCCACCCTGAAGCTGTTCGCCCATACCAACTTCGAACAGCACTACGCCCGCGAGGCGATTCAGGAGCAGACCGAAAAAGCCCAGCTGGCAGGCCGCGTGGTCACCAGCATGGACGTGGCCATCACCACCATGAACGGTCTGCTGATCGTCGGCACCACGGGGCTGGCCCTTTGGCTCTGGACACAATCGCTGATCAGCGTCGGCGCCATCGCCCTGGCGACCGGTCTGGTGATCCGCATCGTCAACATGTCCGGCTGGATCATGTGGGTGGTCACCGGCATTTTCGAAAACATCGGCATGGTTCAGGACGGTCTGCAGACCATCTCGCAACCGGTCAGCGTCACTGATCAGGAACAAGCCAGACCGCTGGCCGTGTCCCGTGGCGAAGTGCGTTTCGAGCACGTGGATTTTCACTACGGCAAGAAGAAAGGCATCATCGGCGATCTCAACCTGACCATCAAACCCGGCGAGAAAATCGGCCTGATCGGCCCGTCCGGCGCCGGCAAGTCGACCCTGGTCAACCTGCTGTTGCGTCTGTATGACGTCGAAGGCGGGCGGATCCTGATCGACGGCCAGAACATTGCCGAAGTCGGCCAGGAAAGCCTGCGAGCGCGGATCGGCATGATCACCCAGGACACGTCGCTGCTGCACCGTTCGATCCGCGACAACTTGCTGTACGGCAAACCCGACGCCACCGACGCCGAACTCTGGGAGGCGGTGCGCAAGGCCCGGGCCGACGAGTTCATTCCGCTGCTGTCGGATGCCGAAGGACGCACCGGGTTCGACGCCCATGTCGGCGAGCGTGGCGTCAAGCTGTCCGGCGGCCAGCGCCAGCGGATCGCGATTGCCCGGGTGCTGCTCAAGGACGCGCCGATCCTGATCATGGACGAAGCGACCTCGGCGCTGGATTCGGAAGTCGAAGCGGCGATCCAGGAAAGTCTGGAAACCCTGATGCAGGGCAAGACCGTGATCGCCATCGCCCACCGTCTCTCGACCATTGCCCGCATGGACCGGCTGGTGGTACTGGAGAACGGCAGGATCGCCGAAAGCGGCAGCCATGCCGAACTGCTGGCCCATGGCGGTCTGTATGCGCGGTTGTGGGCGCACCAGACTGGAGGATTTGTCGGCATCGACTGATCTGCCGCAGACGAAAAAGCCGCCACAGCCCTTGAAACACGGGCCCTGGCGGCTTTTTCATGTCTGCTGGAAATCCGCACAATCCCTGCTGTAATCAGCAAAGGCTCTGGAAATGAACCTGTCGTAATTGCAAGGAAGCACAATTCGATACAGTCTCGATAGCGCGTCTATCAAGGACACTCTCATGTCTCTGTTAAAACGTTCAGCCACGGAGTTGTTGGGTACGTTCTGGCTGGTTCTGGGTGGCTGCGGCAGTGCGGTGATTGCCGCCTCATCACCTGTGGGTATCGGTGTGCTGGGGGTCGCCCTGGCGTTTGGTCTGACGGTGCTGACCATGGCGTTTGCCATCGGCCACATCAGCGGTTGTCATCTCAATCCGGCCGTGTCGCTCGGTCTGGTCGTCGGTGGACGGTTTCCGGCCAAAGAGTTGCCCGCCTATGTCATCGCCCAGGTGATCGGCGGGATTCTCGCAGCGGCTCTGCTGTACCACATCGCCAGCGGCAAGGAGGGTTTCGACATCGCCGCCGGCCTTGCCTCCAATGGCTATGGCGAGCACTCGCCAGGCAAATACTCGATGGCCTCCGGGTTCGTCACTGAACTGGTCATGACGGCGATGTTCGTGGTGATCATTCTCGGCGCCACCGACAAACGCGCCCCGGCGGGACTGGCACCGATCGCCATCGGCCTGGCCCTGACGCTGATCCACCTGATCTCGATTCCGGTGACCAACACCTCGGTCAACCCGGCCCGCAGCACGGGCCCGGCGCTGATGGTCGGCGGCTGGGCCATCGCGCAGTTGTGGATGTTCTGGGTCGCGCCGCTGCTGGGCGCGGTGGTGGGCGGTGTGGTCTATCGCTGGCTGGGCAAGGAAGAAACCTGAGAACCTCCGAGAACCCTGCGTGTAAGCGAGCCTGCTCGCGAAAGCAGAACATCAGTCAACACCTTGATTGCCTGAGTTACCGCATTCGCGAGCAGGCTCGCTCCCACAGGAAATCTATGCCTGACGGTAGGGCAGAGCCGTTTTCGCTTCTTCTGCGTAAGCCAGCACGCCGGCGCGCTCCTGTTCAAGGAAGTCTTTGACGGCGGCTTTCAGACCGGGATGGCGCAGGTAATGCCAGGAATGAGTGATCACCGGTTCAAAGCCGCGAATCAGTTTGTGTTCGCCTTGGGCACCAGCGTCGAAACGCTGGTAACCCCGGGCAATCGCGAAGTCCATACCCTGGTAGAAACAGGTTTCGAAATGCAGCCGATCGAACTCGGCAAGGCACCCCCAATAACGCCCGTAAAAGCTGTCGCCCCCCACCAGGCTGAACGCCATGGCCACGGGTCTTGAGCCCTGTCTGGCCAGCACGACGCGGATCGATTCCGGCATGCGCTCGGCCAGCAGACTGAAGAACTCTCGCGTCAGGTACGGCGCCTGCCGACGCACCGCATAGGTGTTGGCGTAGCACGCATAAACAAAATCCCACTGCGCCTCGTCCAGTTCCCGACCTTCCAGCCATTCGAATTCGAAACCCTGCCCCGCCACTTGCTCGCGCTCCTTGCGCATCTGCTTGCGCTTGCGTGAGCTGAGCACGTCGAGGAAATCCTGAAAGTCGCGATAACCGCGATTCTGCCAGTGGTACTGACAGCCGATGCGTTGCAGCCAGCCGGGCTGTTCGGCCATGGCGGCATTGGTAAAGGCATCGGTGAAGTTGATGTGGGCGCCAGAGAGTTCTTCGATTTCCAGGTAACCCGGCAGGCTCTTGAGCAGTTCGAATCCGTCCTCGACGCTCGCCGCCAACAGGCGCGGCCCGGTGACCGGGCTGAACGGCACCGCGGCCAGAAACTTGGGGTAGTAATCGATACCGGCGCGGGCGCAGGCATCGGCCCAGCCGTGATCGAACACATATTCGCCGTAGGAATGCCACTTGCGATAACCGGGCAGCGCCGCGATCAGACGGCCTTCTTCGACATGCAGCAGATGCTCCGGCCGCCAGCCCGTGTGCCGGCCGACACTGCCGCTGTCTTCCAGCGCGCAGAGGAAGGCATGGCGCAAAAACGGCTGGTTGTCCGGCACCCGTGCATCCCAGAGTGCCGGTTCGATCTCCGACAGTTTTTGCAGGCGCTGCAACGGCATTTTCCTCTCCACTTTTGGCCCTGAAAGCTTCGCGAGTATCGCCGATCGACCCCGTCTTGCCCACGTCCGATTGCGCGACAGCGCTCTGGATCAATAGTTCACGGCTGTTTGAGATCGTCATCAAGCTGCCATCACCGTGCCACTGCTCTGTCATAAACCATCGCGATACTGGCGCCTGTTTTTAGAGCGCCGGGTTCTACCCGGACACAGTTTTCCGACCTTCAAACCGTCGGTTGTGCCCAGGATGGTTAAGCCATCCCTCTCATCTTCGGAGATTGCTATGCGTCTTGCTTCCACGAAAACTGCGGCGGCCCTGTGCGGTGGCCTGTTGCTGGCCATGAGTGTTCCGGCCAGTGCCGCAGTCGACGCCAAACTGCTCGACATGCTCAAGGCTAACGGTTCCATCACCCAGGCGCAGTACGTAGAACTGCAAGCCGAACTGGCCCAGGATCAGAAGGCCCAGCAAATCGCGCAGCAGGCGCAGCAAGAGACCAACGAGCAAATCGCGGCAACCGCGAAGAAAACCAACGAACTGAGCAGCTTCGACCAGAAGCTGGCCTGGGCTGCCAAGACTCAGTTCAAGGGTGACGTGCGTTTCCGTCAGGAAACCGTGAAGAACGATGGCGTGCCGAACGCCAAGGACCAGGACCGTCAGCGCATTCGTGCCCGCCTGGGTGCCTACACCGAAATCAACCCGCAGGTCGACACCGGTATCCGTATCGCCACCGGCAGCAACGACGATGCCCGCTCCACCAACCAGGACCTGAACAACTACTTCGACAAGAAGCAGATCTGGCTCGACCTGGGCTACGTCGACTACCACCCTGACGCAGTCAAGAACCTGCACCTGATCGCCGGTAAGATGAACCAGCCATGGGTCAGCATGGGCGACATCATCTGGGACAGCGACATCAACCCGGAAGGCCTGGCTGTTACCTACAAGTACCCGTTGAACGGCAGCGCCGAACTGTTCGGCAGCGCCGGCCACTACACCCTCAAGGACAACGTCGACGGCGAAGGCGTGCAGTTCAAGCACGACTTGCGTCTGTATGCTGGCCAACTGGGCGGTCGCTTCGCACTGACCGACAGCCTGAAACTGACCCTGGGCGGCAGCATCTACTCCTACGACAACGACAAGGACAGTGCCTGCCCGACCAGCGGCACCGTCACCGCACCATGCGCCCTGGCCGTCAACGGCAACAGCCCGAACGAAACCTTCAAACTGTATGAGGGCTTCGGTCAGCTGGACATCGCCAACTTGCCGGTACCGCTGTCGATCTACGGTCAGTACGTGAACAACAACGACGCCAGCAACGACCAGGACACGGGCTGGCTGGCCGGTGTGAAGACCAAGGTCTACGGCTTCGGCATCGATTACAACTACCGCGACGTACAGCGTAACGCGGTGGTGGGCGCCTTCACCGACTCCGACTTCGCCAACGGTTACACCGGTTCGCGCGGCAGCAAGCTGAAAGTGAGCTACGAGCTGGACAAGAACTTCACCCTGGGTGCCACTTACTTCATGGCTAACTCGGACTACACCAACGCCAGCCTCAGGAAGACCGATTCCGACATCAATACCCTGCAACTGGATGCCGAAGCCAAGTTCTAAAACAGCAATGACAAGCGACAGGCTGCACGTGGGTGCCTCATTTGCAGCTTGACGCTGATTTTCTCCTACAGCCCGGTACAGCAGCAGCGATCCCCATCATCCGTTCGCTGCGGCTGGTCCGGGCTGTTTTTTTTGTCAGGACCGGTCTTTGCGCCGCTGCTGCGCCAGGCGCTCGGCCAAGGCATCCACACCGTCTTCGGGTTTCTCCGGCATGGCCTTCAAGGTCGCCTGCATCAACCGCATCTGGCGAATGAAACGCCGACAGTTACGGCAGAACATCAGGTGATGACGCACCATCAGTTTTTCGCGAAAGCTCAGCTGGCCGTCAAGATAATCGCTGGATCGTGCCACTTGCTCCTTGCAGGTCAACATTCGCCTGTCTCCTCAAAATGTTCCACGGTCGCGAAGACCTTCAAACGTGCCCGATGCAGCAGCACGCGGACATTGGAGAGCGAGATCTCCAGAAGATTACAGATGTCTTCCAGTTCAAGGCCCTGGCGCTCGCGCAACACCAGCACACTGCTTTGCAGTTCCGACAGGCTCAGCAGCGTGTGTTCCAGACATTCGCGCAACTCGTTTTCGGTGAGCAGCGCTTCGGGGGTGTCCTGATGCCAGGCGAACGGTGCCACCAGCCAGTGTCCGTCTCCCGGAGAAAAACGGTCATCGTCGATAGTGCCATGGGGCGACGGCAGATCATCCAGCAACACTTCGCGACGGTTCTGCCTGTAGCGGCCCTTGGCCGAATTGGCGGTGATGGTCAGCAGCCAGGTCTTGAGACTGGAGCGTCCCTCGAAGCTGCCGATATGGCGCACCACCGAAAGCCACGCGTCCTGCACCACTTCCTCGACATGACGCTGGCCGACAATCGCATACGCCACCGCGCGCATGGCGCTCTGGTAAGTCGTGACCAGTTCCTTGAAAGCCTTTTGCTCGCCGGCCAGCAGGCGTGCAAGCAATTGGGTGTCGTCAGCCACCATCCATCAATCCCCTTGTCCTGACTTCGAAAATGAAAACGGCAGGATCTCGCCTGCCGTCATCCCCGAAAACTACAGCGTCTGCGCTGATCCGGATGTAGGAAAAGTCAGCGCGGTTAAGAGGAAATTAACCTCCCACCTCAACGCTTGCGCAGAATCACGCTACCAATCGAATAACCGGCACCAAACGAACTCAGCACCGCCAGCGAACCGGCGGCCAGGTCGTCCTGATACTTGTGAAACGCAATCACGGAACCGGCGGAGCTGGTGTTGGCGTAGGTGTCGAGAATCACTGGAGCTTCTTCTTCGGTGGCTTCACGCCCCAGCAGCTTGCGCACGATGAGGTGGTTCATGCTCAGATTGGCCTGATGCAGCCAGAAGCGTTTCACGTCTGCGACGTTGAGTTTGTTCTCTTCCAGATGTTCGCCGATCAGCTCGGCCACCATCGGGCAGACATCCTTGAACACCTTGCGGCCTTCCTGCACGAACAGTTTGTCACGGGCACCGATGCCCTCTTCCGCTGCGCGGTTGAGGAAACCGAAGTTGTTGCGGATGTTGTTGGAGAACTTGGTCAGCAGCTTTGTGCTGACTACCTCGAACTGGTGTTTCGACGTCGCCGTATCGGCACGCTCGATGACAACAGCAGTCGCGGCGTCACCAAAGATGAAGTGGCTGTCACGGTCGCGGAAGTTCAGGTGACCGGTGCAGACTTCCGGGTTGACCATCAGGATCGCCCGGGCCTGGCCCAGTTGCACGGTGTTGGCGGCTTGCTGGATGCCGAAAGTGGCCGACGAACAGGCGACGTTCATGTCGAAACCGAAACCCTGGATGCCCAGTGCCTCCTGGACTTCGATGGCGATGGCCGGGTAGGCGCGCTGCAGGTTGGAGCAGGCGACGATCACGCCGTCGATGTCGGCGGCGGTCTTGCCGGCACGCTGCAAGGCTTGCTCGGCTGCGCCGATGGCCATCTGGCAGAGCACCGACCATTCATCGTTGGAACGCTCGGGCAGGCGTGGCGTCATGCGTGCAGGATCGAGGATGCCGTCCTTGTCCATGACAAAACGGCTCTTGATGCCGGAAGCTTTTTCGATGAACGCAGCGCTGGACTCGGTCAGGGCCTGGACTTCACCACTGGCGATAGCCTCGGCGTTGTCCGCGTTGAACTGCGCGACGTAGGTATTGAAAGACTGCACCAGCTCTTCGTTGGAGATGCTGTTGGCCGGGGTATACAGGCCGGTGCCGCTGATGACGACGTTATGCATGGTCGTTTCTCTAATCTGTTCAGGCAGAAAGTGCTGGCACCGACGTGCCAACACGCAAAGGGTTCATTCCCGATAAGGGACGCAAAAACCTGGCATCGCTTTATTCCGCTGCGCGACCCGGCGAAGGCTCTGGGTCGCGAAACCGGCGTTTATGGGGGCGAAGTTTGCCATAAACCCGAGGTTTTGGCCCCATTTCCGGGAGCTGTCACACATCCCTGTGGGAGCGTAACCCCTGGATCAGGCCTCGACCTGCGCCCACTGCTTGCCCAGCCGCTTGTCGGAGATCGGCACTTTCGTCCCCAACTGCTGGGCGAACAGCGAAACCCGGTACTCCTCCAGCCACCAGCGGTACAACTCCAGTTGCGGATCGCGCTTGCCTTCCTGGGCATGCTTGGCGGCGCGAGTCTGGTATTGCGTCCAGAGGCCGGCGAGTTCTCCGCTCCAGACCCGATCCTTCTGTACCTGTGCGCCCAGTTTCTCGAAACGCTGCTCGACCGCCTTCAGGTAACGCGGCAGCTCCTTGAGCCAGAGCATCGGCGTTTCCCGGACGAAGCCCGGATACACCAGATGACTGAGCTGCTGCTTGATGTCGTTAAGCGCCACCGCCTGCGCCAGATCGATCTTGCCCTTGAAGCGTTTTTGCAGGCCGTGCCAGAGCTTGAGGATTTCCAGGGTCAGGCGCGCCACCCGCTCGGCATGCTCGGTCCAGCTGCCGCGCTTGCGCTCGGCCAGTGCCGCGAGCCCGGCGCCGTCGCGAGGCAATGGGTCTTCACCCTCCAGGATGCAGCTGTCGAGGCTGGCCAGCAGAATGTCTTCCACCAATGCATCGATCCGACCCAGTTCGCGGTAGAGCAGACCCAGCTCGGTCAGTCTCGGCAACTTGCCGCGCAGGAATTTCGCAGGCTCGGCCAGTTGTTGCATCAACAGGCGCTGCAAGGCGCGGCGATGCTGGAACTCGGCTTCGGCCGGGGTCGAGAACCGCCCCTCCTTGACCGTGCAGCCCTCTTCCACCAGCGCCGGATACACCGTCATCGACAGCCCGGCGATCTTCTGCTGGGTCTTTTCCGCCACCGGCGCGAAGACCTTGGCCTCCACCGGCTGCTGACTCTTCGAACTTTGCGGTACGGCCAGTGCGGCCTGGCTGGCTTCGGCGAAACGTGCCGTCAGCTGCGCCAGGTCTCGCCCTTCGCCGAGGAACTTGCCTTGGCCGTCGACGATTTCCAGGTTCATCCGCAAATGGCTTTCGACCTGCTGCGCCGCTTCGGCCCAGGCTTCATCGCTGACCCGCGCACCGGTCATGCGCAGCAGTTCACGGCCCAGCGCCTGGGGCAACGAGCCTTCGGCGAAGGTCATGCGTTGCAGGGCAGCTTTGATGAAGTCCGGCACCGGCACGAAATTCTTTCGCAAGGCCTTGGGCAGGTTGCGCACCAGCGCGATGCACTTGGCCTCGATCAACCCCGGCACCAGCCATTCCAGGCGCTCCGGCGGCAGCATCGGCAACAGCGGCGCCGGTACGCGCAAGGTCACACCGTCCCGAGGGTGATTCGGCTCGAAGTGATAACTCAGGGCCAGTTCCAGATCGCCGATGCGCAGCGTGTCCGGGTAATGCTGCGCGGTGACTTCGCTGGCCTCCCGGGCCAGCACGTCTTCTTCGCGCATGATCAACAGCTGCGGGTTTTTCTGGCTGTTGATCCGATACCAGCTGTCGAATGTCGCGGTCTGATGGATCTCCGCGGGCAACCGCGCGTCGTAGAAGGCGAACAGGGTTTCCTCGTCGGCCAGAATGTCCCGGCGACGGGCCTTGGCTTCCAGTTCGTCGAGTTGTTCGAGCAACTGCTTGTTGGCGCTCAGGCATTTGGCCCGGGACTGAATCTCGCCCCGCACCAGGCCTTCGCGGATGAACAGCTCTCGCGAGACTACCGGATCCACCGGGCCGTAATGCACCGGGCGACGACCGACCACGATCAGGCCGAACAGGGTGATCTGTTCGAAGGCCACGACCTGGCCGCGCTTCTTCTCCCAGTGCGGTTCGAAGTGGTTCTTCTTGATCAGATGCCCGGCCAGCGGCTCGATCCAGTCGGCGTCGATCTTCGCCACCATCCGCGCGTAAAGCTTGGTGGTTTCCACCAGCTCGGCGGTCATCACCCACTGCGGGCGCTTTTTGCCGATGCCCGACGACGGGTGAATCCAGAAGCGCCGCTGACGGGCGCCGAGGTAGTCACCCTCCTCGGTTTTCTGGCCGATCTGGCTGAGCAGGCCGACCAGCACCGCTTTGTGCAGTTTCGGATAATCCGCCGGCTCTTTATTCAGGCTCAACTGCAAGTCGCGGCAGATCAGGCTCAATTGCCTGTGGGAATCGCGCCATTCGCGCAAGCGCAGGTAGTTGAGGAAATTCTTGCGGCACCAGTTGCGCAGCGGATTGGCGGTCAACGCCTGGCGCTGCTCTTCGAAGCCACGCCACAGATTGACCAGCGCCGCGAAGTCCGAATCGGCATCCTTCCACTGGGCGTGGGCCTGATCGGCGGCCTGCTGACGCTCCGGCGGACGCTCGCGCGGATCCTGAATCGACATGGCGCTGGCGACGATCAGCACTTCCTGCAAGCTGCCGAGTTTTGCCGCTTCCAGCAGCATGCGGCCCATGCGCGGGTCCACCGGAAGGCGCGCCAACTGGCGCCCCAGCGGGGTCAGCTGACTGTTGCGATCCACCGCCGAGAGTTCTTGCAGCAGGTTGAAACCGTCACTGATCGCCTTGCCGTCCGGCGGTTCGATGAACGGGAACGCGGTGATTTCGCCGAGGCGCAAATGCAGCATCTGCAGGATCACGGCAGCGAGGTTGGTGCGCAGGATTTCCGGATCGGTAAATTCCGGACGACCAAGGAAATCCTCTTCGCTGTACAAGCGCACACAGATGCCCGGCTCGACCCGGCCACAGCGGCCTTTACGCTGGTTGGCGCTGGCCTGGGAAATCGCTTCGATCGGCAGGCGCTGGACCTTGGCCCGGTAGCTGTAGCGACTGATGCGCGCCGTGCCGCTGTCGATCACGTAACGGATGCCCGGCACAGTCAGCGAGGTTTCGGCAACGTTGGTCGCCAGCACCACACGACGGCCCGGGTGGGACTGGAAAATCCGCTGCTGCTCGGCCGGCGTCAGTCGTGCGTACAACGGCAGGATTTCAGTGTGCTTGAGCTGGGCCTTGCGCAGCATGTCGGCGGCGTCACGAATCTCGCGTTCCCCCGGCAGAAACACCAGCACGTCGCCAGGACTGCGGCGCTCACTGCGTTCATACGCGGCGATTTCATCGAGGGTGGCGAGGATGGCCTGATCGACGGTCAGGTCGTCCTCGACGCGGTTGCCCTCTTCGTCCTGCTCCAGGGTCAGCGGGCGATACCAGGTTTCCACCGGGAAGGTTCGGCCGGACACCTCGACAATCGGCGCATCGTCGAAATGTTTCGAGAAACGCTCCAGATCGATGGTTGCCGAAGTGATGATGACTTTCAGGTCCGGGCGACGCGGCAGCAGGGTTTTCAGGTAACCGAGCAGGAAGTCGATGTTGAGGCTGCGTTCGTGGGCTTCGTCGACGATGATCGTGTCGTAGCGTTCGAGGTAGCGGTCGTTCTGGGTTTCCGCCAGCAGGATGCCGTCGGTCATCAGTTTGATCAGGGTGTTGGCATCGCTTTGATCTTCGAAGCGCACCTGATAACCGACCAGCGCGCCCAGCGGCGTGCCGAGTTCTTCGGCAACCCGACTGGCCACACTGCGCGCCGCAATCCGCCGCGGCTGGGTGTGACCGATCAGACCACGCTGGCCACGACCGATTTCCAGGCAGATTTTCGGCAACTGGGTAGTTTTACCCGAGCCGGTTTCGCCGGCGATGATCAGCACCTGGTGTTTTTCCAGGGCTTTCTTGATTTCGTCACGTTTGGCCGCGATCGGCAGGCTGTCGTCGTAACGGATCACCGGCAGGCTGGCCTTGCGCGCCAGCACCTGATCGCAGGAGGCCTGCATGCGAGCGACCCATTGGGCCAGTTTGGCCTCGTCGGGTTTCTTGCGCAGTTCTAGCAACTGCCGCCGCAGCCGATGGCGGTCGGCGAGCATGGCGTGATCGAGGTTTTTCAGCAGTTTGTCGATGGAGGGCGATTCGTCGGTCATCGGGTACGCAATTCGGTCGTCTAGTGGCGCAAGGACGCGATTGTGGCAGATTTGGCTTCTACTGTGGCGAGGGGGCGTGGTCCCCCCCCACTGCTGCGCAATACCCGCCCCGCCCCGCCGGGGGGGTCCCACCCGCTTTGTTGCTCCGCCGGTGGCAACGCCCCCCCCCCCGTGGGTTTCCTTCCCTGCGGACTCATTTACTTC
>NZ_JBJJMM010000036.1:0-48884 GCF_046231795.1 Pseudomonas sp. KCJK9016 | reverse complement strand
ATGCACGCAACCTGCTGGCAGGTCACACAGGATTTGAAGAAATTTCGACTTTCTTTCATACAATCCTTATTACGACGCTTTTTGAAAGCTGGCTGAAAGAATCGAGTCGATAGCCAGCTAACAAAACAGGTTCTTATAACTGCTTCGCTTGCACGCCTATAAGCAATCGATACAAGGCGCCGTCAAATTCTTGCTAATGTTACAGCCAGGTCCGCCAAATGACTGTTTTTACAATCATTTCCCATAATTTGGCGCCAAGGAACAGTCATGAGCGAAGCGCCTGCGTTACGACGTTTATTGGTAGTCGACCCTTGTGACGACTGTCACCGATTGTTGCCCGGTTTACGGGCGGTCGGCTGGGATGTCGACAGTTGTAACCTGGAAAATGCCGCCGACCGCAGTTGCGACGTCGGCCTGCTTCGTTTGCAGCCCTTTCATCTTGAACGCCCGGAAGCCGTCAAGGAGTTGATCAGTCGCAGCGGCACCGAATGGATCGCCGTTCTGAATCAGGAAGTATTGCGACTGCAGAATGTCGGTGACTTCGTCTGCGAATGGTTCTTCGACTTTCATACCCTGCCGTTCGACGTATCACGGGTGCAAGTCACTCTCGGCCGGGCGTTCGGCATGGCGCGTCTGCGCGGCCAGGGTACGATTCACGTTGATCAGCCGGAACACGAACTGCTGGGCGACAGCAAGCCGATTCGCGAACTGCGCAAGCTGCTGAGCAAACTGGCACCCACCGAGTCGCCGGTGCTCATTCGCGGTGAAAGCGGTACCGGCAAGGAGCTGGTTGCCCGCACCCTGCACCGGCAATCGCAGCGGCACAGCAAACCGTTCGTGGCGATCAACTGCGGAGCGATTCCCGAGCATCTGATTCAGTCCGAACTGTTCGGCCATGAAAAAGGCGCGTTTACCGGCGCTCACCAACGCAAGGTCGGACGCATCGAGGCCGCCAACGGTGGAACATTGTTTCTCGACGAGATCGGCGATCTGCCTCTGGAACTGCAAGCCAATCTGCTGCGTTTTCTCCAGGAAAAACACATCGAGCGGGTGGGCGGCAGCCAGCCGATCCCGGTGGATGTTCGCGTATTGGCGGCAACCCACGTGGACCTTGAAGCCGCCATCGAGAAGAAGCGTTTTCGTGAGGATCTGTATTACCGGCTCAATGTGCTCCAGGTCGTGACGGCACCGCTGCGCGAGCGACATGGTGATCTGTCGATGCTGGCCAACCACTTTTCCCACTTTTACAGCCACGAGACCGGTCGCCGGCCGCGCAGTTTCAGTGAAGATGCGCTGATTGCCATGGGCAAGCACGACTGGCCGGGCAATGTGCGGGAACTGGCCAATCGCGTGCGTCGTGGCCTGGTGCTGGCCGAAGGTCGGCAGATCGAGGCCCGCGACCTGGGGTTGATCAGTCAGCAGTCGCTTGCCACGCCGATGGGCACCCTCGAAGACTACAAGACCCGGGCCGAACGCCAGGCGCTTTGCGATGTGCTGAACCGCCACAGCGACAACCTCAGCGTGGCCGCCAAGGTGCTGGGGGTGTCCCGGCCGACGTTCTATCGTTTGCTGCACAAACACCAGATCCGCTAGGGCGCGGTGCTTCTTCGCACGGAAGAAGCTGAAAAGGCCCGCTGCGAGGCATTCGCAGCGGGCCTTTTCATTGTGTGGCGGTCAGAAGTAGTACGGGAATTTCAGGCTGAAGGAGAAGTCCGGGGCATCGTCGGTCATGCCGATGGACAGGTTGGGCACGATGGTCAGGTTGTCGGTGGCCGCAATGGTCATGCCGACGTTGAAGTAGCCGGCGTTGGCGTCGCTGGACACCACCGATTGCCAGTCCCCGCCATCCTGTTTCAGCTTGCTCTTGCGTTGTACAAGGTCGGAGACCGAGAACGACATACTCATTTTTTCGTTGAGAGCGAAGGCGATGCCCGCACCGATCTGGAAGCTGTCGCCGATCCGCACCTTGCCCGGCGTTTTCTGGTTGACGGTGGAACTGATGTCGTCGAACGACTCCTCCAGGTTATGGGTGTAAGAGAGGCTGCCGAACAGCACCGCCGGGTCGTATGTCTTGACCAGCGAGATGCCCGGTGTGATCGACCAGACGCCGTTGCCGGTGGGCAGGGTGTCAGGCACGAACAGGTTGCTGTTGTCGTTGGTCTTGCGCAGCTTGATACCGAACGGGTCCTTGCCCGTAGGCGCCTTGACCCGCAGGGATACCACGGCGTCCGGCGTATTGACCGATTCGTCGAGGAATTTGTAGGCAATACCGAAGTTGACGTCGCCAATCGTTGGATCACGAGTGACGTCCTGCTCGGTGGTGACGTTGGAGGCGCCACCGTTGCCGCCGCCGGACTGGTAAGTCGATTCCCGGTAAACCACCGGCACGTTCAGGTCGAATTGCCAGCGGTTGTCGAAGTTGTAGCGGCCCGTCAGGTCGAGGGTCCAGGTGTCGGCCTTGATCCGGTCGAGGTTGATGTTGCCCAGGAAGATCGAGTCCAGTGCCAGGAAACCATTGAGAATCAACTGGCGCGTGTCATAACGCGAATAGGTGATCCCGGTTTCAAAGCTGAACTTGCCACCGCCGAAGAAGCCGCTGGCCTCGTCGTACAGGTTGGAAACACTCTGTGCCGGTTGCGAGTCATCGGCCAGCGACTGCCCGTAAGAAGCCCCGCTGCCCCCCGCTGCGCCCCCCGACGCTGCTGCGGCCCCGGTACCGGCGGCCACTTTGGGATTGCCTTTCATGTCGGCTGGCGACTTGGCCAGACGCTTGGGTGGAGGTGAAGCCGGTTGATCCTCGACCTGGCGCACCCGTTGTTCGAGCACCGCCAGGGCCTTCTGTTGCACTTCGTATCGTTGCTTGAGCTCCAGAAGCTCCCGTTTCAATGTTTCAACATCCGCATCGGGTGCTGCTTGCAGCATCGCCGCGGGTAGAAGAGTACTCAAACATACAGCGGCACGCAGTGATACTGATCGATACATGAATAAGCCGTCCCTTTAAGCCCAATGGATCGAGACTCAGCGTAGTTCAATATCCGATATTGCGTAGTGCTCTGAGTTGACTCAGATTGCAATCGAGTGCCCCGGCACTCATGCCGTTATTGCTAAGGACAACGTTAAGGGTGGTCAGGTTGTTGACGACGTTCGCATTACCGAGCAAACGAGTGTTCTGCAGCAGCCCGCCCTGGGCCACTTGTTGCAGGGCGGTGCCCTGATTGCCGGCGGCCTGGATAGCCATCTGTACGCCGCCGCCTGTGGCCGATACGGCGACGCTGCCGGCCGCATTGCTGCCGGTGATCGTCTGGCCTGCAACCAGGGCCTGGCCCTGAGCCGGCACCAGTGCGGGTGCCTGATTGGCCTCGGAAACGTTGATGGCGACGTTGTTGTAGGCCGAGTTGCCGTCACCGGCGGCGCGAACGCTTTGAGTCACGCCCTGGGAACTGTTGAGTCCCGCTCCGCCAATCACGGTACCGGTACCCGTTTGCGGGGTGCTGCCGTTGCCGGTTTCCTTGATGGTCGAGACGTAGAATTCGGGTTTTATCGTTGCAGCCTGCAGTTGCATCGAGGTCGTAGCCCCGATCAGATCCCCACTGGCATTGCGCCAGGTACTGTTCATGACAATGCCGAAGCTGATGATCCGCCCCGGCATGACGTAACGACCGCGAAGCTGAGACAGCTCCGAGTCCTGGATTTCTATGGGTTTGAATCCTGCATTGGCATAGCCTGACGCACTCGCTGCCAGGCAGGCGGCGGCCAGCCAGTATGAGGTTTTCATCTGCTGCTCCCGGGACATCCAGCCCCACTCTTTATAATCGGCGATTAAAAGAAGTCGCTCTGTATGAACCCGAAGTCCATCAATTCAGCATCTTTGACGGGGTTGAAAGTATCGAGCTTGTTCTTGGCGGTCAGCGGTACCGGAGGACTGCGCAATGCATTGCTCTTGTCGTATCCGGGGCCGACTATCGCAAAGACGATACCGTTCCAGCCTTTGACAAAGTCATCATGGTTGTAGCGTTTGTGCCCTAAGACCGGGTCTGCGATGTAGACCCAATCCTTGTCCGCCCGCTGCAATACCACGAAATGCTTGTAGCCGCGAATTTCCATCAGTACCACCACCGGGATAGTGACCGCGTCGAGTTTTTCCGGTGGGATCTTGTAGCCCCTGGCGCGCATGCCGATGCTTTCTATGTAGCGCTTCATGTCCAGCATGGAGAAGCCCTGTGTACGGACCAGCTCCTGGTCGGAATTGACCAGCATGCCTTTGATGATGTGCTCTTCATCGACGTCGAGCCAATAAGCCTGGCGCAGTACCGTTGCCAGAGCGGCGGCGCCGCAGCTGAAATCGGTTTTTTGTTCGACGATGTCGGAAAACTTGCGCTCGCGGATGCTTTGCACGTGTTTGTAGATGAGCGTGCCACCGGGCAGGGCGGCCACGGGCATCTGGGCCGCCTGGGCGAGGCCGGAAAGGCAAAGCAGAGCGAGGAGGGTTGTCTTGCGCATGATCGATACGCCTGTGCGGACTGAGGAAAAGCCCCGTTTCCGGGGCTTTCGTTTCGATCGCGATTACATGCAGGCTTTGCAACCTGCAGCGATGGACAGCGAGTTGCTTTGTTGGTTGCCAACACCGGCGGCGTTGTTGAAGCCACCGTTGCCGGACCAGTTGTTGCCTACGTTGGTCATGCTGGCGGTGTTGGTGACTGGGTTTTTCCAGCCGTCTGGAGTCAGCACTTGTTGAGTGGTCACGCCAGCCAGACCGAAGACACCCACGGCAACGAAATCAGATTTCTGATCTTTGCCATGACCCCTGTCGTTGTTGCCATAGCCACCGTGACCATGATCATCGTCTTTGGTGACTGCGGTGCCTGCGGCCACGAATGCGCCGGCGGCGTGGACAGTGCCAGTGAGGGTATCTTTTTTGTAGGTTTGAGTGCCGTTGTTGGCGACGCCCAGGCCCGTCGAGGTTTGGTTGGCGGCAGCAGCGGCGTTAGCTACACGACCACCGGATACAGCGATTGCCAGGTTGTTTTTCTGTTGGTTGAAGTCGCCGGCAGCGTTGTTCACGCCGATGTTGCCCGAACCACCGTTGCCGACGTTGTTGAGGCTGGCATTGGCGGTGCTGGAGTAGTTCGCAACGGTGTTGCCGGTGTTCATTTGAGTTGCACTGGAGGCGGAAACCGCAGCGCCGAAGATGAAGCTTTCGTCAGCGGTGGCCAGTGCGGCGGCGTTGTCTTGCTGGTTGCCATCGCCTGCGGCGTTGTTCATGCCGATGTTGCCGTTGGCGCCGTTGACAGCGTTGCTGGCGTTGGCATTGTTGTTGGTGCCCTGGTTCAGCACCACGTTGCCGTCGCTGGTTTGCTGGTCGATCACTGCAGCGCCTGCACCGGCGGTGATTTGCAGCAGTTCTTCCAGGGTTGGGCCTTTGGGTCCATGATCATGACCGTGATGTTCATCACGGCCGCCTGCCTGAGCTGCGATTGCCATCACTGCGGCGAGTGCGAAAACCAGTGGTTTGAGAGCCATTGTAGGTTTCATGGTGTTTCTCCGTCGTGCTTATTAGTTGGTTAAGTGTTGGTACTTTCTAATTGCACTGCTTCTTGTTTGGGTCAGTCAGCGACCCGGATGCTCAGGGTGTTAGCCATTCGGTTCCCCACCCCGGCACTCTGGTTCACCTGGATGACCCCGCGACTGCCGGTGAAGGCCTGATCACTTGTCGTGACCTGGCGACTGCCGGGGGTACCAGTTGCTCCTGAGTTCGGTAACAGCGCCACGTTCTGTTGAGAAAGCGCGCTGTCGTCCATGCTCTGCGGTGCAGCACTGATGCTGATCCGCATGGCGTTGGCCATCTGGTTGTTGGCACCGGAACCCTGGTTCACGCCCAGTGCGCCGTTGCCGTTACTGAAAGCGTTGCCGCCAATGGTGGAACTCGCGTTGATCGAGCGATCGGCGGGCGTGTCGAGTTTCTGGTGAATGCTGGTGGTGGCGCTGGCCGACGTGCCGATGGCAATCGACTTGACGTTGGTCTGTTGCTGCTGGTCGCCGGCGGCCTGGTTGACGTTGAAGTTGCCGTTGTACTGCACGCCCGAGTTCTGAATGTTGGCGCTGTCCACGGCGCTTGGGTCGGCCATTGCACTGGTGCAGCCAAGCAGTGCCAGAAGGAGCAGGGAACTATTCATCTCATTGGCCTCCGGCCATGCGGGTCAGCGGAGCCAGACCACTGCTGAGAGAACGGTTGATGGTGTTGGAAATCGTGCCGCCACCGCCGCCGCCATGGCCGGCACTCATGCCGGGCAGGCCGTTCGGATTGGTCAGGACGTTGGTGCCGGGGAGGCTGGAGCCTATTGCCATGTTGCCGCGGATCGATGAGCCACTGGCTACACTGGCAAAGTCACCGTCATTGAGTTCGGTGCTGGTCATTGCCTGGTCGATGCGGCCGGAGGGGTTGGCATTGACTGTGGTCGGGTAAGGGTCCTTGCCCGGAGCGCTGCGTCCGATGGGAATCGGCTGGACTTCGCGATTGAGCACGATCACGCCATTGCCTTCGGCCTGAACGTTGAAACTGAGGAAAGTGCTGGCTGCAGATCCGATCAGCAGAAGGCAGGTGAAGGCTTTGTTGATATTTCCCACGGCGGCAATTCCTTCTTCAGTGGGCTGGCCCTAGTCAGCGTTGTGAAGGAGAGAGCGAAAGCTGTGCCGTTTTTTAAATGTTCAAGGGTTTCAACGACTTGGCGAATGGGTGTGCAGCCTTGATACAAATGCTGTTTCACGGTTGAAACAAAGCCTGGTCGAAACAAGCGCCTGTACCCATTGCAAAGCTCTGGAACAAGGGTTCATGGGCGAGTGTTTCACGAGCGTAACAAGTCGGGTGACAAAGCAATGAAGGCCGTTGAAACGGGCGCTTTGCATCAAAGGAAGTGTTTCAGGATCGGACACCTTCAACCCACAACAGAGTCGAAAGCCCCCGAAAGCGGGTCAGCGTCCCAGTAGAGCCCGGACGGCGTCGAAAGCCTGGGTCTGGCGAGCCGCCCAATTGCCCTGAATGAGCATGAGCGGTTGGTGATGTCGCTCCAGCCAGTCCCTTGTTGCCTCATGGAACGCCATTCGTTCAGCGAATTGCGGCTGGCAGCGTTGACCATCGTCCGTCCACTCGATCTGCTCCGGGGACAGCAGCAGGTGCAGGTCGTACCGGCGCGCCAGCAGTTCCCGCTCCAGCCAGGCAGGGCAGTCCCCGAACAAGGTCTGGCTCCAGAGCATGTTGCTCAGCAGGTGGGTGTCCAGAATCAGCAGACCAGGCCGTTGCGCTCGCGCCTCGTCCTCCCATTGCAACTGGCCGCGAGCGATCTCGGGAATGTCGGCAAGGCAGGTATCGCGAAGATTCTGTTCGATGAACCAGCGCACGTACTCGTCGACCCGCAGACCGCCGAACCGTTGCTGGAGTTCGCTCGCCAGCCAGCTCTTGCCGGTGGATTCCGGCCCGGTCAGAACAACGACTTTCATGCGCGCAGCGCCGGGTCGGCGCGCCATTCCCGCCAGCCCTGCACCGCGATCAGGGTGAACAGGGCGTACAGTGCTGCGGTGAGATACAGCGCCTTGTAGAGAAACAGGCCGACGAAGATGACATCCAGTACGAACCACAACGCCCAGCATTGCAGGCGTTTATGGGCCATCCAGAATTGCGCCACCAGGCTGAACGCGGTGAGTGCCGCATCAAGCCAGGGCTGCGCCGCATCCGTCCAGTGCGCCATGGCCGCGCCCAGCAGCAGGCTGCCAGCAGCGCCGATGGCCAACCCTTTGAGCATCGAAGACATGCCGAGCCGGCTGACCTCACGCCCGTCGTGCATCGTTCCGGCACGGGTCCATTGCCACCAGCCGTAGACCTGCAGCGCAGCGTAGACCACCTGCAGCAGCATGTCCGAATACAGCTTCACGTCAAAGAAGACCCAGCTGTAGAGCAACACCATGACCAGCCCGATCGGCCAGCACCAGGGGTTCTGTTTGACCGTCAGCCAGACGGCGATCACACCGAGGGCGGCGGCAAACAGTTCGAGCCCGGACATGCAAGATCCTTGGAGGGAGTAGAAGAGGGGGCGGATTGTACCCAAAAACCGGTGGGCGTGAGCTCCCACCGGTGGCCGGGATCAGACGCGGAACTGGCGCAGCAATCCGTTCAATTGCTCGCTCAATTGGCCCAGTCGCACGCTCGCTGCACTGGATTGCTCGGCCGCCAGCGCGGTGCTGTGGGACAGGCCGGCAGCCTGGGTGACGTTCTGGTTGATGTCCTCGACCACGTGCGCCTGTTGCAGGGTTGCGCTGGCGATGGAGGCGTTCAGGCCATTGAGGTTACGCAACGCCTGGCCAATGGCATTGAGGCTTGCGCCGGCGAGTCCGGCTTGCTCGATGGTCAGCTGCGAAGCCTTGCTGCTGTCGCCGATCACCTTCACGGCGGCTTCGGAATGGTTTTGCAGGCGTTCGATCATCGACTGGATTTCAGCCGTGGATTTCTGCGTGCGTTGCGCCAGCAGGCGGACTTCATCGGCCACCACGGCAAAACCACGACCCTGTTCGCCGGCGCGGGCAGCTTCGATGGCGGCGTTGAGCGCCAGCAGGTTGGTCTGTTCGGCAATCGAGCGGATCACTTCCAGAACGCTGCCGATCTGCGTGCTTTCCGCCGCCAGGGTGCGGATGACTTCAACCGCTTGATCGATGGTGCCGGACAGGGTGTCGATCTGCTGCAGGCTGCCATCGATGTTGATCTGGCCCTGTTGCGCCTGAGCTTCGGCATCGCGCATTTCGCTGGCGGCATGCTCGGCGTTTTTCGCGACATCCTGCACGCCGTAGGTGACTTCATTGATGGCCGTCGCCACCAGTTCCATCTGCTGCGACTGCTGCTGGCTGCGCTGCTGGGCCTGGGTGGCGTCGTTGCCCAGCTCCCGCGAGGAATCGCCCAGCGCGCTGGCGGATGCCTGCAATTCACCGATGACCCGGCGCAGCTTGGCGGTGAAGGCATTGAAGTGATGCGCCAGTTGCGTGACTTCGTCCTGACCGTGGGTGTCGAGGCTGCGGGTCAGGTCGCTTTCGCCGCTGGCAATGTTGGCCATGGCGTTCACGGTTTCCTGCAAGGGGCGGACGATGCTGCGGGAAATCAGGATCACCAGCAGGCCCATGATCAGCGCAATCGCCAGCCCGACAACGGACGCCTTGACCACCTGACCCTGAAACTCGGCCTGTACATCATCGACGTAGACGCCGGAGCCCAGCACCCAGCCCCAGGGTTCGAACAGTTTCACGTAGGACGTCTTGGCCACCGGCTCGCTGGCCCCGGGTTTCGGCCAACGGTAATCGACCATGCCGGCACCCTTGGTCTTGGCGATGGCGACCATTTCGTTGAACACCGCAAAACCGTCCGGGTCACGAATCGCCGAAAGATTCTGGCCCTCAAGCTTGGGGTTGGTCGGGTGCATGACCATCACGGGCGTGAGGTCGTTGATCCAGAAGTAGTCGTTCTGGTCGTAACGCAGGCCGCGGATCGCTGTCAGCGCCTGTTTCTGGGCCGCGTCGCGGGTCAGGGTTCCGGCCGCTTCCAGGCCCTGGTAATAGGTCAGCACGCCGCTGGCGGTCTGCACCACATGTTGGGTTTTCTGGGCCTTGGCGTGATACAGGTCGTCGTGGATCTGCTTGAGCATCAACAGACCGAGGGTCAACAGCATGACCACCGCCACAATCAAGATGAGCCACAAGCGTCGGCTGATCGACACACTGCGCAAGCTGTTCATAACGCTGTTACTCCGGTTTCTTTTTCTTGTAATCAATCAACGCCAGCATCCAACCACGTTTCCCCGGCCGGGCATACGCGACCCAAGTCGTAGAGCGCGGCGGCGCGATTACGGCTTGTCTGTTAGGATTTCGGCCCCGCGCGTGAAAACCTGAACCCAAGTTGCCGTTTCACGAAATTTTGACCGTTTCGTGTGGATCCTTTGCGCGCGGAATCGGTACAGCAACAAACCGCTACGCTGAACGCAGTGAACGTAAAAAAATACTATCGGGGCATGCCGCCGTGCATCGCTCTCTGGGGGATTGATGGATCTTTGGACCGCCTTGCAGGCATTGATTCTTGGAGTTGTAGAAGGGCTGACGGAGTTTTTGCCCATTTCCAGTACCGGGCACCAGATCATCGTCGCCGACCTGCTGAATTTCGGCGGCGAACGCGCCATGGCATTCAACATCATCATTCAGCTCGGCGCGATACTCGCGGTGGTCTGGGAGTTTCGCCGCAAGATTCTCGACGTGGTCATCGGCCTGCCGACTCAACCGGGTGCGCGACGCTTTACCGCCAACCTGTTGATCGCCTTCCTGCCTGCGGTGGTGCTGGGCGTGATCTTCGCCGATCTGATTCACAAGTACCTGTTCAACCCGATCACCGTGGCGACGGCGCTGGTGGTGGGCGGCTTCATCATGCTCTGGGCCGAGCGCCGGCAGCATGAGGTGCACGCTGAAACAGTGGATGAAATCACCTGGAAAGACGCCTTGAAGATTGGTTTCGCCCAATGCCTGGCGATGATTCCGGGCACTTCGCGTTCTGGCTCGACCATCATTGGCGGCCTGCTCTTTGGACTGTCGCGCAAGACCGCCACCGAGTTCTCGTTTTTCCTGGCGATGCCGACGATGGTGGGGGCGGCGGTCTATTCGGGCTACAAGTACCGTCAGCTCTTTGTACCGGCCGATTTTCCGGTATTTGCCATCGGGTTTGTCACGGCGTTTGTTTTCGCCATGATCGCCGTGCGCGGCTTGCTGAAATTCATTGCCAGCCACAGTTATGCGGCATTTGCCTGGTACCGGATCCTGTTTGGTCTGTTGATTCTGGCGACCTGGCAGTTCGGCTGGGTGGACTGGGCGGCGGCCAAGGCATGAGTGACTCCCGCGCACGCCGTCCGGATCGCGGCCCTTCAGGTGGCCGCATCCAGCATTTGAAATTGAAGCTGTTGGTGTTGCTGATCGTCTGTGCGTTGCCGCTGTCCGGCTCGCTGTCGATGTGGCTGCGCGGGATCTCATTGGTACCGTTGATGGCCTACGGGATTGTCAGCGTGCTGGCGTTTTTCCTGTACTGGGCCGACAAGCGAAAGGCCCGCGCCGAGACCTGGCGCACGCCGGAAAACGTCCTGCACGCCGTGGAGCTGGCGGGTGGCTGGCCGGGGGCGTTGATCGCCCAGCAGGTCTTCCGGCACAAGACGCGCAAGGTGTCGTTTCAGGTGCTGTTCTGGGTGATCGTGTTGTTGCACCAGGTGTTCTGGATCGATCAGTTGTTCCTGGGTTCGAACCTGTTGGCGTTGGGATAGAGGGTTACAGCAGCAAACCCGCCTGGGTTTTCTTCGGCAGCTTGCTCACCACCAACTGGTGAGAACGTTGCAGCAACCCTCGCAGTTCTTCGGCGCCCAAGGGGTAGGGCGGGTGCATGATGATCCACTGCGCCCGCGCCAGATAGGGCGCCGGGTGAATGCCCGGGCGATCGCAATGACCGAGGAACAGGTCCTTGTCGACCTTGAACGCCAGCGATTCCCCGCGCAGTCCCTGCAAGGCGAACATCTTGTTGCCGGCAATCGAGAACACCCGCACGCCACCCCACTTATAGTCTTCCCGGGCGCCGGGCAATGCCAGGCAGAAGTCCGCGACGTCCGTTTCGCTCATCTTTCCTTGTTTCATAACAAGCGCTCTCCACAGGCATTGAAGGACTCCACCAGATGGTCGATCCAGGCACGCACCGCCGGCATCACCCCGCGTCGGTGCGGGTAGACGGCCTGCAGCCAGCCGCCGGGCAATGACCAGTCGGGCAGCAACTGCACCAGCGTGCCGTTGTTCAGCTCCGCTTCGCAATACATCATCGGCAGCAGGGTGAAGCCCTGGCCGGCCAGCACACACGCTTTGCGTACGATGAAATCGTCGATGCCCAGCCGGGCCTCCAGCGCCAGATCGCAACTTTTGCCGTTCTGATCGAGCAGGCGCACATGCACCATCCGGTCGGCCTCCAGCGCGCCGAGCACTGGCAGGGTTTTCAAGTCCTGTGGGTGATTGATTTCCACGCCCTGTATAAAGGAAGGGCTCGCGACCACCACCATTTGCGCCTGGCGCAAACGGCGGGTCACCAGCATCGGTTCTTCGTCGCCGTGCTCGCGAACGCGCAGGGCCACGTCAATGCCCTCGGTGATCAGATCCACGCGACGGTTGAGCAGGGTGACTTCCAGCTGCACCTGCGGGTATTTGCCGAGGAAGTTGCTGATCACCACCGGCAGCATTTCATGGGCCAGCCCCGTCGGACTCGAAACCCGCAGGCGTCCCCTTGGTTCACTGGACATGCTGGCCACCGTTTCGTCGGCCATTTCCGCTTCCAGCAACATCGCCTGGCAATGACGTAAATAACGTTCGCCAACCGCTGTGAGCTTCAATTGACGGGTGGTGCGTTGCAGCAGGCGTGCGCCCAGTCGTTCTTCCAGTTCGGCAATCCTTCGCGACAACCGGGATTTGGGAATGCCCAGCAAGCGGCCGGCAGCGGCGAATCCGCCGGCCTCGACCACTTTGGCGAAATAGTAGAGATCGTTGAGATCTTGCATGTGGGATATCCAACTGTTCTATCAGTGGGACAAACTATCGCATTGTTGCCGTCTAATCAGCCATTGGTTTCGTCGGTAGGATTGTCTCCATTCCGTCGCCGCCGGCGATTCTTTCCAGGAGATTCCACAATGAAACTGCTGCACATCGATTCGAGCATTCTGGGCGACAACTCCGCTTCCCGTCAGCTGAGCACCGAAGTCGTCAAAGCCTGGCAAGCCGCCGAGCCTAGCGCTGTGGTGACTTACCGCGACCTGGCGGCCGACGCCATCAGCCACTTCTCGTCCACCACCCTGGTCGCTGCCGGCACCACCGCTGAACTGCGCGATGCCGCACAACAGCACGAAGCCGAACTGAGCGCCGACACCCTGGCCGAGTTCATCGCCGCCGATGCCATTGTTGTCGCCGCGCCGATGTACAACTTTACCGTGCCGACCCAGCTCAAGGCCTGGATCGACCGCATCGCCGTCGCCGGCAAGACTTTCCGCTACACCGAAGCCGGCCCTGAAGGCCTGTGCGGTGGCAAGAAAGTCGTGATCGTTTCCACCTCGGGCGGCATCCACGCCGGTCAGCCTTCGGGCGTGGCTCACGAAGACTACCTGAAACTGGTATTCGGCTTCCTGGGCATCACCGACATCGAAATCGTCCGGGCCGAGGGTCTGGCCTACGGTGAAGAAGTCCGCAACAACGCCATGAGCGCGGCTCAGACCCGTATCAGCGAGCAACTGTTCGCCGCTGCGTAAGGCTTTCGTAAAGAACAGCTCTTGTTCAGGCAACACCCAAAAAACTCTGTATTCTGGTTCTGCAAGGGCCAGATACGGAGTTTTTTGTGTCTGACTGTTACATAATCTGGCCCGGGTTATGCAGTCTGATGATCAACGTCTGAGTGCAACGCCGCGCCGGATCACCGAACCACGGGGTTTCGGGCGTCGAACACAACGGATCTTTCGATTGAGTAACAACAGGGTGGGGCATCCCATGATGCGTCTTTGTGCAACGTTACTGATTTGCCTGCTCGGCAGCCTGAATTCAGTGCACGCAGCCCCCGGCCAGCACCCACGCTGGAGCGTCGGTTATCACGAGATGACGTTCCTCGATCCGCTCGACCTGCAGCCGATGCGTGCCATCGCGTTTTACCCGTCCAGCGATCGCGAGCACATGAGCCTGCTTGAAGGCTACTCGGTCGAAGCCGGCGAAGACACCAAGGTCGCCCTGGGCCGTTTTCCGATGCTGATGTTGTCGCATGGCAACACCGGCACCCCGCTGGCGCTGCACGACCTCGCCACGTCACTGGCACGCAAGGGGTTTGTGGTGGTGGCGGTCATTCATCCCGGCGACAACTCCAAGGATCACAGTCGTCTGGGCACTTTGAGCAACCTCTATGGGCGCCCGATCCAGATTTCCGAAGCCATTACCGCCACGCTTGGCGACCGTATGCTCGCGCCGTTCGTCAACGCTGATCAGGTCGGTGTCATTGGTTATTCGGCAGGGGGCGAGACTGCGTTGATTCTTTCAGGCGCGCAGCCTGACCTGGATCGCTTGCGCCGTTACTGTCAGGAGCGTCCTGACGACCGCGACGCCTGCAATACCCGAGGGGAATTGATCGTGGACCGCGATGACCTGCAGCCGGTGGCCGACTCTCGGGTGCATGCGTTGTTGTTGATGGCGCCGCTGAGTCTGAAGTTCGGTCGTCAGACCCTGGCCGACGTGCATGTGCCGGTACTGCTGTACAGCGGTGATGGCGACAAACTGGTGGCCTTCGACAAGAATGCCGCCGCTCTGGCACGCAAACTGCCCACCGCACCGGATTTCAAGTTGCTGGCCGGAGCCGGACACTTCGTATTCATGGCGCCGTGCACGGAAGAACAGATCATCGCCATGCCGGCACTGTGTACCGATGCCGATGGCGTGGATCGTGAAGACATCCATCGCAACCTGATTTCCGAGGCCGGGAAGTTTTTTTCCCACGCGCTGGGCAAGCCCTCCCGGGCGGGGATGCAGACGGCGGACCAGTAAGCGTCAGGCGATTGCCCGACGCTTGAGCCACCAGGTCAGCGCCAGTGCACTCACGGACAACAGCGCCGCCCCCAGGAATATCCACGAATAGCCCAGATTCAACGCCACCGCGCCCATCAATGGCCCGGCAATCGCCAGTGCCAGATCGAAAAACACGGCATAAGCACTCAAACCGGCACCGCGGCTGGAGTCGGGCACCTGCTTGATCGCTTCCACGCCCAGGGCCGGGTACACCAGCGACAGCCCGAAACCGGTCAGTCCGGCACCGATCAGTGCGTAACCGGTCGACGGGGCGAGCCACAGCAACGACAGGCCAACGGTTTCGATGCTCATGCAGGCGATGGCCGACGCAAAACCGCCGAATCGGGCGATGGCGGAGATGAACAGCAGTCGCGACAGGATGAAACACACGCCGAACACCGTCAGGCAGTACGCCGCGCCGGTCCAGCCGCGATTGAGGTAATAAAGGGTGATAAAGGTGGTCAGGGTGCCGTAACCGATCGAGGCCAGGCTCAGACTGACACCGAACGGCGCAATTCGTCCGAACACGGCCCAGAAGGGCAGACGTTCGCCGCGCACCACCGGCACCGACGGTTTGTTGCGGATCAGCAGCAGGGCACCAGCGGCCAGAACCGACAGCGCGATGCCGAGACTGCTGAAGCCATGGTCGGCCACCATCAGTACCCCCAGAGGAGCACCGATGGCAATGGCGCCATAGGAGGCGATGCCGTTCCAGCCAATGGAACGGGCGGTATGTTCGGCGCCGACCTGACCCATGCACCAACTGATGGTGCCCACGCCGATCAAGCCTTGCGCGATGCCGAGCAGCAAGCGCCCGATAATCAGAATGATCAGGCTGGGCAGCGGGAAGTCCTGCAGCAATGTGGAAAACAGCGTCAGCACGCCGCTGAAGACAATGCCCAGCAAGCCATAAACGATCGCCCGTTTGGTGCCGACGGTATCCGACATGCGCCCGGCCATCGGCCGGCTGAGCAGGGTGGCCAGGTATTGCGAACCGATCACCAGCCCCGCGACGACGGCGCTGAATCCCAGCTGTTCATGCACATAACCGGGCAGCACCGCAATCGGCAGACCGATGCAGAGAAAAGCGATAAAGGTGTAAAAAACGATGGAGACGATTTGCAGAGTGATCGCCATGGAGCTTTGCGGTGGCTGTTGCTGCACAGACATGAGGACTCGTTCGCGGGCGGCGGTGGGAGAGGTCGCATCATGGCTTGGCGTTGGATTAAAAGAAAGCAGGCTAACTATCTTTTCCTCGAAGCAAAAAAAGCCCCGTCGCAAGGACAGGGCTTTTCACTTGAAGCGTGCAGCTGCTCTTAGAACACAACGCCCTGACTGCGCAGGTAATCGTCGTAGGTGCCGCTGAAGTCGGTCACGCCGTTCGGGCTCAGCTCGATGATGCGCGTGGCCAGGGACGATACGAACTCCCGGTCGTGGCTGACGAAAATCAGCGTGCCCGGATAGTTTTCCAGCGCCAGGTTCAGCGCTTCGATCGATTCCATGTCCAGGTGGTTGGTCGGTTCGTCCATCACCAGCACGTTCGGCTTTTGCAGGATCAGTTTGCCGAACAGCATGCGACCTTGCTCACCACCGGAGATGACCTTCACCGATTTGAGAATCTCGTCGTTGGAGAACAGCATGCGGCCCAGGGTGCCGCGAATCATCTGTTCGCCCTGAGTCCACTGGCCCATCCAGTCGAACAGGCTGACATCGTCTTCGAAGTCATGGGCGTGGTCCTGCGCGTAATAACCCAGCTCGGCGCTTTCGGTCCACTTCACGGTACCGGCGTCCGGGGTCAGTTCGCCCATCAGGGTGCGCAGCAGGGTGGTCTTGCCGATACCGTTCGGGCCGATGATCGCCACGCGCTCGCCGGCTTCAACGGTAAAACTGAAGTTCTTGAACAGGGTCTTGCCGTCGAAACCCTTGGAGATTTTTTCCAGGGTCACGGCCTGGCGGTGCAGTTTCTTGTTCTGTTCGAAGCGGATGAACGGGCTCACGCGGCTCGATGGCTTGACCTCGGCCAGCTGAATCTTGTCGATCTGCTTGGCACGGGAGGTGGCCTGCTTGGCTTTCGAGGCGTTGGCCGAGAAGCGGCTGACGAACGTCTGCAGTTCGGCAATCTGGGCTTTCTTCTTGGCGTTGTCCGCCAGCAGTTGCTCACGGGACTGGGTCGCGGCGGTCATGTACTCGTCGTAGTTGCCCGGGAACAGACGCAGCTCGCCGTAGTCCAGGTCGGCCATGTGGGTGCAGACGCTGTTGAGGAAGTGGCGGTCGTGGGAAATGATGACCATGGTGCTGTTACGCGCCGTCAGGATCGATTCCAGCCAACGGATGGTGTTGATGTCCAGGTGGTTGGTCGGTTCGTCGAGCAGCAGCACTTCCGGATCGGAGAACAGGGCCTGCGCCAGCAGCACGCGCAGTTTCCAGCCCGGTGCGACTTCGGTCATCGGGCCGAAATGCTGTTCCAGCGGAATGCCCAGACCCAGCAGCAGTTCACCGGCGCGGGATTCGGCGGTGTAGCCGTCCATCTCGGCGAATTCGGTTTCCAGCTCGGCCACGGCCATGCCGTCTTCTTCGCTCATTTCCGGCAGCGAGTAGATGCGGTCGCGCTCGGCCTTGACCTTCCACAGCTCTTCGTGACCCATGATCACGGTATCGATCACGGTGAATTCTTCGTAGGCGAACTGATCCTGACGCAGTTTACCCAGGCGCACGTTCGGCTCGAGCATCACCTGGCCGGCGGACGGCTCCAGATCGCCACCGAGGATTTTCATGAACGTCGACTTGCCGCAGCCGTTGGCACCGATCAGGCCATAACGGTTGCCGTTGTTGAATTTCACCGAAACGTTTTCGAACAGCGGCTTGGCGCCGAACTGCATCGTGATGTTAGCTGTGGAGATCAATTGCCTTACCTATAAATGGTTTAGAGCTGGTCTGTGTTGCCTGATACCGACTTGATACCAATCTGGAGCTGTGCCAGCTCCTCTCCAGTCCGAGCGTGAGTTGAGCCAACACGCATAAGTCGTCGGCAACCCTTGGCGCCATGGCCGGGCTGCAGAGCGATGAGTACGGGGTGTGTGGCTGGACTTGGCGCGCATTGTCGCATAAGTGGGGCGACAGTTGTATGGCAACTGATGAGGCATCAGGCCAACACGTTCATGAGACACATCTCACGGACGCCGTTGACCTTGATTTGAAATTGGATGTCGCGGGGAGCGTGGGTCAATTGTCCCCGGGCGCTGTAGCGCGCCTGGCCCGCTCAGTCATAGGTGATATTGACCGTGGCGGTGCTGGCGACAGTGCCTGCATTGACCGAGCCCGCCGTCTGGTTGAAATAGGCTACGCCGAGCGGCAGCACGGCCTTGCCATTGGAGATGGCAATGGTTCGGCTGTTGTTGTCGCCATTGGCCGTGATGGTCTGCTCCGTGCCTGCAATGCGCGAATAAAGCCATACGTTGATGCCTTTTGCGGTGCCGGTGTTGGCAAAGCGCCAGGCATCGCCGGTGACCGGCGTGCCACTGAAGCGAAAGGTCACGTTGCCCCTGTCGGTACAGTTTGCCGAAATCTCGAATTGTTTCTTGCCCGCCGATTGCCCGACGAATTCGCTGCGCTTGACCGGGTCCAGAGTAATCGTACGGTTGGTATCGCCAGCGGCCAGGTCGCAAGTCTGATTCTTGACGATCACACTGATTTCGTCGAGCACAAGGTTGCTGGAAGCGCCAGGTGATCCGTCGATGGATGTTGCGTTGAAGGGACGTGAGCGATACAGGGCGATCACTTGTCTGGGAATCTTGTAGGTGCCGGGGTTGATGTTGCTCGTCGCTCTCAAAACGACTTGATGCGACAAATTGACACCCTGAAAGGACTGATAGAAGTCGACCAGCACACCTGCACTGGAAGGGCCCGTTGTCATCTTCGCTGCGCCGCCGCGTCCTGAGTACATCGAGGTCACGGTGTAGCCGATTCCCGGCACTCCGGTGGGGTATACACCGTTGAAGTCCCATGTCCCCGTGGGGTTCTTCACGCCGCGCATGTGAACCTGGGCATTGTTCCAGTTGGGTGCACTTTCACACCCCGTGATAACACGCGGGAAGGTGCTGTTGTTGTATCCGATTTCAGCGCCCGAGGATATGGGCTTAAGAATACTTATAGTCCTGAAGGAAATGACTTGTTCCGCAGTGTTTACCTGCACAGGTGTGCAATCACTGTAAGCCTGCCCGGACACGGCGAGCAGTAACAGGCTGGTGAGCGGCTTCAGGGGAACGCGTCTGAAAAGTGGGCAATGCTTCATGCTTGAAAGTCCGGCTGGCAAATATCCGCAAGGGTGTTCCGAAAGCACTGGCCGCAGGAATGAGACTTGTCTGAATCCCGCGCAGCACCCACGGGTAGCGCGGTCTGCCTGTGTTCCACCGACATGTCTGTAGCTTGATCGACCGGTTCGCGGGCTTTTGGGACAGTTCTCATTTCTTCAACCCCTCGCAGCAAAGAAGATTGTTTGATCGGAGTGCGCACGTAAGTCGTTGCGTACACCCGGATCAGTCGAGCCAGCGCATTTTTATGCCTTGGTAACTTTGTTGAGAGGGTATGAACGTTGATCAATCGCGCAGTAAACGTCGCCATCGTGGACGGCAAGACCGTAATCGAAACCCGGGAGCTGAAGGCTGCCGGACCTGGCAGTCCTGTCCGTATCAAGGCCATCGCCGACGGCAAGTACCTTCTTGCCGAAGGTGACAGGGGTGTGGCTCCGCAAAACATTACCGTCAAGCGTGTGGGCAAAGACCTGCACGTGACGCTGGAGGGGGGCGACCTCGACCAGCCACAGCTGATCATCGAAGGTTTCTTCGATGCGCAGGGGCAATTGATCGGTATGGCCGAGGACGGCACTTTCCACCCCTACATCGCTTCGGATGCCCGGCAGGATCATAGCGCCGCGTTCCTCATCGAAGATGTTTCGGCACCGCAGGTGCTCGCGACCGAGTCGGTGGCCGGTATGGGCAGCGGTCTGATGTCCACCAGCGGTGTCAGCTGGCTGAGCGCCGGCCTCATCGGTCTGGCCGGCCTGGGTGTGCTGGGTGTCGCCTATGCGGCGAGCAACAAGGATGACGACAAGGACGATCCGCTCCCGGCGCTGAGCACGCCGCGCCTGGGGGGGATCTATGACAATGTCGGCGGCAAGACCGGCCTGATCAACAGTGGTGACGCCACCGACGACACCACGCCGACCTTCACCGGTATCGGTAATCCGGGCAACACCATCGTCATTCGTGACGGCGACAAGATCATTGGCGAAGTCATCGTCGGCGCTGACGGTACCTGGTCGTTCACTCCGCCAGCCCCGCTGAGCGACGGCCCTCACAGCATCACGTTCACCGAGCGCGATCCGCTGGGCAATGAAAGCGCGCCTTCGCCCGCCCTTGAATTCACGGTCGATCTCACGGCACCGGGCAAAGTCTCTATCAGCGATGTGTTGAATGACATCGGTGGCCACAACGACCCGATTGCACAGAACGGCATTACCAACGACAGCACGCCGACCCTCAAGGGGCAGGCCGAGGCCGGTTCCACCGTCGAGATTTTCGCCAATGGCGTAAAGATCGGCGAAGCCCCGGTAGATGCCAGTGGCAATTGGGTATTTACGCCCACCGCAGCACTGGCTGACGGTTCTTATGCATTCACCGTCGTGGCGGTTGATGCGGCGGGCAACCGGGGGCTTGCGTCCGATCCTTATGCCCTGACCATCGATACCTCTGCACCGGGCAAACCGGGAGAGGGCGGCCTGGGCAGCATTGATACGGTATTTGACGACGTCGAGCTGTTCGTGGGCCCGGTCGCCAATGGCGGTTTGACCAACGACAACACCCCGATGCTCAGTGGCAGTCATCAACAGCCCGGCGACACCGTCAACATCCGGGACAATGGCACGATCATCGGCAGCGTTATTGTCGACAGCCAAGGCAACTGGTCCTTTACCCCGGAAGTTCCTCTGACCGATGGCAGGCATGAGCTCAGCCTGTCTGTGACGGATCCTGCCGGAAACACCAGTGAGCCTTCCGATCCTTATGTCATTGACGTGGAAACTCAGGCTCCGGGCAAACCGGGCGAAGGCGGCAACGGCGGGTTCGACAGCGTCATCGATGACGTCGAAGTCGGGACCGGAGAGATCGCCAATGGCGGCCTGACCAACGACAACACCCCGACCTTCAGCGGCGGCAACCAACAGCCCGGCGATACCGTTACCATCAGCGACAACGGTGTGTTCCTTGGCAGCGCCGTGGTGCAGCCTGACGGAACCTGGTCTTTCACCCCTGAAACGCCGCTGGACGACGGAACCCACGAGTTCGTCCTGGTCGTCAACGACCCGGCCGGTAACGCCAGTGAGCCCTCGGAACCGTTCACGATCATCATCGAAACCGAAGCGCCTCTGGCTCAAGCTACCGTCGACAGCATGGGCAAGGACAGCGGCAGCGTTGATTTCGTGACCAACGACGGCAGCGCCGGGCGTTTGTACCAAGGCACGCTGACGGCGACGCTGGCGGCCGATGAAAAGGTTCAGGTTTCCACCGATGGTGGTGTCAGCTGGTTTGACGCGCAGGTCAATGCCGACGGCACCTGGAGCTACGTCGACCTGACCGCGCACACCTCTGACTGGTCGATTCGCACCCGCGTGGTGGATGAGGCGGGCAACTTCAATGCCAGCCGTCAGGACGTCAACCTGGACACTGTGGCCCCGACCGCACCGACATCGCTGGAATTCAACGGCGCCACCGTGACGGTCAACTTCGATGGCAATGGCGTCAACGTGGGCGACACGATTCAAGTGATCGTGGGCAATCAGCGCTTTGAGGTGCAACTGACCCAGGCGCAGATCGATGCGGGCTCCGTGGATGTCACGACGGTTGCCGGCGCTGCGATGACCAATACCGAGGCGAAGCTGATCGATACTGCAGGCAATGCTTCCCAGCGCTTGATGCCTTCTCTGGAAATAGTCGACTTTGATAGCGTGCCATTAGGAGGCATTCCTGCGGACAGCACGCAGGATTTCGGAGCGTTTACCTTCAATTGGGGAGGGGTCACTACTTCCACAAGCCCGTTGGGAGTCATTGCCGAGGGAACTGTCTCAAGTGGATTTATTACGCCATCGCGTGGGGTTGCGTTCTTCACGACAGCCACACTGACCAATCCCAGCATTGTTCTGAACGGCGGCATTGAAGCGAGTGCGATCTCATTTGTGGTAGGTCAAGCCACGCGTCCAATAACGCTGAACTTCTATGCGGCTGATGGCGAACTGGTTCATTCGGTGGATTTGCCTCCCGTGCCGACGGGGGTACAGGAAGTCAACTTCCAGCTGCCGGAAGGACAGACATTCACCCGTGTAGAGTTTGACGGAACGGACAATGACTGGTTGTGGGTTGATGATTTCAAGTTTTCAAACGGCAGCTTCGAGCATTCGGAGGTACCGGCAGCCCAGTCGATCGTCGGCACCGGCGCCTATTACGGCGATGAAGCCGACAACGTCTTCGCGGTGAGCGATGTCGCCCACTTGAACGACGCCAGCAGCGTCATCAACGGTGAAGGCGGTCTGGATACGCTGGAACTCACCGGCGGCGGCCAGACGCTGAACCTGGAGAACATCGCCGGCAAGCTTCAGTCCATTGAAGTGATCGACATCACCGGGACCGGCAACAACATGTTGAACCTGTCGTTGGGCGATGTGCTCGAGCAAGGCCAGCGCTCGCTGTTTGTCGATGATGATCGCGTGCAGGTGATGGTCAAAGGCAATGCCGGCGACGTGGTCAATCTGAACGATGTGCTGTCGGGCAGCAACGATCCAGGCGACTGGACGCCCCAGGGCAACGTGACCGTGGGGGGTGTGGTCTATGACGTTTATAGCCACAGCACGGTGGCGGCCGAGTTGCTTGTCCAGCAGGGCGTTACCACCAACCTGGTGTAAGCCAGGCCTTTCTTCAGTTTCATTCCATCTGAATAACAAGTCGGGCACCCATGAGTGCCCGCAATGGAGTCGTCAGTATGTTCAAACATATCCCTCTGGTTAAAACCGCACTGTTGGGCCTGGCCGTCTGCGGTGCGTCTCAGGCTTCGGCTGTCGAAGCCTTCGGCAACACTTATTCGGCCGTCGCCCCGGTGTCTGCAGCGCAGGCACAGATCGTGGTTTTCCGTCCGGCGACACTCGATTCGTCGACAGAAGCAGCCAATGTGTACGTGGATCACGAATTCCATGCAGCACTGTTGCCCGGTGGTTATTCGTCATTCTGTGTACCTGCCGGCAAGCACGCGCTCAACGCCAGCCTGCACGATGAGCCGCAGTACCGTGGTAAAACCGAGGGTGGCGAGCCCGTCAGCCTTGCCGGCGGTCTGACTTACTTCCTGCAGGTCGGTGAAGGCGTTCAGCAGCCGGCCATGTTCGTCCGCCAGGACGACGCCGAGCACCTGCTGGTCAATATGCGTCAGCAAATCCAGGCCCTGTCGCGCGCCTCGAGCGTTCAGGCCTGCCTGTACCAGCAGCAGGACGGCATTGCGCAATAACCGGCGGCTTGTTCGGTGAGCGGATAGCGGGCACACCGCCAATGGGCTATCCGCCGCGTAGCCGGAGTAAAACAAGACAAGTCCTACATCGTCGAAAAACCAGGGCAGTTATTTTTCAGTTGTCCATTCAATGAAGAGTAATCGCTATGGTTTCTTCGATGTCCGAGTGCAGTTTTCTGCGAATCCTGGTGGCCGACGATCAGTTCGAGCAGTGCGTTCTTATAGAAAAGTCATTGAGTCTGCTGGGCTATTTCCGTGTGTGCCCGGTGAATACTTTCCATGAACTCACCCTGCTCAGTCATTTCAGTCCGAACACCTACGAAAGATTCGACCTGCTGATTGTCAACGCGAAGTTGATCACGAGCGCGGGGCTGGATGTCGCAAAGTTCTGTGTCAATAACTCGCGCTTTCGACATGTGCTGGTTTACGGCGGTGAATACAGCCAGGCGAAACCGCAGAACCTTTCGGTCAAACCCCATCATCAAGTACGACGCCTCGGTAGCCTGACACACCAGTCATTGGTGGAGTTTCTTTCTGTGATCGACACGGATTTCATCAAGAGAAGAACCCGGACGCTGTCTGACAAAGTCGCTTGATTGCAAACGGTGCAAATCAGTGTGCGCGAACAGGGATGAGCGCCCGGGAAGCCGTCTCTTTGCAATAAAAAGGATCGAACAATGAATAATCGAGTGTTGATCGTGGATGATCATCCTGCCTTGCGCATGGCCATCAGTTTATTGCTGGCCAGCGAGGGCTTCGATGTCGTCGCCGAAACGGACAACGGCGCCGATGCACTGAAACTGACATGGGAGCTTGCGCCTTCCACGCTGATTCTGGATATCGGAATTCCCGTGGTCGACGGGTTGAGGGTAATCAGCGAGTTAGTGAGAAAGCGGTTGCCGGTCAAAATCATTGTGCTGACTGGCCTGGCGCAGAACCAGTTGGCGGAACGCTGCCGACGGTTGGGCGCTCACGGGTTTGTGAGCAAGCAAAGCGAGCTGTCCGAGCTGGTCAATGCAATAAGGGCCGTACGAGCCAACGAGGCTTATTTTCCGGGGCTGGCCGCCGCGGGAAACGCTCCGGACGTTGTCGTTACGGAGTATTGCCTGCTGGCGCGTCTGTCCATGCGCGAGTTCAGGATCATGCAGCATTTGGTGCAGGGCATGAGCAATAAACAAATCGCTGAGGCGATGTTATTGAACAGCAAGACGGTCAGTACCTACAAAACGCGTCTGTTGTACAAGCTTAATCTTGGTTCCGTAGTCGATCTTTACGCCTTCGCGCAACGCAACGGCGTCGTTTGAGCCACAGGTTGCAGCTCATATCCCCCTGAGATGAGCCTGCAACTTGAACAGTTCGCTGTCGGTGCGAATCCCCAGTTTCCTGAATGCCGACTGTTTCTGCCCGCTGATGGTCTTGCGGCTGCGGGAGAACTTGTTCGCCACTTGCGAAACCGACATGCCTTCCAGGAAACAACGCAACACTTCACGCTCCTTTGGGGACAAGTCCGGATGTTCGGCGAGCGCCTGCTCTCCATCGACCTGTTGTTGCTGTTCTTGTGTCACTGGCGCCCTGGGCAGTTTTTCCAGTTCGGCCGCGACAGTCGGTGACAGGTAGATGCGATCTTTTGCGGCGATGCGAATGGCCCGAAGAAGCTCGTCGGTTTCCTGTGTTTTTCCGACAAATCCATTCACACCGGCGCGAATGCACAGGTTGATCGTCGCCGGGTGTTCCGCAGACGAAAAAATGACGATCTTCAAATCCGGATACTGTTTGCGGATCGACTGGATCAAGCGCAGACCATCCAGTTCATCGTTGGCCAACTGATAATCGAGCACCAACAGGTCAATGGCCTGATTGCGCAAGCCTTCATTCAACTCGCGACTGGTTTTGAAAACGCCCATCACTTTGAAGTCGGTCTCAAGCGACAAGCGGATTTTGAGCGCCTCACGAATCAAGGCGTGATCATCCAGCAGCACAATTCGTAGCGGGGAAACCACTGACCATCTCATCGATCAGCTCCTGTATCTGATGGTTGTGAAAAGTCTTACGTGGTCAGAAAACAACAGGTGTCTTGTCGACCCGGGTTGTTTTCCCGAACCCAATAACTTCAGGGCCTTAGCTTAATCGCTACGTCGCCGGCCCGCTCTTCAAAGGCGGGGTTTGCGAACCCATTTGAGACAAGTCTCGTTTTTTCGCTGGCGTGTCCTGTTCAGAATCTGCCCATGACTTTACGTAGCAGCGCGCGCCACTGGCAATCGCTGCGCCGGGAACTTGATTCTTCAGAGGCAACCCATGAAATCGTTCGAAGGCAATTGCACATCCGGAGGCCCAAACCATGACTTCCGATAGCATCACCACTCAACCGGCAGAGGCCGGGCACGTTGAACCCACTTCACAGGCGCAGATCCAGGACACGCTGCTGTCCTGCGTTTCGTGGCTGTGTGGCCACTACCAAGCGGGGCGTTCTGCACAGGCGCTGACCGCAGGCCTGCCCAAAGGCGCACGGTTGTCGCCATCGCTTGCTTTGGCAAGCCTGGCCAATGCCGGGCTGTCGGCCGGGCTGGTCGAGCGTCGCTCCCGGGCATTGCCTGACCAACTGGTGCCAATGATTCTTCTGCGCAAGGATCAGGGCGGCTGCGTTTTACTCGGGCGACGTGTCGATCCGGCAGGCAAGGGCGGGCATGAGTATCTGTATCAGGTCATCTTGCCGGAACTCAGCGACGAGCCGGTCGAGTTGCCACAGTGCGAACTGGATGAACTGTACGCCGGCTTCGCCATTCTTGCCCGGCGTACGGCCAGGGTCGACAACCGGGCGGGCGAAGAACTGGCGCGGCCGGCCGGGCATTGGCTGTTGAGTACGTTGTGGCGCTATCGCCGGTACTACCGCAGTGCCGCGATCGGCGCGGTACTGATCAACGTCCTCGCGCTGGCCAGTATTTTTTTCACCATGAACGTCTACGACCGTGTGGTTCCCAATCAGGCGTATGTGACGCTGTGGTCACTGGCCATCGGCGTCGTGCTTGCGATGGTGTTCGAAGCCATTGCGCGTTATGTCCGCGCGCATTTGCTGGATGTGGCCGGCAAGAAAGCCGATCTCGTGCTCGGCACTTTGCTGTTTCGTCAGGCCTTGGCGATTCAGATGGAGCATAAGCCTGAATCCTGCGGCTCGTTCGCCAACCAGTTGCGTGAATTTGAATCGGTGCGTGATTTCGCGACCTCGGCAACCCTGGCAGCCATTTCCGATTTGCCCTTTGTGCTGATGTTCGTCGCGGTCATCTTCGCGATAGGCGGGCCGATGGGCTGGGTTCCGTTGCTGTTGATCCCGTTGATCCTGCTGATCAGCATCGCGATCCAGTGGCCGCTGGCTCGCACCATGAAAGAAAACCTGCGCGAGTCTTCGCTCAAGCAAGGTGTGTTGATCGAGTCGGTGGAAGGGCTCGAGACCCTCAAGGCGGTCAGCGGCGAAGCCTATATGCAACGACGCTGGGAGAACTTCAGTGCGATGGCCGCCGCGACGTCGATGAAGTCCCGTGAACTGTCGAGCATGGCAACCGGTTGTGTCGGTTTCTTTCAGCAAGTCCAGACCGTGGTGCTGATCGTGGTGGGTGTGTACCTGATCGATGCCGGCGAGCTGACGATGGGTGCGTTGATCGCCATTGTCATGCTGGCGGGGCGGGCCACTGCGCCGTTGGGCCAGGTCGTGGGGCTGGCCGTGCGCTTTCAGCAGGCCAAGGCTGCCATGCAATCGCTTAACGGTCTGATGGCGATGCCGGTCGACCGGGACAGCCGCCGCGATTACCTGGCCAAGCCGCAGATCGAAGGTCAGCTGGCCTTGAAAAATGTCGGTTTTGCCTACCCGGCGGCAGCGATGCAGACAAGTCCACCGGTACTGCAGGGTATCAATCTGAACATTGAACCCGGCGAGCGGGTGGCCATTCTCGGGCGCATCGGCAGCGGTAAATCCACACTGCTTCGCGTAATGGCACGTCTGTATTTGCCGACTGAAGGGCAGTTGTTCACCTCGGGGCTGGACGTCAATCAGATTGACCCCGCCGACTGGCGCAAGGCCGTCGGGTATGTGGGCCAGGAAGCCCGACTGTTTTACGGCTCGCTGCGCGAGAACGTAATGATCGGTCGCCCTGAAGCCAGCGCCGAAGAGTTTCTGCGGGTATTGCGTCTGAGTGGTCTGGATCGGGTCGCGGCGTCTCATCCTCAAGGTATCAACCTGCCGATCGGCGAGCGGGGCGAAGGTTTGTCGGGCGGACAGCGGCAACTGGTGTCGCTGGCGCGCACGCTGCTGGCCCGTCCGGAACTGTTGCTGCTGGATGAACCCACCAGCGCCATGGACACCCAGACCGAAGCGGTATTCCTGCAACATCTGCAACAGGCAACACAAGACCAGACGCTGGTGGTGGTGACGCACCGTCCCTCGCTGCTGGCGCTGGTTCAACGCATCGTGGTGGTGGACGACGGGAAAATCGTGGCTGACGGTCCCAAGGATACGATTCTCGCCGCAATGAATGCCAACGGGCGCAAGGCCGCTGATGTGAAGAGTGCAGCAGATCGTCCCGTTGCCAGCCCTGCATTGACGATCAACACACGCAAGTCACGCGCTACCGGCACCGCCGACGCAATGCCGCAGGTGAAATCATGATCAAGCGACTTTTTCGGCGCACCGACCGTGTGGCCCTGCAACCCGGCGACGCCGCTTATATGAGCGATATTCAGGAATCGTTGCTCACCCAGACCACGCCAGGCTCGCGGTTGATCCTCAACCTGATCGCGGTGGTGTTGGCTGCTGGACTGGCCTGGGCCTATTTTGCCCGGGTCGAGGAAATCACCCTTGGCGAGGCCACGGTCATTTCCAGGAGCCGGGAGCAAGTCATTCAGAGTCTGGAGGGCGGGATTCTTGCGGAAATGAACGTGCGCGAAGGCGACGTGGTGGAGAAAGGCCAGGTGTTGCTCAAGATCGACCCGACACGTGCCCAGGCCAGTTATCGCGAAGCCTTGTCAAAAGTCATCGGTCTGCGGGCCAGCATCACGCGTCTGCGTGCGGAAGCCTACCAGCAGCCGCTGGAGTTCGACGAGATGGTCAAAGGCGATCCGGCCATCGTCAAGCAAGAGACCCAGGCCTATAACGCTCGCAAACAGGCATTGAAAGAAAGTGTCAGCGCTCTTGAGCGCAGCTATGCGCTGTCCAGCCGGGAGATTCAACTGGCCGAGCCGCTCGCGGCCAAAGGCCTGATGTCGGAAGTGGAACTTCTGCGCATGCGCCGTCAGGCCAATGAAATCAAGTCGCAGATTGTCGAGCGCGAAAACCGTTATCGGGCCGAGGCCAACGCAGAGCTGGCCAAATTCGAACTGGAGCTGTCGCAGACCCGTGAAAACCTGGTGGGTCGGGCCGACGTGGTTGAACGCACGACCGTCACGGCGCCGGTGCGCGGTACGGTCAAGAACGTGCGTGTGAACACCCGCGGCGGGGTGATTCAGCCCGGCGAACACATTCTGGAAATTGTACCGCTGGAAGACCAACTGCTGGTGGAAGGCAAGATCCGCCCGGCCGACGTCGCGTTTCTGCGGCCTGGCCTACCGGCTACCGTGAAAATCACCGCCTACGACTACAGCATCTACGGAGGGTTGAAAGGTCATGTTGAGCACATCAGTCCCGACACCCTGAAAGATGACAAGAAAGCCGCTGCCGGTCGTCCCGACGACACCTATTACCGGGTGTTGGTGCTGACTGAAAAAAGCTCGCTCGAAGCGGGAGGCAAATCCTTGCCGATCATCCCGGGGATGGTTGCCTCGGTGGAGATCCGCACCGGTGAGAAAACCATTCTCGACTATCTGCTCAAACCCGTGCTCAAGGCACGTGAAGCGTTCAGGGAGCGATAAGCATGGTTGTTCAATCTCTTCGGTTTTCAGTGGGTTCGCTGGCGCGCTGGGTATCAGTGTGCGCGCTGGTCGGCCTGCAGATTCAAGTGTCGCACGCAGGCGAAACTGCACAAAAAGCTGATCCGCAGATCGGCAGTGTCTCAGCGCTGGCTTATGCCGGATTGCCGGATCGTCTGGCCGAGCGTGCCCGAAACGGGCACTCCGTCATCGGTCCCTCGGAGCGGGAATTGCAGGCCATTTTCCGCAAGGCGGTTGAAGTCGCGATTGCGCGCAGCCCGGCGGTCCTGCGCTCCAGGGGTGAGCAAGAGGCTGCTCGATCGGATGTCGAACAGGCCCGTGGGCAACGCTGGCCGCAAGTGGATGTGGGCACCCAGACGCGTCCCGTACAGTTCGGCAAGGGATCGGAATACGACCAGGGCTCCGGCGGGGTCAATGTAGCTGTTTCCACGATGCTGTATGACTGGGGGCGCATCGAACATACGATCGACAGTCGGCAACGGTTGGTCGAGGCTGCCGATGAAAATGTGACGGCCGAACAGGAAAACATCGGATTTGAAGTGGTGACGACGCTGGTCGAGCTGGGCAAGCAAAGAATCATCGTTGAGCTGAGCCAGGACTTCGCCAATCGTATGGAGGAGCTGGCCGACATGCTCGCGGGCATCGTCGCGGTGGACGCCGGTCGCTCCAGTGAACTGACGCAGGCGAAGGCAAAACTGTTACAGGCGCGGGCGCTGCGTGACGTGGCAAAAGCCCGGGCACAGGATGCAGAGATTACTCTTCAGAAGCTGGTCGGCTCATGGCAAGTCCCGATTCCGGACAAACGTGAATGGAATATCGCATTGACCCATCTAGACACCTTGCTGATCGCTGCAAAGAACCATCCCACGGTGCTTCAGGCCGTCGCACAGGCCGACTCGGCCGAACTGCAGGCGCAGGCGGTGCGTGCATCGGGTCTGCCGCAATTGAACTGGGTCATCAGCAAAAGCACCGCAGAAGATGAGCTGGGAATGGAGCAGCCATGGCAGACCAATCTGAGCATGACCTGGGGCGCGTTTCGAGGTGGCTCGACCCGCGCGGCAGAGCGCGCGGCACTGCAGCGCGCCGATGCCAGTCGCCAGGAAACCGCCCAGCAACGCCGTGATCTGGAGTTCAAGATTCGCGCGGCAGATAATGACGCCCGCACGCAACTGGAGCGGGCCGAGCTGTACCGCAACCTTTCGGTGGAGTCAGACCGGATTCGCGACGCGTTCTACCAACAGTGGCACCACTTGGGGAAACGTACCTTGCTTGATGTCCTGACGGCCGAAAACGACCATTACGGCAACCAGGTCAACGAAATCACCAACCGCTTCGATGGGTATCAGTCCATCCTGCGTCAATACGCCAGTGCCGGGGTGTTGTTGCAGTGGTTGCGTGGTAAAGAATAAACAAAAAGTGCTGTGTGGAGCGCGTGCATGGGAGGGGCTTTTACAGGCGCCCGATCATGCACGACACTCAACGATTATTTTCCTGCACATTCAGGATGTAGAACCCTTTGAATACCTTGTCCGCTGTTCGTAGGTGCATTTGCTTTTGCCTGTTATGCATGTTGGCAATGATCCCGTGCGCTTTTGCTATCGATGAAGCGCGGCTCACCGTTCGAACGCCGGAGCTGGCGCCATCGGTGACGTTCGATAATGCGACGCAGGCCTGGCTCAGTGATCGCAGTTCAATACGCGTCGCTTTTTGGGGGGGCGCGCATCCACCGCTCTACATGGGCTTCGAGCGCGACACCTTTGAAGGTGTTGTGGCCGATACGCTGGGATTGTTGCAGCAGATGCTCGGGTTGCCAGTGCGGATGCTGCATTACCCGACGCGCGATGATGCGTTACGGGGCATGGCCAAGGGGGAGGTGGACATGCTCGCCCTCGGCGCTGCCGATGATGAGCCGAGCCCGTTGTTCAATGGCTCCAAGCCTTACCTGCTCAACCGCAAAGTCCTTGTACGACGCATCGATCATTCCGAGAAAACCACCGATGTGCTCAGCGGGGATCGTATCGCCTATATCGCCCACACTGAGGCAATGGGCAATCGCGTGAGGGCGCAATACCCGAACAACACGTTGGTTCCCTATACCGATTATTTGAACGCCATGGCGGGGCTTGCCTACGAACAGGCCGATGTCTTGCGTATCGATGCCATAGCCGCCGAGTTTCTGATCTCGCGCTTTTATCGCAATGAGCTTTATTTCGCAGGCGACGCCAGCAGACCAGGGGCTGCGGACCTCAACTTTGCGGTCAGCGTTCGTGCTCCTCAATTGCTGGAGGCCATCAACCAGTCGCTTGCAGCGATTCCGGTTGCGAGCATGCTGCGTATCACTTCCCGTTGGGGGCTGAACAACAACTTTGTCGTGGCGCGGCCTTCACTCAACCTCAGTTCCGAGCAAGTTGAGTGGATTGCGAATCACAAGACACTCAAGGTCGGGGTGTCGAATTCCTATGCGCCCCTGACATTCTTCGATGAAACCAACCAGTTGCAGGGGCTGAGTGCCGAACTCCTGAAACGTATTGGCCAGATGACGGGACTGTCCTTTGAAATCGTGCGCACCGGCGGCGTCGACGAAATGGTTGAACAGTTACAGGACAGGAAAATCGATTTTATTGCTGCGCTGAGTGTCGGTGGAGGAATGTTTCCAGCCAGCCGCATCAGCCGCGCCTATCTAGTCAGCCCCTTCGTGGTCGTGACCCGGCACAGTGACGCGGAACGGCACAGTCTTGAGGAACTCAACGGTCTGCGCCTGGCACTGGCCTGGGGGAATCCGTTGTCGCCCTGGCTCACGAAAAACTATCCGAAAGTCGATCAGGTGATTGTGCGAAACGCCACGCAAGGCATCGAGATGCTGGCCGAGAAGGAAGTGGAGGGGGCTGTGACTCCACAAATCAGTGCCGACTATTTCATCACGCAACATTTCCGGGCCGACTTGCATATCACCTCGGTCATCGGTCCGTCACCGGCGGCAATCGCCATGGCGGTAGCGCCGGGCAACGAAACGCTCAAGGGCATTATCGATGCGGCCTTGCTGGCGATTCCGCCGGAAGAAATGAAGGACATGACCGACCGCTGGCGCAACAACGCCGCCCCCGCGGTAGCCAGCCCCTGGAACACTTACAAAGACGTAGTGGTCCAGGTGGTTGCCGGTTCTGCATTGCTGGTTTTGCTGTTCCTGGTGTGGATTCGCTACCTGCGTGTCCAGATCCGCAAACGGCAGAAGGCCGAGCGCGCTCTGCAGGATCAGCTGGAGTTCAGTCGTACGCTTATCGATGGCGCACCGGTTGCCCTTTACGTGCGCGATAGTGAAGGGCGGCTGGCTCACTGTAACCAGGCGTATCTGGATTTCTTCGAGATGTCCCGAGAAGAGTTGATCGGCAAGACGCTGGTTGAAAGCCAGGTGTTCAGCGCCGAGTTCAGCGAGCGCTATCACCACACTTATCTGGATACCCTGGAAAACGGCCAGTCGATATTCACGGACATGGATGTGGAAGTGCGTGGGCAGCAATACCGGGTCTATCACTGGATTCTGCCGTTCCTCAATTTCAATGGCCAATACATCGGCGTCATCGGTGGCTGGCTCGATATTACCGAGCGTGAACACCTGATAGAGCAATTGCGTCTGGCCAAGGAAACCGCAACCGAGGCCAACCGTTCGAAATCGGTTTTTCTGGCCAGCATGAGCCACGAAATTCGCACGCCCGTCAGTGCGCTGGTCGGCCTGATTGAATTGCTGCGTCTCAAAGGTGCCAGTGCAGCCGATATGGATGAGAACCTGCAAGTGGCCCATCAGTCGGCGCAGTCTCTGTTGTCGTTGATCGGCGACATTCTCGATCTGTCCAAGATCGAAGCGGGCGAGATGACGCTGGCACCGCGTCCGACGCATCTGGAAGATCAGGCGCAATCGATCTATCGATTGTTCGAAACCAACGCACGCAGCAAGAATCTTGAATATCGACTGGTGACCGAGGTGCATCATCCTGGCGTCATGATCGATGCGCTGATATTCAATCAGGTGGTGGCGAACCTGTTGAGTAACGCGATCAAATTCACCGATCAGGGCTCTGTACAACTGATCTTGCGTGAGCTGCCAGGTGAGTTGCCAGCCGGTCGGGCACGCTTTGCCATTCAAGTCAGCGACACCGGCAGAGGTCTGAGCGAGACCCAGCGACAGGAAATCTTCGAGCCGTTCGTTCAGGCCGATCCCCATTCGAACAGGGCCGTCGGCACCGGGTTGGGACTGAGTATCTGTGCCAGCCTTGCGAAACTGATGGGAGCGCAACTGACGGTCGACAGTCAACTGGGCCTGGGCTCACGTTTTACCTTGATTTTCGACGCGGACCTGGTCGAGGTCGAGCAAAGCAACTCGTTGCCCATCGTCGAAGCATCGTTCGGGCACAAACTGAAAATTCTGGTTGTTGAAGATCATGCGCCAAACCGGTTACTGCTATGCCGACAGTTGGAGTACCTGGGACACGAAGCCTGGCCTTGCGATGATGGTGAATCCGCTTTTGCTCAATGGAAGAGTGCGGAGCCGCCATTCGACTTGACGATCACAGACTGCAATATGCCCCGGGTGGACGGCTATCAGCTCAGTTGCCGGATGCGCGAAGAGGAGCAGCAGCAAGGCGTGCGGGCACATCCGATTTTCGGGCTGACGGCCAGCGCCCAGCCGGAAATCATCGAGCGCTGTCTGGAGGCCGGCATGACGCGTTGCCTGTTCAAGCCACTGGGGGTGGAAGCCCTGACGCTGTCACTGGCCCAAGTGCAGCAGACCAGCAAACGACGGGCGCAGGCTGCCACGAGCGGCGGCAGTGAACTCGACAAGATCAGATTGCTGAGCCCTGAGTCATTCGAGCCTCTGGTGCAGGAGATTCTGCAGACGCACCGCGATGACAGACGCTCGCTGGAGCGTCTGATGCTTGAGAATAACCACGACGCATTGGCCCATGTCGCACACAAGATCAAAGGTGGTGCTCAACTGGTCGGTGACCAGACGCTGCACGAAGCCTGTCAGCGACTTGAACAATTGGTGGTGGAAGAGGCTGAACCGGCGCAATACCGCAAGCAGGTCGAGGCGATTTTGTCTTGTCTTCTGGCACTGGAGGTGCGACTGCTGGAACAGTTGCGCGCATGACAACAGCTTGCAGCCAATACGGGCGAAGCCATGCTTGAAGTTCTTTGACGATGGTCGCAAGCCTGCCGCTTCCGTTGGCAATGCCGGTTGCCCGCAACGGGCAACCGGCATGACCGCGTTTGACGCGTCACTCGTTACGCAACAAATGATCGAGCTTGAATAGCTCGCTGTCCGTCTTGATGCCCAGCTTGCGATAGGCCGATTGTTTCTGGGTGCTGATGGTATTGGCACTGCGCGAGAATTTGACGGCGATCTCATTGACCGACATGCCATTGAGAAAACACCTGAGAACTTCTTGCTCCTTGGAGGACAAGGCTTTGTTCCTGGCCAGCGCCTGGTCGGCGCCCATCTCGTCAGTAGCGGCTGTCACGGAAGGTTTGAGTTGCGATTCGAGTTCGCTGGCCATGTTGGGGTGCAAGTAGGTTTGCCCGCACGCGACTTTGCGAATCGCAGTGGCGAGTTCTTCCAGATCCTGAACTTTTCCATAAAAGCCGTGGCAGCCGTTCTGCATGGCCAGCGTGACCGTTGCCGTTGAGTAATGCGACGACAGAACCAGGATTTTGCATCTGGGATGACGCAACCGTAGCGTGCGGATCAGGTGGATGCCGTCGATCTCGGTCTCGCCAAGCATGAAATCGATGATGACCACATCGACTTCCTGTCGCGCCAGCGCTGCCAGCAGTTCACGGCTGGTGGCGTAGGAGCCGACCACCTTTATATCGAGTTCAGTCGACAGCCAGGCGGTGATGCCGAAGCGGATGATCTTGTGATCATCCACCAGCATGACGGTATAGGGACTGAGTCGAGGGCGAATCATCAACAATCTCCATGTCGCGTTGAGTCATTGGGGCAATGCGATTTTGACAGGCAGTCGAAAAGGCCAGTCACTCGTACTTCACGCTTGCTCAGTCGAAGACTGTCGAATTTGCGCAGATTCGAGATTTCTCGATGTTGGTCATCCTTGGAGTCCTCCAGAATTCAGGGCGCGGGCTGCTTGGAAAACATCGGCCCCGAATCCTGATCCGCTGTAACAGGCGGGAAAAACTAGAAGATCAAGGTGCCCCATGCAAAAAAGTATCCTGTCCGCCGCCGTTGCGTTGGCGTTCTCCAGCATTGTCGCTCTGCCAGCATTCGCTGCCAATGACGGCGTCATCAATTTTAGCGGTCTTGTGACCGATGTGACCTGCACTGTTGAAGGGACCACTCCAGGCACCGGCGCTGTTTCCAAAGATGTAGAGCTGGACGGTGTTTCGGCAGCCCGTCTGGCCACTGCTGGCAGCCGCGCCAACCTGACCGGCTTCGTCATCCGTGTCGGTGCGCCAGGTGAAACCGCCTGCACCAACGGCCGTACTGCCCTGGTTGCATTCGATCCGTCGAGCCCGGCAATTGACGTGGCTACCGGCCGCCTGAACATCGACGGCTGGAATGATCCGACGAACACCACCGACGCCAAGAACGTACAGATCGAAGTGACCAAGCAAGACGGTACCCCGATCAACGTTTACACCCAGAAATCCGACGGCGTCGTGATTGCCGACAACCAGGCCGCGATCCCGCTGGCTGCCCAATACTACGCAACCGGTGCTGCCAGTGAAGGTACTGTCGCCACCCGCGTTGGTTTCATGGTCGAGTACGCCGACTGAAGCAGAAGCGGGCGCCTGCGTGCTCCCGCTTTGCCGGCTCCACGCCCAGGTCGTGGAGCCGCCATTTTTCTAGAGACTTTCACTGATGAACAACAAGGTTCGTTGGGTTTTCGCCGTTTGCGCGTGGACCATGGCGTCGCTGTGCGCGACTGCGTCCCACGCTTCGGTGATTATCCATGGCACGCGCGTGATCTATAAGGCCGAGGAGCAGGAAGTCGTTGTCAGGATGGAGAACAAGGGGACCCGACCGGTACTGGTTCAGACCTGGCTGGACGATGGTGACAAGCGTTCGACCCCGGCGACAGCCAAGGTGCCGTTCTCCGCAACGCCGCCCGTGTTCCGCCTCGATCCACAAAAGCAGCAGGCGCTACGGATGCGTTATACCGGTGAGTCGCTGCCCAAAGACCGCGAAAGTCTGTTCTGGCTGAATGTCATGGAAATTCAGCCGAAGGCCGTGAATGCCGATAGCAGAAACCTGATCGAGCTGGCGTTTCGCTCACGCATCCGGGTGTTTTTCAGGCCGGACAAGCTTTCTTCCGAGCGCTCCGACGCTGCCTCGAAACTGACCTGGAAGTTGATCGATTATCGCGGCGGATACGCTCTGGAAGTGACCAATCCAACGCCTTATCACATTTCCGTGGCCAAGGCGGAACTGGTTGGCAAGGGAGGCCAGCGATACGCCAAGGCGCCCAACGCCGAAGCCAACGACAGCCTGTTGCTGCCTTCTGGTGATGTGAAGCGCTTCGTGTTGCCGGGTCTGCACACCAGGCTTGCAGGCGCAAAGGAAGTCGAATTCACCGAGGTGAACGACTTTGGCGCGCGTATCAAGCACTCAGTCGATCTGCCACTCTGATTTGGATTAGCGACCAAGCGCCATGAATATTTGTGCATTACTCCGTATGGGTGTGGCTTCACGGACGAGATCGATTGCAGGGATTCTCAAGGCCGCAGTTCTGATGCTGGCATTCATTAATGTTGCGCATGCCGGCGTAGTGATCAGCGGCACGCGCGTGATTTACCCCGCGAATCAGAAGGATGTATCGATCTGGTTCCAGAGCAAGAACAAAAGTCCCGCGCTGGTACAGGTCTGGCTGGACGATGGTGACGAGAACGTCACTCCGGAGAACGCCAGGGTGCCGTTCGTTGCGACACCGCCGATTTTTCGTCTTGAGCCGGAAAAGCAGCAGGTCGTGCGCCTGGTCTACACCGGAGAGCCATTGCCTGGCGACAAGGAAAGCCTGTTCTGGTTGAACATGCTGGAAGTCCCGCCGAAGGTTCGGGAAGCCGAAGCGGCCAATCAGTTGCAACTGGCGTTTCGTTCTCGCCTGAAAGTGTTCTTCCGGCCAGATAACTTGCCTTATACGGCAAACCAGGCGCCGGAGAAGCTGCGATGGGAGTTGGTGCACACAAAGCAAGGCGTGAGCCTGAAAGTGCATAACCCGACGCCTTATTACATGAGTTTCGACTCGGTGAGTCTGGTGGCAGGCGTCAAACGCTATGAACGAAGTGTCGCTCAGACCAGCTCAGACAACATGGTCAGTCCGCAGGCCAGCACCGTGATTCCGTTACAGGGGCTGACAGCCATGCCCGAGACGCGGGCGCATATCGAGTTTGAAACGATTGACGACATTGGTGTGAAGGTTTCTCACGTCGGCAAGGTCGCCCCGTGAGGCGTTGACCCTTCCCGGGAAAGCCCGGACTCAGCCAACCACCCACGCATTTATGGATGTGCCTCAAAGGGCTGCATTGAGCCCGCTTTGCCCGCGTTTTGGCGGGGAGCTGTGCTGGAGCGCAAGTATGAGATGGACCGTGCCGTACCGAAGCAGTTCTATACAACGTCGTCTGGCCAAGGTGATTCATGGCCTTCTGTTATTGGCCAACGGCAGCGCAATGGCGGCTTCCAAGACCGAGCAGGTCGAATTCAACCCGGCTTTTTTCCCCGGCGGCGCCGGTGCAGGGCAGTTCGATATCACGCGCTTCAACGCTGGCAACGTGGTGTTGCCGGGTACTTACCGCTCAGACATCTATGTCAACGGAACCTGGATCGGTCGTGAAGAACTTCAGTTCGTTTCGGTCGAGGGACAATCCAGCGCCCAGTTATGCATTGATCGCGCCATGCTGATCAGGCTCGGTATCGATATCGATGGCGTGCCGCAGAAGGCTGCTCAGGCCGACACGGCTGCACCGACGCCTTTTCCGGCGAAACCGGTCTGTGGAGATGTCAGTGCCTATATACCGGGGGCGACCGTGACCTTCGACTCCGGCGAAAGCAAGCTGGAGGTTCAGGTGCCACAACTCTACATGGCGCGTACGGCGCGTGGTTATGTCAGTCCTGAACATTGGGATAGTGGGGTCAGTGCCGGCTTCGTGCGCTATAACGCCAATGTCTACAACGCGAATAATTACGGGCAATCATCGAATTCGGCTTATATAGGCCTCAACACCGGTCTGAACCTGGGCGACTGGAACTTTCGCCACAACGGCTCTTATAGCCGTAACACCACAGGCTCCGGCTATCAGCGAAATGCCACCTTCGTGCAGCGAGGCCTGGCGCCCCTGCAATCCCAACTCATGATGGGTGAGATCTACACCAGCGGCGAAATGTTCGACAGTGTGCGCCTGCGAGGCGTGACCCTGGCGACCGATGACCGGATGATGCCTGACTCGCTGACCGGCTATGCGCCGATCGTGCGCGGTGTTGCAGAAACCAACGCGCGGGTGTCCGTGCGTCAGCGTGGTGTTCTGCTGGACGAGGTCAGTGTGCCTCCGGGCCCGTTCGTCATCGAGGATCTGTTCCCCACAGGTTATGGCGGTGATCTGGACGTCACTGTCACCGAGGCCGATGGCCGTAAACGACGTTTCGTGGTTCCGTTCGCCTCCAACGCCAATCTATTGCGTCCAGGCTACCAGCGTTATGCAGTGAGCGCCGGTGTCATTGACGAATTGAGCCTGACCGAAAGACCCTGGCTGATGCAGGGCACCTATCAGCGTGGCCTTAACGATATTGTCACCGCATACACCGGTGCCAACTTCTCAGAAGGTTATTACTCGCCGCTGATCGGTGCCGCCTTCAACACACCGATTGGTGCGGTGTCCTTCGACCTCACGGCTTCGCAGACTGAAATCCCCGGCGCGGACTCGATGCAGGGGCAGAGTGTGCAGTTTCGATATAACAAGAACTTCGCTGAAACCGGGACCAATTTTGCATTGGGTGCATTTCGCTACTCCACCGATGGATTTCTTGGGGTACGCGATGCCGCGCAATTTCGCGAGACGGCCAGCCACGGTGGTGATACGAGCGAGATCGGCCGTGTGCGTGAACGTCTGGATCTCAGTCTCAGCCAGAACATGAGCCAGGGATCGGTCTATATGACCGGCTCCTCGCAGCAATACTGGAGTCGTAAAGAAAAGACGTTGGACTTCAGCATCGGCTACAGCAACTCCTGGCGTCAGGTGAGTTATACCGTCAGTGCCCAACGCAGCCGGGATCTCGCCACCAACCGCAGCAATGATCAGATTGACGTGACCTTCAGCATCCCTCTGGGCAGCGCTCCGCGGTCACCGATGCTGTCGACATCGCTCAGCCATAGCGATCAGCAGGACGCCATACGATCCGGTGTGAGCGGCACCCTGGGGGAGCGAAATCAGTTCAGTTACGGTGCGTCTGCCAGTCGCACCCAGGGCAGCCAGACGAACACCAACAGCACGGATGTCGATTTGACCTATCGGGGGCAGTACGCCGAAACCTCGGCAGGCTTTAGTCAGGGCTCGGGTTACCGATCAAATTCGTTTGGTGTGTCCGGTGGCGTGGTTGCTCACCCCGGCGGTGTGACACTGACTCCGGAGCTGGGTGACACTTTCGGGATTGTCCATGCTCCTGGCGCTGAGGGGGCGGCTGTGGGCAGTGGCGGCAATACGCAAATCGGTGGAAACGGATATGCGGTCGTTCCCTACCTGGTGCCTTACCGCAGTAACTCGGTCGAACTGGACCCCAAAGGTATGTCTCATGACGTTGAGCTCAAGAACGCTTCGCAAAACGTAGCACCCAAAGCCGGATCGGTGGTGATGATGGCGTTCGAAACCAGCACCGGCAGGGCTGTATTGATCAACGCAACGCAGGTCGATGGCAGTCCGATTCCTTACGGTGCTGATGTATTCGACGAACATGGCGCCAATGTGGGGGTTGTCGGTCAGGCGGGGAAAATGTTTGTACGGGTGGCGCAAGACCGGGGCGAGTTGACGGTTCGTTGGGGGGAGGCGGGTGCAGATGCGTGCCGGGTACCTTTTGATCTTGGGAGCGTCAAGCAGGCCGGCCAGCTGAATTTCCCGCAGTTGCAAGGCGTCTGCAAGTCGTGAGTTTGGGTGGCGTCAGGAGATACGATGAACATGACTTCAATCAATGAAGAGGCAAAGATGAACGGAAATATCGCAACGACCTTCGTACGCAAGGGAATACGGCCTCTCTTTGCTCTGGCAGTACTGGCGAGCTTGACGATATTCAGCGTTCACGCCGCGACCACCGGGACGTTGAAATTCGAAGGGGTGATCATGCCGGGAACCTGCAACCTGGACCCGGGTGATATCAGTCGCACGATTACGCTGGATCCGGTGTCCATCGCGGTTTTTGTCGACCAGGTTTCTGTGGGCACAAAGGAGTTCCAGTTGACCGCCCGCTGTGATCTCGGGGTGGGCAACGTTACCTTTGCATTCTCGGGCACACCGGACACAACCGATAAATGGCGATTCCAGAATACCGGCACGGCCGGGGGCATCGCACTTAATCTGAGTTCGAACGGGACTACGATTCGTGCCGATGGGACTGACAGCGCGCGTACCGTAACGACTTCAAACGGCGTGGCTTCGCTGCCGCTGGAGGCCTCGTACTGGAAGGCCGGTGCAGTCAAATCCGGAACGTTGGTCAGCCAGGTAACGGTCAACATAACCTACCAGTAGCTTGTGTTGAACGCCGGTTCTTCCTGCCGTTCACCCATACGGAAAGACAGCCGGCTGGTGTACTGAAGAGGCCTTGATTTGTAACAACGCCAGTTGCAACACCGAAACGTCTAAACTATCCGACTGAAGTGACGATGTATTCCTTATCAACACAGGAGCATCATCATGAAAGTCAAGCTGCTATCTACGGCATTATTGGTTGCGATGGTCACTACCTCCTACCTTTCAACGGCCTCGGCTCAAGGCGTCATCAATTTCAAAGGCCGAGTGTTCGGTGCCGGTTGCCAGGCGTCCAGCGCGCCGGGTGCAACCATGGCGCTCAGCGGTTGCCCATCCTCCAGCCGCAACAACATCATTTCTGCGCAAAACGTAGTGCCTGCGTTGAGTGCGAAGGCTCCGGATGGCTCCTCGGCCAACGTTAAACTTGTCCACGACACCGGGCGCGATGGTGCTTACTTCGATCAGCAATACATTCTGGTGGACAAGGCGGGGCAGTCGATCAGATCCGGTTCATTTCTGATTACGATGGTCGTTCCGTAGCTCGCGTCAGGCGTTTTGCCTGTTGCTGATGGAAGACTCGGCAGCGGCTTGCGCCAGGAAAAACGATGAGACACGGCATCAGTGGTCAGGAAAAACAGGCGGATCAAGGTGTTTGAGGTGTCCTGAAGCGTCAGGGCACCGGCTTCGTCTGTCCGAAGAATGACGGGGCGGTCAAACTGTGGGTGCCCTTTGGCGCAATCGCGGGACAGTTTTTCACAGATGAGGTTCACCATTGGTTACAAAGTATGGCTAAAATGCCATCCGATCACCCAATAGCCGCTGACGGCGAGCGCTCAGGGAAGTGCCCTCGGGACCGTATTTTGTATTCATGCCACTGCATCATGTCCTGAGCCCCTGGCCGGCAGGCGCGCAGTTTGTTCACTTTTGACGTGTGACGATTTCCGTGAAACTCATCATTGCCGCTATTTATGTCATTTCCATTGCATACGTTCACCTGCGTGGTCGTGTGCGCCACAAGCTGGGCCGCCAGTTGAGTGACCATTCGACGTTTCTGGCGCCGATCAACTGCTTCCTTTATCTGTTTTCGAAGAAACCGAACAAACCCTACCTCGATCCGAAGGACTTTCCCGATCTGAGCCCGTTGCAGGCCCATTGGGAAGAGATCCGCGAGGAAGGTCAGAATCTTCTGCGTGCCGGTGCGATCAAGCGTTCCAACCAGTACGACGACGTCGGTTTCAACTCGTTCTTCAAGACAGGCTGGAAGCGTTTCTACCTGAAATGGTACGGCGACAGCCATCCGTCCGCCTTGCAAATGTGCCCTCGCACCACCGAGCTGGTGCAAAGCATCGGTTCGATCAAGGCTGCGATGTTCGCCGAATTGCCACCGGGCTCGAAACTGGTGCGTCACCGCGACCCGTATGCCGGTTCCTACCGTTATCACTTGGGCCTGGAAACGCCGAACGACGCCGGTTGCTACATCAACGTCGATGGCGAGAGCTATCACTGGCGTGACGGTGAGGCGGTGATGTTCGACGAGACTTACATTCACTACGCGGAAAACACCACCGACCAGAACCGCATCATTCTGTTCTGCGATGTCGAACGCCCAATGAAGTATCGCTGGGCGGCTGCGTTCAACCGCTGGTTCAGCCGCACTGTGATGTCGGCGGCGGGGGCTCCGAACGATGCGGGCGACCGTACGGGCGGCATCAATCGCTTTTTCACAAAAATCTACAAGATCCGCCTGCGCGGCAAAGAACTGAAAAAACGCAATCGCACGCGCTACTACCTGGAAAAGTGGGCGATCTTCGGCGGCCTGCTGGCCATTTTCATTCTGATCTGATAACTCGGGCGACTGTTGCAAGACAGTCGCCCGATTCATTTCACGAGGCCTTTTTGGTTTTTCTGGCCGTTTTCTTGACCGGTTTGGCAGCGGTTTTTCCTCCGAGGCTGCGTTTGAGCAGTTCCGTCAGGTCGATAACATCAGCAGATTTGCGTTCTTCTTCGCCGTCTGCGGTCTCAACGTCTTCGATCTTGCCTTCATGGGCCTTCTTGTCCACCAGGGCCATGATCTTGTCTTCGAATTCGTCGTGGTAATCGTCGGGATTCCAGTCTGCGCTCATGTCTTCAACGAGCCGTTTGGCCATGTCCAGCTCGGCCTTGGCCAGTTGCGGTTTGGTCACGTCGCTGCCCAGTGCCAGTTCATCGAGGCTGCGCACTTCCTGCGGCCAGCGCAGTTTCACCAGCACCAACGCTGACTCCAGCGGCATCAACGCCGCCAGGTATTGGCGCGTGTATAAAACCACACGGGCCAGCGCGACCTTGTCGGTCTTGCTCAGGGTTTCACGCAGCAAGGCGTATACCTTGCCGCCGCGCTTGTCAGGCGCGAGGTAGTAGGGCGTATCGATGTTCTGCAACGGGATCTGCGCGCTGTCGACGAAGGAAAAAATATCGATGGTCTGGGTCGAAACCGGGTGCGCCGAACGGATCTCTTCCTCGCTGAGCACCACATATCGGCCTTTCTCGAACTGCACACCTTTGACGATGTGCTCCCTGGTGACTTCCTTGCCGGTGACCTTGTTGACCCGTTTATAGCCCACCGGATCCATGCTGCGGCTGTCCAGCCAGTCGAAGTCCACGCCCTGTGACGAGGTGGCCGAGACCAGTGCCACAGGGATATGCACGAGTCCGAAACTGATTGCGCCTTTCCAGATTGCCCGAGCCATGGTGCCGTTCTCCGCGTGATGTTCGGCTGACCTGTCCGGCTGCGCAAAAGTTTCTGCGGGTTGCCGGCGAGCTGCAGGTCAAATCGTGTTACACCTTGTTTAGCGAGGACGGGGTTAACAAATCCGAACCCTCGGCGTAGCGTGGACTCGAAGGCTCTGAATCCAGCGCATCGAGAGAGGCCGTCCATGAACCGTTTTCTGTCAGGCATCGCATTGCTCGCCCTCAGTGGCGGGCTGGTTCACGCTGATGCCTTGCTGCTGGCACAAAGTCCGACCGGCAACAGCAGCAATCCCTACAACAGCCCGATCCACCGGGCCAATCCCAACAGCATGCAGGGCACGCAGCCCGCCAATCCAGTGATTCGCGGGCCGAACACCGTGCCCGTACCTCGACAGCCCACCCTAGAAAACGGCGGCATCGGCAATGGTCAGCCGGCGCGTTCGGTGCCGGGCACACCGCCGAAATTCATTCCCAATCCACCCGCCCGTGACGGCGACAGCAACCGTTGAATGGCAGAACCGCTTCTGTCAGCCCTTCAATCGAACAAAAGGAATCGTGCATGTTGCGTAAAACCCTATTGGCCGGTCTGTGTGCCGGCGCAGTCCTCTGCAGTCCGGCGTTTGCCGTCGCCTCCAAAGAGCTGCAAAGCGAGCAGGGCACCCTTGAAGTCACCACCATCGCCCAGGGCCTGGCGCACCCTTGGGCGCTGGCGTTTTTGCCGGATCGACAGGGCATGCTGGTGACCGAACGTCCGGGCAACCTGCGGGTGGTGGGAGCTGACGGCCAGTTGTCGGCACCGATCGATGGCGTTCCCAAGGTCTGGGCCAAGGGGCAGGGCGGCTTGCTTGATGTGGTGCTGTCGCCGGACTTCAAACAGGACCGGCTGGTGTATATGTCATACGCCGAAGGCGGTGGTGCCAGTGACAAGGCTGGCACGGCGGTAGGGCGCGGTCGACTGTCGGACGACCTGAAAACCCTCAAGGACTTCAACGTGATCTTTCGTCAGGAGCCGAAGCTGTCGGTCGGCAATCACTTCGGCTCGCGATTGGTGTTCGACCGTGACGGTTATCTGTTCATCACCCTCGGCGAGAACAACGATCGCCCCACCGCACAGGATCTGGACAAGCTGCAAGGCAAGGTCGTGCGCATCTACCCGGACGGCAAGGTTCCCGACGACAACCCGTTTGTCGGCCAATCCGGTGTCCGTCCGGAAATCTGGTCCTATGGCCATCGCAACCCGCAGGGCGCAGCTCTCAACCCGTGGAACGGCACGCTTTGGGAGAACGAACACGGCCCCCGTGGCGGCGACGAGGTGAACATCATCGAGCGCGGCAAGAACTACGGCTGGCCGCTGGCAACCCACGGCATCAACTACTCGATGCAGCCGATACCGGAAGCCCGGGGCAAAACCGTCGAAGGCACGGTGGCACCGCACCATGTCTGGGAAAAATCACCGGGCGTCACCGGCATGGCGTTCTATGATGCCGATCGCTTCAAAGCCTGGCAGCACAATGCGTTCATCGGAGCACTGGCCACTCAGGAACTGATTCGCCTGCAGTTCGACGGCGACAAGGTGGTGCACGAAGAGCGCTTGCTGGGCGATTTGAAGCAACGGATACGCGACGTTCGACAGGGCCCGGACGGTTATCTGTATGTGCTGACAGATGAGTCCGACGGTGCGCTGTACAAGGTCGGACTCAAATGAACGCTTCATGAGGCTGAGCGGGTGTAGAGGATCACCGCCGCCCGCAGCTTGCCTCGGCCGAACCGGCACATTTTTTCGAACTCCCCATGGCTGACCGGCACATGCTGGCAGTCCATGGGCTGACGATGCTGGCTGTGGTCGACATCCGGGTCATGCAGGTAGACGAAGTCTTCGTCGCAATCGGTGACGATCACCCAGTGCGGCGATTTGGAGCGGGTCAGGCGATAGCTGCTGATCAGCACCAACGGTTGTCCGCCGGCACCGAGCAGTCGGGGCAAATCCAGTGACGTGCCGATGATCTGTTCCACATCGGTGTCCTTCAGTTGTGCCATGAATTCCTCATGCACCAGGCGCATGACGTCCTTTTTATGCGCGTCGCGCACTCCGTCGAGAAACAACGGCCCCGCCATACTCAGTTGCAAGCGAACGCGAAACCCACGGCGCCAGGCCGCCAGCGCCAGGCCTTGAGGGCTGCAACCGCCATGGCCGGCGGTCATGAACACCGTGGTCGCTTCACGCCAGAGTTGCAATTCTTCGCGTCGCTCCAGCAAACGATCAGTCTTCAAGGCGCCCATGGCCATCAGCAGACAGGCCGGCCCGCAGGTGAAATCGGTGGTTTGCCGGTAATAGGGCACCTGGATGCTGCGCGAATCGCGGTGTTGCAGAATGCGTTTCTCCAGGCGCAAGGCGTCCGCATGGTCTTCGTAATAATCGTGAATCCGTGCAAAACGCCGGTAGCCGCTGCGTTCGTACAACGCGATGGCGGCGGGATTGTCGGTGCGTACTTCAAGCCGCAGATAAGCGCAGTCATGCTCAAGGGCGCAGGCTTCGATGCGTTGCAGCAGCTGCTTGCCCATCCCGGCACCCCGGGCCTCGGGAGAAATGGCGATGGAATACAGCCGTGCAAGCGAAGTCCCGCGATGGAACAGTACCAGCGCATAACCTGAAAGCTGACCCTCGCGTTCGGCCACCAGTAACCGGCCGTGGGCGCGGGTGATCATCCACTGAAAGCTGCGGCGGGTGAGCCGGTCCGAGGTGAAACAATGCATTTCCAGCGCCAGCAGCGCGGACAAATCATCAACCGTCGCCCAACGAAAAACAGTGTTCATATGACCGCCGTAAAAGTTGCGTAACGAAACGAGACTTTCGAAAAAGTTCGTGCTTAATAGAAATGGTCTTGTTCTCCAACGGATCAATTTCTATGTCAGCGGTACAGGGTCATTGGCGCGAAGTATCTCTTCAAAGTTTGTCAGCGGCAACTTGTTTAAAGCCGAAAGTCAGAACTTCCAGCCAGGTGATGATCATCGTCGAGCGCAAGGAAGACTGGGCATCCTATTTCCCCAGTGAAGGTATCCTGACGGCCCAGGAATACCTCGAACAACCCCCCGATAACGAGCCGGGCAAACGCGTTCAGGTCATCAATCTGTGCCGCAGCTACAAGTACCTGGGCCACGGCTACTACTGCTCCTTGCTGGCCGAGGCCCGGGGTCACAAGGTGATTCCGTCGGTGCGGACCATCAGCGAACTGGCTCGTAAATCGCTTTACGGACTTGCACTGGATGATCTGGATAAAACTCTGGAAAAGGCTCTCAGTCATCACCTTTACAACGACACTGAAGGTTTCACGTTGACGCTTTATTTCGGCAGAACCCATATCGAGGCGTTGCAGGATCTGGCCCGGCAATTGTTTGAAGTATTTCCGTGTCCGGTTCTGTTAGTTGAGTTTCGTCGAACCAACGGCTGGCACATCGAAGGTATAAAGTCCGGTGCCCTGCACAAGTTGCGCGACGACCAGGAAGACCAGTTTGCCAATGCGCTGGATGGCTTCAGCCGCAAGATCTGGCGTGTTCCGCGTTCACCGCAAGTGGCGCGTTATGACCTGGCGATCCTGCACGATCCTCAGGAAGCCTTGCCGCCTTCCAACACGCGGGCACTGGAAAATTTCGTCAGGGTCGGCAAGGGCATGGGCATCGATGTCGAGCTGATCGAGCGCAAGGACTACGCAAGGTTGGCCGAGTACGACGGCTTGCTGATCCGCGAGGCCACCAGCGTCGACAACCACACCTATCGCTTCGCCAAGAAGGCCGAAAGTGAAGGGCTGGTGGTGATGGATGATCCGACGTCGATTCTGCGCTGCACCAACAAGGTTTATCTCACCGATCTGCTCAACAGCCATCAACTGGGGATGCCCGCCACGGAAATTCTCTACAAGGAACGACCGGAAGACTTCGAGCGGGTCGGCGAACGCCTTGGCTTCCCGTTGGTACTGAAAATCCCGGACGGGTGCTTTTCTCGGGGCGTGATCAAGGTTGAAAGTCAACAAGCCTTGCTCGAAGCCACTGCCGAATTGTTCGAGCACTCAGTGCTGTTGCTGGCCCAGGAATTTTTCTATACCGAGTACGACTGGCGCATCGGCGTGCTGAACCGCAAACCGATCTTCGCCTGCCAGTACTTCATGTCCAAGGGGCATTGGCAGATCTACAACCACAAGGCCAATGGCCAGGACATCAATGGCGAGTGCCGCACACTGGCCGTCCACGAGGCACCGCGTGCCGTGGTGGAACTGGCGGTGAAGACCGCGAACCTGATCGGCGACGGCTTGTACGGCGTCGACCTCAAGCAGGCCGGCGACAAGGTGGTGGTGATCGAGGTCAACGACAACCCGAACCTCGACGCCGGCATTGAGGACGCCTACCTGCAAGACGATCTGTATTCACTGGTGCTGGAAGAGTTCGTCAGGCGCCTGGAGCTCAAACGTCGCGGCCAGGCCTGGTGACCGGCCGATGATCAACAGCTTTGCACTGAGCCATGGCGCGTTGCAGCGGGTGGAGCGGCTGGACGCCGAGGTGATGCTGTTCAGCGACCCCGACGCCGCCGAGCGGGACTTGCTGCACAGCCACTTCAAACTCGATGAGCATGCTCTGGCCTCCGCGCTGGACCCGGACGAGGTGTCGCGGATCGAGTTTCATCCCGATCATCTGTTTCTGATCTGGAAGCGGCCCGAGAACTATTCCGGCGGCGGCAGCCTGGCGTTCGAGGTGTCGTCCTGCGGTTTGCTGTTTTCGCCGGGCCAGTTGCTGGTGATCGCCACCGACGACACGCCGCTGCACGGTCTCGGCACGGGTCGGCCACTCAATACGCCGCTGGACGTGTTGCTGGACCTGCTGTTCAACAACATCCATCACTACCTCGGGCATCTGAAGGTGATCAAACTGGTCGCCCGGGAGTTGCAGCAGAAATTCAACGCCTCGATGCAAAATCAGCATCTGGTGCAGATGTTCAACCTCAGCGAAAGCCTGATCTATTACATCAACGCCCTGCACAGCAACGGCGCCGTGCTTACGCGGCTGCGCAATCACGCGGAAAAACAGCATTTCGGCAGCGAAGCCATTGGCCTGATCGACGACCTCATCATCGAAAACAACCAGTGCTACAAGCAGGCGGAAATCTACTCGACGGTGTTCTCGGGACTGATCGACGCTCGGGGCAACCTGATGAACAACAGCATGAACAACCTGCTGCGCAAACTGACATTGATCAACGTAGTGTTCCTGCCGCTCAACCTGATTGCGAGCATTGGCGGCATGTCGGAATTCAGCATGATGACCGCTGGAACGCC